>JBEGTX010000344.1:0-9654 GCA_041179165.1 Pseudomonadota bacterium | reverse complement strand
AGCTCGGCGAGCTTCTGCTCGGCGGTGTGGCCCACGCCCTCGCTCACGACACGGCGCGCGCCGCGTGCAAAGGCATCGCTCATGATGATGTCGGCGTCGATGATCTCGCCGGTGCGCGGGTCGGCGTGGTGCGGGCCGCTGGCAAAGCTGACGTCCTTGCCCACGAACCAGCGGATGGATGCGTGGCGAGAATCGAGCGTATCGAAGTCGGCGTCGTCCGCCTGCTGCTTCACGACGATGGCATTCTTGAAGCCGATCTTCTCGAAGGCCTTGTTCCATTCGAGGATGCCGGCTTCGACCGACTTGCGGTAACGCACCGGCACGTTCTTGTCGATCCAGTAGACGATGGGCTGCTTGGGCTCGGACAGCGCGGCAGCGGCATCGACCTTCTCCAGGCGCCAGCGGCTCACGTAGCTGATGCGCGGGTTGGCTTTCAGGTCGGTGGTGTGGTCGATCACGACGTCGGAGAAATGCCCGATGCGCGGGTCGAGGCGGCGCGTGGCCATGGGCTGCTCGGGCAGCTTGGTGAAGTTGTAGACGTAGCCCACGAAGAGGCTGCGCGGGTCGGGCAGCGTGGAGGGCAGCGTCGGTGCACCCGGGCCTGGTGGGGTGACCGGGGGTGCGGGCAGGCGCGCCATTGCGTAGTGCAGCCGGGCATTCACGCTGGTCAGCTCACTGGTCGCGCGGGTCTTCTCGAAGTAGGAGTTGCCACGGTCGAGCGAAAACGGCAACCGGTACGCGGCGTCGATCGTGGTGGCGTAGCCGGGGATGTCCGACAGCAGGAACGCCGCATCGATGAGCACTGACTTGCGCTCCGGGTGCGGGGCACTGGCAATCACCGCTGCGGCCAGCAGGCTCTTGGAGAATGACTGGTCGAGCGCGGCCTTCATGGGCTCGCTGCTGGACACATGGTCGGTGTTGAGCGCCACGAGCTGCATCAGGTTGCTGCCGATCTTGCGGAAGCTCGCCAGCCAGTACGGCCCCATCTGCCCAGCATAGAGCCCGCGCTCGCCCACCGAGTTGGAGATGCTGGCCGAAAACAGGAAAGGCCGATCAAGGTTCTCGACCGGAATTTCAAGCCACAGGCGCTCGTCCTTGCGCCACAACGGAAAGTAGCCGGCCTGCCGCGTGGCGCCGCGGATGACGTCTTCGAACGGCCGGGCTGCCGCCGGGTCGGGCCTTGCGGCCGGTGCGGCCGTGGGCTGCCCATTGGGCGCGGATGCAGCCGATGCCGCCGCTGCGGGCGGCTGACCATTGGCAGGGACCGGTACACCGAAACGCGCCGCCACCGGGGTGGTACTCGGCGCTGCCGCCGTGGCACCAGCAGGCGCGGCTGCGGGCATCAGCGTGCTGCAGCCAGACAACAGCACCGATGCTGCCATCGCAGTCAAAGCCAAGCGGCGCGGTGGTGCAAGTGCAAGCGTGGGATTCCATGAGGCTGTTGAAGGGCCGGTCACAGGGCCGGCAATACGATCCAGAGAAGCACGGTGCAGGGAGCGGGGAAATGCGTCGTTCACTGAGACATCCTGAAAAGGGAAAACCAGAGGTGGGTCTGCGCACTGCAGCAGAGCCGAAAAGAGAGCCAGCGAGGCGGCATCCGAAGTCTGGCACCACAGCGTCCATGACATGGAGCATGCCAGGCTGCAAGAGTTCCGGCCGTGCCTGCGGCGCATCCCACGGTACGGGTGCCGCGGCGGTCCTGTCAACCGGCCTTGGCGTGCGCACGCGCCATGCGTGGCCCTATTCCGCGGAAATGCCGCCTCGGTGCAGCCCAGGACGTACACCGGGCCCGCGAGCCTGTCACATCCGATTCACGCATACCATCGCCCCGTCGCCGCTGCATGTTGCCGTGGCCCGCGCTCCCACTCGTTTGCCCTTCGTTTGCCCATGACCCGACTCCAGACCCAGTGGCATCGCCTCTACCTTCCCGATGCGGGCACCCCGCCTGCTCCGGGGGGCGAGCCCGTCCACGGCACACCGCTGATCGGACCGCAGGGCCAGGTGCGGGCCATGGTGCTGGAACTGGCCCGGCCGGCCGACTGGGATGCGGTGGCCCTTGTGTGGCGCGGCGTGCAAGCTGAACTCGACCTCCCTGCGCCCGCCATCGCGGTGTCGGGCACCGACGGCTTTCAACTCTGGTTCTCAACGGCCGAGGCGGTGCCCGTGGCGCAAGCCCAGGCCTTCCTGGCGGCGTTGCGCCACCGCTTCCTTCCCGACGTGGCGGCCAAGCGGGTGAGCCTGTGGCCCGCGGCCGATCCCGCAGCACCCGGCGAGGCCGTGCACGCGCCGCCTGTTCCCGCGCAGCAGCGGCTGAGCGGCGATTGGTCGGCCTTCGTCGCGCCCGACCTGGCCGCCGTGTTTGCTGACACGCCCTGGCTCGACCTCACCCCCAGCGATGACGGGCAGGCCGACCTGCTGACCCCCTTGCGCAGCATCACCACCAGTGCATGGGACGAGGTGTGGGCCAAACTCCACCCTGAGCTGGCGCAGGCCAACGTTCCCCATGCTGCAGTGCCCGCGGTGCCGACCGCTTCGCCCTCAGTGCCCCGAGACCCCAAGGCGCCCGGCGCGGCCGCTGAACATTTTCTGCTCCAGGTCATGAACGACGAATCACAGCCGATGGCCCTGCGCATCGAGGCCGCCCGGGCCCTGCTGCCGGCTCGCCGCTGAACTCAGGATCTGCCTGGGCTGAAAACGCCCCAGGGCGATCATTCCGTGTGAACAGGCTCTAGACTGTGCCGACTCCTCCGGTGAAGCGTGCCATGACCACCCATTTGCTGTACCTCCACGGTTTTCGATCGTCGCCCCAATCGGCCAAGGCCCAGCGCACGGCGGCCTGGGTGAAAAAGCACGCGCCCCGCGTCACCTGGTGGTGCCCGCAGTTGCCGCCCTCCCCGCGAGAAGCCATCACGCAGTTGCTGGCCGGTGTGGCCGGCTGGCCCACCGACCGCATGGCCGTCATCGGCAGTTCGCTGGGCGGTTTCTACGCGACCGTGCTGGCGGAGCAGCTCGACTGCCCCGCCGTGCTGCTCAACCCGTCGGTGAGCCCGTCGGTCTCGCTGGCCAAGCACATCGGCGAGACCACGAACTGGCACAACGACGACCGCTTTTTCTTTCAGCCCGGCTTTGTCGATGAGCTGGCCGAGCTCACGCCCACCGAACTGACACGCCTGTCGCGCTACTTCGCCGTGATCGCCACAGGCGACGAGGTGCTCGACTGGCGCGAGATGGCCGAGCGCTACCGCGGCGCCCACCTGCGCATCGTCGAAGGCAGTGACCATGCCCTCTCCGACTACGACGATCACCTGCCCCACTTGCTCGACTTTCTCGATCTGTCGCCGTCCGCCTGAAGCCTTCGCCGTTCAGGCGACAATCGCCCCATGTATGCACTGTTCGATGACGCCGGAAAATTCCTCGCCGGCCGCGTGATGTCCGAAGCCGACAGCTCCGCCCAGGTGGAGCTCGACTCGGGCAAGCGCGTGAAAGTGAAGTCAGCCAATGTGCTGCTCAAATTTGACAAACCCACGCCCGCCGAGCTGCTGGCCGAAGGCCAGCGCCTGGCCCAGGAGATCGACCTCGACCTGGCCTGGGAGTTCGCACCCGAGACCGAGTTCGGCTTTGCCGACCTGGCGCGCGATTACTTCGATGCCAAGGCCGGCCCGACGCACCAGGCCGCCGCACTGTTCCGCCTGTTCGAGGCGCCGCACTACTTCCGACGTGCCGGCAAGGGCATGTTCAAGAAGGCGCCCGAAGACATCGTGAAGGCCGCCCTGCTGGGCATCGAGCGCAAGAAGCAGCTCGCGCTGCAGATCGACGCCTGGGCCGACGAACTCATCGCCGGCACCTGCCCCGCCCCCGTGCGCGAGCAGCTGTACAAGATTCTCTTCAAGCCCGACAAGAACGCCTCGGAGTACAAGGCCGTGGTCGAGGCCTCGCGCCGTGCGCAGAAGGCCCCGCTCGACCTGCTGATGGCCGCAGGTGCCATCACCTCGCCGTACCAGTTCCACTGGCGCCGCTTCCTGTTCGAGAACTTCCCCAAGGGCACGGGCTTCCCGTCGCTGCAGGCACCGGCCATCAAGGACACGCTGCCGCTCAGCCCCGTGCAGGCGTTCTCGATCGACGATTCTCAGACCACCGAGATCGACGATGCACTGTCGGTGCAGGGTTTGGGCACGGGCACCGTGGTGTTCGGTGTGCACATCGCCGCGCCCGGACTGGCCATGGCGCCCGACGCGCCCCTCGACAAACTCGCCCGCGAGCGCTTGTCCACCGTCTACATGCCCGGCTACAAGCTGACCATGCTGCCCGACGACGTGGTGCAGACCTACACGCTGATGGCCGGCCGTGACTGCCCTGCGGTCTCGCTCTACGTCACCTTCGATGAAGCGACGCTGGCCGTGCAGGCCACCGAGACCCGCATCGAACTCGTGCCGATTGCCGCCAACCTGCGCCACGACCAGCTCGATGCCATCGTCACCGAGCCCTCGCTCACGGGCGCTGCGCCTGCCGACTACGCGTTCGCCACCGAACTCAGTTTCGCCTTCCGCCTGGCACGCCACTTGAAGGCCGGCCGCGAAGTCGTGCGCGGCAAGCCCGAGAACTTCAACCGGCCCGACTACAACTTCCGCCTCACCGGCAACGACGGCGGCGAACCGCAAGGCCACGAGCAGGTCAGCATCAGCACCCGCACACGCGGCGCCCCGCTCGACCTCATCGTGGCCGAGGCCATGATCCTGGCCAACAGCACTTGGGGTGGCTGGCTCAACGAGCTCGGGGTGCCCGGCATCTACCGCAGCCAGGCCAGCATGGCGCCGGGTGTGAAGGTGCGCATGAGCACCAAGGCCGCGCCCCATGCCGGCATGGGTGTCGCGCAATACACCTGGGCCACCTCGCCGCTGCGCCGCTATGTGGACCTCGTGAACCAGTGGCAGATCATTGCCTGCGCACGCCACGGCCGTACCGCCGCGCTTGTTGCACCATTCAAGCCGAAAGACGCGGCGCTGTTCTCCATCATCTCGGGCTTCGACGAGGCCTACAGCGCGTACAACGGCTTCCAGTCGGGCATCGAGCGCTACTGGACCTTGCAGTACCTGAGCCAGCAGCAGATCACCGAGCTCGACGCCGAGGTCATGAAAGAAGGCCTGGTGCGCGCCGCCGAACTGCCGCTGGTGTTCCGTGCGGTGGGTGCCGAGCGCCTGCCACGCGGTGCGCGGGTGCGCGTGCGCATCGGCGGCACCGACCTGCTCACGCTCGATGTGCAAGCCCAGGTGCTCGCGCGCCTGGACGACCCCGACACCACCGCCGATGATGCGCCCGTGGATGAAGCCGACCTCGAAGAGGTGTCGGCCGGTCCGCTCACGCTGGCCATCGACATGGGCGACGAGGCTGCGGCCGAACCCGCCGCCGAGGCCACCACACCAGCGGCCTGACGCCACCGCACGACCTTGCCGACTCACACGCCATGCTGAAGAAAATCACGGCCCTCCACATTGCGATCGCGATCTCGGTGATCCTGCACGTCGCGCTCGTGACCTTGCGATTTGTCGATCCGGCGGGGTTCAATCGGATTTTCGAAGACACGCCGCTCGAGGTCGTGCTGGTCAATGCCCGCTCGAACGAAGCCCCCTCCAAGGCACAGGCCATCGCCCAGGCCAACCTGGAAGGTGGAGGAGAAGCGGCGAGCGGCCTGGCGACCTCGCCGCTGCCGTCGGCCTTGCTCACCGAGATCGGCGACGCGTCCGAGAACCTGCAAAAGCAGATCGAGGAATTTCAAGAGGTTCAGAAGCAGCAGCTGACGCAGCTGCGCCGCGACCTCGCGGCCTTGTCTGCCACCGACCGGCTCCCCAGCCAAACCGAAGCCGACCGAAAAGCACAGGAAGAACTGCGCCGTCAGCTGCTGCAGCAACTGGCCGTGATAGAAAAACGCATCAATGAAGAGAACGCCCGGCCCAAGCGGCGCTTCATCACGCCGGCCACGCGCGAGGCCGAGTACGCGCTCTACTACGACCAGCTTCGCCGCAAGATCGAAGACCGCGGCACCCGCAACTTCCCCGAGTCGCAAGGCAGGCGCCTGTACGGCGAACTGACAGTCATGGTGACCGTCGACGCGCTCGGCCGGGTGCTCGAAACCGAAGTCGTCAAGTCGTCGGGCAACAACCTGCTCGACAAACGCTCTATTGCCATCGTGCAAGCGGCGGCCCCGTTCGGCGCGTTTTCTCCCGAGATGCGCAAGAAGGCCGACCAGCTCGTGGTGACCTCGCGCTTCCGCTACAGCCGCAACGAGGGTCTCGAGACCACCCTCACCGGGCAGTAGGAGCGCCCCCATGGACCGTTACGTCGTGGCCGGCAATCCGGTCGAACACAGCCAGTCGCCCTTCATTCATGCGGCGTTCGCGGCGCAGACCGGCCAGACTCTGCATTACGACCGCCTGCTCTGTCCGCTGGATGCCTTCACCGCCCAGGTGCGCGGCTTTGCTGAGCACGGCGGCCGAGGCTGCAACGTCACCGTGCCCTTCAAGTTCGAGGCCTTCGAGCTGGCCGCCACAGCCTCCGATCGGGCATCGCTCGCCCAGGCCGCCAACGTGCTGCGCTTCGACGCCTCAGGCTGGCTGGCCGACAACACCGATGGCATCGGCCTCGTGCGCGACATCGAAAACAACGCAGGTGTGTCCTTGGCCGGACAGCGTGTGCTGATGATCGGCGCGGGCGGTGCCTCGGCCGGTGCCCTGGGGCCGCTGCTGGAAGCCCGCCCGGCCGAGCTGGTGTTGAGCAACCGCAGCATCGACAAGGCCGAGGCCCTGGCCGCGCGCCATGCCGCACTCGCGCTGCGCACCGGCACGCGCCTGCTCGTGCGTCCGCTGTCCGACTGCGGCGCAAGCTTCGACGTCGTCGTCAACGCGACGGCCAGCAGCCTGCAAGGTGCGGAGGTGCCGGTGGCGCCCGTCGTGCTCAAGCCCGGCGCGTTGGCCCTCGACATGATGTACGGCCCTGCAGCCGCCGGCTTTCTGGGCTGGGCCGCCTCGCACGGCGCGACCGGCCGCGACGGCCTGGGCATGCTCGTCGAGCAAGCCGCCGAGGCCTTCTTCGTGTGGCGAGGTGTGCGCCCCGACACGAGCCCTGTGCTGGCTGCCCTGTGCGCGCGCCTGTCCTCATGAGCCGCATTGGCGTTCACCTGGCCCGGCTGGTGATGTTGGGGCTGATCTGTGCGTTCTCGCTGCAGGTGTTCTTTTTTGCACGCATCGGCCTCATGGCCGTGCTGGCGCCGCAGTCCACTACTTTCCAGCGTTCGGAAGCATGGCGCCTGATCTCCGAGACCCACCAGTTGCCTTGGCGCCAGCAGTGGGTGGATGCCGAACTGATCTCCCACCAGCTCAAGCGCGCGGTCATCGCTTCGGAAGATGCGGGCTTCACCGATCACAGCGGGGTGGAGTGGGAGGCGCTCGAAAAAGCCTGGGAGAAGAACCAGCGCAACGAACTGCGCGCCGACAAGATCAACGAGCGCCGTGAGCAAAAGCCCGTGCGGCCGAATGCTGCGCCTAAGCCCGTGCAGCGGGTCGAGCCCAAGGTCGTGGGTGGCTCCACCATCACGCAGCAGCTGGCCAAGAACCTCTTTCTGGCCAGTGAACGCAACTTCGCGCGCAAGGGCCAGGAGTTCGTGATCACCTTCATGCTCGAGGCGGTGCTGTCCAAGGAGCGCATCCTCGAGATCTACCTGAACAACGTGGAGTGGGGGGAAGGCATCTTCGGCGCGCAAGCGGCCTCGGAGCACTACTTCCGCCTGTCGGCCGCGAACCTGGGCTCCTTCCAGGCGGCCAAGCTGGCCGTGATGCTGCCCGCGCCCAAGAAGTTCGAGAAACGCCCTAACGGCGGTTTTCTGATGAGCCGGGCCGCCACCATCCAATCCCGCATGAGCTCAGTCGATTTGCCGTGAACGGCGTCCACTCGGCGCCCCAGGGTCAGCCCCGCGTCCCTAGCCCGGATATTGCATGAGCAGTAGGTCGGCGGCCTCGTGCCGAAGCGCGTTGTCATAGGTATCTGACGCCAATGAGAACCGAGGACCGCCGATGCCAAAGTGTACCGATGAGACAGTGAGTTTTGGGCGTATCGGTCGGCGAGAAGTTCATGCCGCGTTTGATGGTGGCGACATCGTCAGCGATGGCGGCGTGATGCTGCTCAGGCAGATGGATCAACGACTGGGCCTTACCAAGGCGGTCGCGAGGGTTTTTGATGACCCGCGCCGCGCGGCAAGTGTCAAGCATGGGCTACGCGAGTTGCTGGCCCAGCGCATCTACGCGCTGTGTTGCGGCTGGCAAGATGTGACGGACCACAACATGCTGCGTCGAGACGCCGTGTTGCAGACCGCAGTGGGGCGAGTCGATGAGCTGGCCTCGGGTTCCACGCTGAGCCGGCTGGAGACGTCAGCCACCGCGGATCATGCGGCTGCGCTGCATGGCGTGCTGCTCGATCAATTCATTGCCAGCCGCAAGGGCGCACCCGATGAGTTGATTCTGGACGTCGATGCGACGCACATCCCGCTGCACGGCCAGCAAGAACGCGCGCACTTCCTTGCGCACTACGATGCCTATTGCTATCTGCCGCTGTACGTGTTCTGCGGGCAGGACATGCTCGCTTGCGTTCTGCGTCCGAGCACTCGCGACCCGGCCAGCGTGGTCAGCGCGTTGATCAAGCTGCTGGCGGCGCGCCTGCGTCAAGCTTGGCCACAGGTAAGGCTGGTGGTTCGCGCTGATGGAGGCTTCTGCCGACCCCGTGTGCTGCGTCGCCTGGAAGCCTGGGACATCCGCTACATCATCGGCTTGCCCAAGAACGCCACGCTCATTGCCAACAGTGAGTACGCTGCGAGCTCACTGGCGGACGCGTACGCGCAGCACGGCGTTAAACAACGGATGATTGGAGAGTTCGAATACGCCGCACGGTCATGGCCCCACGAGCGGCGCGTCATCGCGCGGCTTGAGCATGACCGGATGGGCGCTGATCCTCGCTTTATCGTGACCGACTTGCCGGGCGAAGCACAGCACCTGTACGAGCAGGTGTATTGCGCACGAGGCGAAGCTGAGAATCGGATCAAAGAGGCGCAGCTTGATCTGTTCGGTCGCCGGGCAAGTTGCCATAAGTACAGGGCCAATCAACTTCGACTGTTGCTGGCCGGGCTGGCCTATACGCTGATGATCAACTTGCGGCGCGTGGCACTCAAAAACACTGAGCTGGCTCGGGCCTGCACGGCCACCATCCGCACGAAGCTACTCAAGATTGGTGCAGCCGTCCTGCGCAACACGCGGCGCGTCAGACTTCTACTGGCATCCAGCCACCCACTGCAGCACGTCTTCGTGACAGCAGCACGCGCTCTGGCCGCTCCATAGCTCCATCCAGCGCTGTCCCCGGCGCGTTCAAAGACAACGGGGGTAGGGGGAGTTGCGTCCGCAAGCCAGGATTGCACCCCATCAGGCGTAACTCAGGCAGAAATCACAGCGCCATGCCATCTCGATGGCCCCGCCGCGTCACTGGTGAAATATCCGGGCTAGGAGCCTGTCGGACTTGGAACGTCGAAAGCGAAAATCGGCCCCAGCGAGGACAGTTTTTGCCGGATTTGCAGGCCCATAGCCCCGCTATGGGACAAAAAGACGGTGAAAAATGGAC
>JBEGTX010000343.1:0-8587 GCA_041179165.1 Pseudomonadota bacterium | reverse complement strand
GCCTTGCCCAGGCCGATGGTCTCGGCGGAGGCGAGGGTGACGGTGGTGCTCATGGTGCCGCCGACCTTGGTGTCCCAGGCCTTGCCGACGTTGAGCTTCTTGTCGGTGCCGATGGTGGTGGTGGTGGACTGGCCGACGTCCCAGGTCTGGTCGGTGCCGACGGTGACGCTCTTGCTCAGGCCGACCTGCTCTTTCTGGAGCATCGCGACCGAGGTGTTCATGAGGCCGCCCACGGTGAGCTGGTAGGCGGCGCCGACCGTCGTGGCCTTGGCCAGGCCGACGGTCTCGGTGCTCAGCAGCTTGACGGTGGTCGTCTGCATGCCGCTGATGCTGGTGGTGCTGTTGTTGGAGACCTTGAGCTTGTCGTTGTGGCCGACGGTGGTGCTGCGGTCGCGTTCGGCCTCGACGTCGAGGTTGCGCTCGGCGTGCAGCCACACCTGCTCCTGGCCCTTCTTGTCCTCGAAGCGCAGGGCGTTGGCATTGCTGTAGCTGCCACCCGGCGTGGAGCGGCTGAGGATGCCGCTCTGCGTCTTGTTGACGGGGAGCTCCCAGGGCGGGAGGGTGTCGGCGTTCGGCACGCAGCCGGTGATGATGGGGCGGTCGGGGTTGCCGTCGAGGAACTGCACGATGACCTCGGTGCCCACGCGCGGCACGCTCGTCATCCCGAAATTGCTGCCCGCCCACGGCGTGGCCACGCGCACCCAGGCGGAGCTGCGGTCGTCGAACTTGCCTTCGCGGTCCCAGTGGTACTGCACGCGCACGCGGCCGTATTCGTCGGTGTGGATCTCCTCGCCTTTGGGGCCGACCACGATGGCGGTCTGCAGCCCGTAGAGCTTGGGTGCCGTGCTGTGGTGGTTGCGAGGAGCACGCCAAGGCACGGTCTTGCGGATGCAGCTGAACTGGCTCGCGTAGGGCGACTTGCTCTCGCCCGCCGTGCCAGGCAGGTGGTTGTTGTTGACCGAGTGGCGCACTTCGAGAATGAGCATCTCGACGCCGTTGACGCCGGCATCGGCGTGCCCTTTGAGCTTGAACCAGCGCCCGGGCAGCATGTGGCGGTCGGTGCCCGCGGCCTCGAAGTGCTTGCCGCCGGCTTCGATGGCCTCCATCCGGCGGCGCACCATGGCGTCGCCCTCGGCGCCGTCCTTGAAGCCAAGGGCGCCTTCATAGTCGTAGACCTCGAGCTTGGGGACCTCGCCCTGCTGGTTGACGGTGGGCACGTCGACCGTCTTGGGGCGGGGGTTCTTGAAATCGAAGCTGCTGATGGCGGCCTTGGCCGCGACGAGCTGACGCACCGGCGTCCAGGCGGTGATGCTGGTGTCGGGTGTGCCCTTCAGCGGGTTGGCAATGCTCAGCCCGCCCTGGGGGCGCCAGGTGATCTCGGGGCTCTTGCGTTCGATGGCTTCGGCGTTGCGGCTGTCGTCGCACAGCACGAGCTTGTGGCCGTCACGACGATGCTCGTAGAGGTAGTACCAGCCGGCATCTTCCCAGCGACGGTGCAGGTGGTTGTGGTCGCTCTCCGACCACTGCGAGGCGTCGGTGAACTGGGGGTCTTTGCCGGAGATGTTGAACTTGTAGTCGTGCTGCGGGTGGTCCTTGAAGGTGTCGGTGGTGACATCCTTGAGGGTCTTGCCGTGGAACACGTAGTTGTCGCGGCGCAAACGCAGAAAGGCCATCCAGGGGCGCAGCACCATGCCGTAGAGCGCTTGTTCGTTCTTGCCGGTCTGCGCCATGCGCAGCAGGCGGAACTCGAACACGTAGCCGTTGAAGTAGCGCACACCGCCTTCTTCGCGCTCGAGCTCGATGGTGACCATCTTGCCCTGCACGTCCTTGAGGGCGATGTTGGCATCGCTCGACAGCGCCTCGACCGTGTACTCGAAGTCACGGCTCAGGCCCTCGCTGGCCTCGAGCCGGTGTGCCAGCAGCGTTGCCTTCGGGCCGTCGTTCTTCGGAAAGATCAGCCGCATGATGCGCTTGGTCATTGGCAGGGCGCCCGCACTGGAGGGGGCACTTGCGAGGGGGGACGTCGTGGCGTTCATGGTGATGAGGTCGCGGCTGAGCAGCGTGCCTTCGCCCATAGGGGCGAGGTCACACGCGAGGTGCACCTCATGTCATGAGGCAGCCTGGTGAGAGAGACTGGGGCGTTGTTCTGCGCGCCCTCGGACCAGTACGCGAGGCGGTGCCTCGCGTGCGGCGAAGAGGCGTGCTGCAGGTCCCGCCGGAGCGGGACCGCGGCATCAAGCGAACGACGGTGCGTTCTTCTCGATGCTCCACTGCTTGGACAGCTTTTTGCCGTTGCTGCCGTCAGCCTTGATTTCGTCGTAGGTCCACTCGATGGCGGAGTACTTGAGGCTGAAGGTTTCGACCGGCAGGCCGCTGCCACCAACTTCTTGACCCACGGACGCGACCACGGCGTTCTTGAGCTTGATTTGCAGGTACTTCTTGCGCTGCTTTTCGGTGGCGCGGTAGAAGTGGATGTCGACGTCTTTGATGACGGTGCTGGCCGAGCAGGCCACCATCAGCGCTGGGGTGGCGCTGTCGATGTTCTTGGTGAACGTGAGTTCGCCGTGTTCCACGCGGACGGCCGCTGGAGCGCCTGGGGCTGGCTTGGGCTGCAGGATGATGTGCGAGAACGTGGATGCCTCGACAGTGTCCTTGTGAGCGCTGTCAACGCTTTCACCCTTGATGTCGCCTGCCTTGAAGTCGATGTAGATGTCTTTCATGCTGCTTTCCTCCTGAATAGTTATTGATGTACTGCAGTTTCAGAGATGATGCCCTTTGACTGGCTCACTGTGTGAGCCCGTGCCGGGGCGTTACGCTTTGGCCGACTGAGGCAGTTCGGCCACCAGGCGCAGGGAGACGGTCAGTTCATCCAGCTGGAAATGCGGACGGATGAACGACACCGCTCGGTAATGACCGGGACGCCCGGGCACTTCGGAGACTTCGATGCGCGCTTCGCGCAGCGGGTACTGGGCCTTGACCTCTTGGGTCGCACCATCGTCAGTGGTGACGTACTGGTGGATCCAGGTGTTGAGGAAGGTCTCGATGGTGCCTGCCGTGGCGAAGCTGCCGATCTTGTCGCGCATCATGGCCTTGAGGTAGTGCGCGATGCGGCAGATCGAGAACATGTACTGCAGCTGGGCTGCGAGCGACGCGTTCGCGTTGGCGGAGTCGAGGTCGTACTTCTTGGGCCGCTGTGTCGACTGCGCACCGAAAAAGGCTGCGTAGTCGGTGTTCTTGCAGTGAACCAGCGGAATGAAACCCAGGTCGCTGAGTTCCTTTTCGCGGCGGTCGGTGATCGAGACCTCGGTCGGGCACTTGAGGGCGATTTCGCCGTCATCGGTCTTGAAGGTGTGGGTGGGCAGGTCTTCGACCAGGCCGCCGCCTTCGACACCACGGATCGCTGCGCACCAGCCGTACAGTTCGAAGGCGGCCGTGAGGCGCGCACCGAAGGCATAGGCAGTGTTCACCCACAGGTACTTGCTGTGGTCGGAGCCGTCGACGTCTTCGACGTAGTTGAAGCCCTCGGTGGACGTGCCGTCGATCGGGTTGTAGGGCAGGCGGCCGAGGAAGCGGGGCAGGGTGAGGGCCACGTAGCGCGAGTCGTCGGACTGGCGGAACGACTTCCACTTGGCGTATTCGACGGTGTCGAACACCTTGGCCAGGTCGCGCGGCTTGCCGAGGTCGGTGTACGACTCGAGGCCGAAGAGCTCGGGCGAGGCGGCGGAGATGAACGGGGCGTGGGCCGCGGCAGCCACGTGCGACATCTGTTCGATGAAGTACATGTCTTCGGGCTGGCGGGTGATTTCGAAGTCGCCCAGCATGGCGCCGAACGGGGCGCCGCCAAAGGTTCCGAATTCTTCTTCGTAGACCTTCTTGAACAGGGCGCTCTGGTCGAAGTCGACCGCGGCCTTGAAGTCGCGCACCAGCTCTTTCTTGGTGGTGTTAAAGACCTTGATCTTCATGGTCTCACCGGTCGTGGTGTGCTGGCACAGGTAGCGCAGGCCGCGCCAGGAGCTCTCGAGCTTCTGGAACTCGGGGGCGTGCATGACCTCGCTAAGCTGCTCGGACAGCAGGCGGTCGATTTCGGCGACGCGGGCATCGAGTGTGGCGGAGAGGTTGTTCGACACCACCACCGTGCCCTGCATGACCTCGCGCACGAGCTCGGAGATGATGTCCTTGGCGCGGTCGTGTTCGACCGTTGTCTTGGCCACGCGGCTCTTTGCCACGATGGCGTCGAGCAGACTCTCTTGGGCCTGGGCCGGTGCCGAGGACGATGGAACAGCAGCGTCGAGTTGGGTGCTCATGTCAGTTGTCCTCTGATTGGGCTTCGACACCCAGCTTGCGCAGGTTCTCGGTGTTGCTCAGCACATCGGCCAGGATGTCTTCGAGTTTTTCGTTGCCGGCGAGTTTGTTTCTCAGGTCAGACAATTTGGTGCGGGCCTCGAACAGCTTGCGCAGCGGCTCGATCTGCTGCACCACGGCTTCGGGGCGGAAGCCTTCCATGTCCTTGAAGGTGAGGTTCACGCCGAACTCACCACCCTCGGGAGTGAGCTTGTTGGCCACGCGGTAGCTGGCGCGTGGCGCCATGCCTTCCATGACCTCGTCGAAGTTGTCGAGGTCGAGCGAGACGAACTTGCGGTCCTTGAGCTTTTCGGCCGGCTTGTCGGGGTCGGGCTGGCCTGTGAAGTCGCCGACCACACCCATCACGAACGGCAGCTCTTTCTTCTCGATGGCATCGCCGATTTCCACGTCGTAGGTCAACTGGACGCGCGGTGGACGCACACGCTGGAGTTTTTTCTGGATGCTGTCTTTGGCCATGATGGTGGTCTCTCTTGATTTATTTCAGGGCGCTGAACGGGTTGTTGGAAGACGCCGATGGGGCTTCTTCCGGACGGGATGACACGACTGGCGCGGGGCGGCGTGGCGGCACGGGGGCTGGCTTGGCTGCGCGGTTTCCGGCAGGGGCAATCAGGGGCTGGCCCAGGGTTTCCCTGATGTTGCCCGCCAGCGCTTCAGCTTCCTTTTTCATGGAGCTGATGTTGGCGGTGGACTGGCGCAATTGGGCCAGAGATGCCATGGACGCCCGCAAACCGCTCACAGCGATGAGGCTGTGGGCCTGGCTGTCGTTGGTGTCGCGCTGCAACGCCTCTTGGGCGGCCACGATGGCTGCACCGTAGTTGCCGGCATCAAAGTGGATTTGTCCGATGCGGTCCCAGGGCTGGACGGATGCGGGGTATTGCCGGCTCGCCTTGTTGAGGATGCCCAAAGCCTTGGGCATGTCACCGGCGACCTGCGCCTGGCGGGCTTCTTCGAGGTGTTTTTCGAGCGGCAGCGTGGCTTCGAGGCTGGCGCAGCCAACCATTCCGACAACCACCATGAACAATGCAAGAGACGCGGCGCGCGGTGCGGCGCGCCGGAGAGGCGACAGCATGACAGAACCCTGATTGAGTGGGCCTGGCGCATTCGTGAAGCCGATGAACATGCGCACCGCGGCTTCATCTGCACCTATTTGCCCGATGAACGTTGACTCGCAATTGCGAGGCATCGGAATTAGAACTCAGGCAAATGTGTGCGAAAACTATCGTTTCTTGTACTTACAAAAGAAAACGTATAGGGGATGGCGGTCTGCTGACAGCCCCCTACACTTCGGGCCGCCTGTCGCACCGGTGGGGTCCACCGCACGTCATCGAATCGGGCTGCCTGCGTTGTCATCACGCAAGGGCTGCGATGGGCATGGTTTGAGGAGGCCAATGAGTTTCCAGAAGTTGAACGCGTTCACACAACACCAGAACGAACGCGATGAATCCACGTGGCACAAGCGGTGCGGGCGGGGTGCTGCGCTGCTCGCGCGCGCTGCCGTGCTGGCGGCCGCCGTGTGCTTGCTGCAGGCCTGCTCGTCCATTCCCACGCCGGTTGAAATGGCGGGCAAGGTGCTCGAGACCGTGGGCCTCAAAAAGCCCGAGCCTCCCGACCTGGCCGATTTGAAGCTGCCTCCGCGCCGGGTGGAGGTGAGGCTGCATGCCAGCCGTTCGCTCAACACCGATGCGCGCGGGCAGTCGTCTGGCCTCGTGGTCCGGGTGTACAAGCTGACCAACGCCGACGCATTCAAGCTCGTGCCCTTCAAGGACTTCGGCAATGTGCAGCGCGAGAAAGACCTGATGGGCGATGCCCTGGTGGAAGCGCGCGATGTGCAGCTGGTGCCGGGGCAGCAATTGCAATGGACCGAGAAGGTCCCGCGTGCGGTTTCGTATGTGGGGGTGGTGGCGCTGTTCCATACGCCTTCGTCGCAGCGCTGGCGTTTCCTGTTCAATGCGCCGCCGCTCGAGAAGACCGGGCTCAGCATGGGTGCCCATGCCTGCACGCTGAGTGTGTCTGCAGGCGAATTGGCCGGGGCCGAATCCGACGCGCAGGCGGCGCAGTTCGGTTCGCCGACCTGCCGCTAGCGCTTGCGCCTCGCACCCCCTTCAGCATTCCCGTCAAGACATTTACAAGGTTTGGCATTGCCGTGATCTACGCACCGAAACTCCTGTGGGGCGAAGGCCAGTTCCTTCGCCCTCAACACTTCCAGCGCCAGGATGCCTATCACGAGTGGCGTCTGGCCCAGATGGGCCGAGTGCTGCACCCTTATGCGTGGGGAATGCTGTCGCTGAAGATCGATGAAGATGCGCTGCAGACCGGCGTGCTTCGCCTGCTGGAAGTGCATGCGCTGTTCCCGGACGGCGAGATGCTGCAGGCGCCTTCCGACGACATGCTGCCCGAGCCGCTGTCCCTCGAAGGACTGCCCGACGACACCACTGAATGGGTGTTCCACCTGGCCATGGCGCCGCTGCGCCAGGCCGGCAGCAACAGCGCCGCATCGGCCCGCAGCGCCGACCTGGCGGTGCGTTATTTTCAGTCGGGCGAAAAAGCGGGCGATTGGTACACCGAGGCGGCCGAGGCCGAACTCACGGTGCTCAAGAAGTCGGTGCGGCTGTTGGCCAGCCACGAGAACCGGGCCCACCTGGTGAGCCTGCCCGCGCTGCGCCTGAAGCGCACGGCCACCGGCGGCTTCGAGCTCGACGACCGTTTCGTGCCGCCGTGCGTGTCCATCAAGGCCAGCACCTCGCTGCACCTGCACCTGCGCCGGCTGCTCGATGTGCTGCAGGCCAAGTGCGACGCACTCGACAGCATGCACCGCGAGCCGAGCAAGAACGTGGTCGAGTTCCGCTCGGGCGACGTGGCGTCGTTCTGGTTGCTGCACACGGCCAACACGGCCTTCGCCGAGTTGTCGCATCTGTTCCGCCACCCCGGGCTGCACCCGGAGCGGCTGTACCAGTCCTTGCTGTCGCTGGCGGGCGGGCTGCTGACCTTCTCGAAGGCTTACCGCCTGGGCGACCTGCCGGCCTACGATCACCAGGCGCCCGGCGCGGCGTTCGCGCGGCTCGACCAGATCATCCGTGAACTGCTCGAAACCGTGATCTCCGTGCGGCACGTGACGCTGCCGCTGAAGGAGGTCAAACCCTCGTTCCATTCGGCCAGCCTGGCGGGCGGCCAGTTCGACCCGGCCTCCCAGCTCATCCTCGGGGTGACGGCGTCGCTGCCGCAGACGGAGCTGGTGAACATGGTGCCGCTGCGCTTCAAGCTCGGCGCGCCGGACGACGTGGACAAGCTCGTGCTGTCGGCGATGGCCGGCATCAAGCTCGTTCACCAGCCCCAGGTGCCGGCGGCCATCCCCGTGCGCCCGGGCACCTGCTACTTCGCCCTCGAGGCGCGGGGCTCCTTGTATGAGCGCATGCTGCAGGCGCAGGCCTTGACGCTCTACGCACCCGGTGGCTGGCCCGACCTGCACCTCGACCTGATGGCGATCAACCCATGAGCGGCCCCCAAGTTTCCGCCCCGTCGCTGTTTGACGAGCACGCTCGCGTGAAGGAGGCCTCTCCGCTGGTGCGACCCGCCGAGGGCCCCACGGCCACGCTGCTCGACCTGATGTACGACGGCTTCTACCTGCTCTTTCTTCTGCGTGCCAAGAACCCGCCCACCGATGCGGCCGAGTTCCGCCAGAACATCAGCAGCTTCCTGGCCGAGTTCGAGCAAGAAGCCACGCGCCGCCACAAATCGGCAGACGAAGTGCACCAGGCTAAATACGCGCTCTGTGCCTTGCTGGACGAAGTCATCCTGCAATCGAACTTCAAGGTGCGCGACGATTGGGAAAGTCGGCCCTTGCAGCTCGAGTACTTCGGCGAGCAGCTTGCGGGCGAGAACTTCTTCATTCGGCTTGAGAAGCTGCGGGTCAACGCCAGTGCCAATCGCGAGGTGCTGGAGATCTTCCACATGTGCCTGCTTCTCGGCTTCCAGGGCAAGTACCTGATCGAAGGGACCGAGCGGCTCGGCTACCTGACGCTCAAGCTTGGTGAGGAGGTCGCGAGCCTCAAGGGCAAGCGTGCCGCGTTTTCTCCCAATTGGCAGGCCCCTGACCGCGTCATCCATGCGCTGCGGCATGAGGTTCCGGTGTGGGTGATTGCCAGCGTGTTCGGCCTGCTCGGCCTGGTGGCCTTCGTGTCGATGCAGTGGTCGCTGCGCAGCAGCACCGAGGCCGACCTGGCCGGCT
>JBEGTX010000342.1:0-4016 GCA_041179165.1 Pseudomonadota bacterium | reverse complement strand
CCCAGCTGTGGCACGGTGTAGGCGAGGCCATGTACCGGCTGCGCCGCGCCGACAAGCTGCTCGGTGAGTCCGACCTGGCCCTCATCAAGGACTTCGCTGCGGGTGACGAGGTCGCTCGCGATTCGCTGCGGCTGCTCGGCTACCGCCACGTGGAGACCGAGCCCGACATGGTGCTGAGCCTCAAGCCAGCTTGGCGAACCATGGACGACTACCTGGCCAACCTCACCTCCAGCTACCGCAGCTCCGCCAAGCGACTGGACAAGGACTGTCAGACCGCCGGCATTGCCATGCGCGTGGTGGGCGCCGACGAGCTGCACGAGCGCCAGGCCGAACTGCAGGCGCTGTACCACCAGGTGCACGATGCCCAGGGCCTGCGGCTCGCCACACTCGCACCCGGCTATCTGGCCGCCATGGCGGCCGCCCTGGGCGATCGCTTCATCTGCCGTGTGGCCGAGCGAGACGGCCGCTGGGTGGGCTTCATCACCACCGTGAAAGACGGCCCGACGGCAGTCGGCTACTACGTCGGCTACGATCGTGCCTCGAATGCAGACGCGCCCATTTACCTGTGCCTGCTGCAATCGACCATTGGAGACGCCATCGCGTTCGGCGCCACCCGCTTGTCGCTCGGACGCACAGCGCTCGAACCCAAATCGAAGATGGGCTGCAAACCCGAGCCGCTGGCCTGTGCCGTGCGGCACCGGGTGTCGGCGCTGAACTGGATCACGAGTGCGCTCACCCGCACCGCCAGCCACGACGAGCCGCCCGAACGCAGCCCGTTCAAGACGGGAACGCCCGCGGCCTGACGACCGGCGCCGGGCAAAAACCACGACACCGTGCTGTCATGCAGCGCGCGTAAAACGAATTTCAACCCGTGCCTTCAGGCGCGGGCCCTATCGAGAAAGACAAAGCCATGTACCACGGAGAACGATTCAACAGCTGGACCCACCTCGGCGGCCTGCTGCTGGCCACGGCCGGCGCGGCCGTGCTGATCACCAGCACCGCCCTCACGGGTGACGCCTGGCAGATCGTCAGCTGCAGCATCTTTGGCGCCACGATGATCCTGCTTTATGGTGCGTCCACGCTGTACCACAGCGTCAGCGGTGCGGCCAAGCGGGTGCTGGTGAAGTTCGACCACTGCGCGATCTACCTGCTGATTGCCGGCACCTACACCCCCATCGCCCTGGTCACGCTGCGCGGGCCGTGGGGATGGTCGCTGTTCGGTGTGGTGTGGGGCCTGGCCGTGATCGGCATCCTGAAAGAGTTGTGCATCGGCCGCGAGAGCGTGCCGTCGGTGCCGCTCTACGTGGCCATGGGCCTGCTGGGCGCGGTGGCCGCCGTGCCGCTGTACGAGCAGATGGACACCGGCGGGCTCATCACCCTCGTGGCCGGCGGCGTCTTTTACCTGACAGGCATCATCTTCTACGCCAACGACGAACGCTGGCGCCATGCCCACGGCATCTGGCACCTGTTCGTGCTGGCCGGCACAGCCTGCCATTACGTGACCGTGCTCTGCTACGTGGGCTGATGGACACCACCCCGCCCCCGGCGCCAACGCCCGCACCGCCCGCACCGCCTTCAGCGCCCAAAGCTGCGCAGGCGCGCAACCCGCTGCACGGCGTCACGCTGGAACAGATCCTGAACGAACTGGTCGAATTCGGCGGATGGAAAGACCTGGGCGAAAAGATCAGCATCCGCTGCTTCACCCACGACCCCAGCATCGCCTCCAGCCTCAAGTTCCTGCGCAAGACGCCGTGGGCACGTGAAAAAGTGGAAGGCCTCTACTTGTTCATGCTCCGCGAAAAAGCACGCCGAAGATAGGCTCGACACAGAGGCCAAAGCGAAGCTTGGCCGACCCATCAAGCAACCACGCGAGAGCCGGCTTTGCCGGTCGACCCGTGGGCGCCCTCCCTGGGAGGGCAGGAGCGAAGCGACGTGGGAGGCCCCATTTCATGTGGGTTTACACCTACACGCATGGCCCACGATGCCCGACCCAGCCACGCGCCCACGTCCTCTGACGATTCCGCCTGCCGGCACCGATCATTCGTCCTGTCAGCCGCAATGGTGTGGCTGTTCAAAGCATCACCGCTCCCAGAGAGCGGAAGTCGAAACTCTCGACTGCACCGGCAGGCCGTTCAGCGGCCGCGGTGAGGACTCTGAAAGGAAACGTCGATGAACCGCAATAAAATCAAGACCACCCTGATCGCAGCGGCCGCTGCTGCCGGCGCACTGGTCGCCTCCGTGCCCGCCGCTCACGCACAATCGCAATCGAACAACACGGAAGTGGTGCCTGGCCCCTACATCGGCATCAACGCCGGTGCCGCACGTTTGCGTGGCGATGACCGTCCCGGCGTGCCCACCGATCGTTCGTCGACCGGCGGCAAGGTCTACGGCGGCTACAACTTCAACCCCTACTTCGCACTCGAAGGCGGTTTCGCCAGCACGGGTCAGTTCGACAGCTCGCTCGGCAACCTGAAGGGCTCGGGCCTGTTCGCCGACGCCGTGGGCCGCCTGCCCTTCGGCAATGGCTTCTCGGGTCTGGCCCGTCTGGGCGTGCTGCGCGGCAAGCTGGAAGACGGACGCACCGGCGCCGACCTGACGCAGACCAAGACCACCCTCAAGGGCGGCCTGGGCGCTGAATACGCGATCACCCGCAACCACGCGGTGCGTGCCGAGTGGGAACGCTATCGCTTCGAAGCGAGCGATGACAACAAGGTCAACACCGACTTGTACACCGTGGGCTACAAGTACTCGTTCTGATCAAGCGCTCAGCCTGACCGGATCGACTCCAAACCGCCGTGGTGCCTCGCACCCGGCGGTTTTTTCATGGCCCTGCCGATTCAGTCGAAAGGAGCCGGCATCGTGGGCGCGTGAATGCGCACCCGCACGCCGCTCACGGCCACTTCCTGGCCCGCGCGCACCTTGCAGGTCTTGCGCAGCTCTTGCTGTCCGTCGACCTCGACCACGCCGTCAGAGACGAGCACTTTGGCGCGCCCGCCACTTTCGGCAATGCCGGTAGCCTTGAGCAAGGCATCGAGCGGGATGAATTCGCCGCGCAATTCGAAATCGATGATGTTCATGATGAGACTGCCTGAGCTGCGCTGAAATCGGCGGGAGGCACACCGCCGTCCCGACAGCGCCATTGTGCGCCGAGCCGGGCGTATTCCGTCGTCAAGTTTGCAAGGTCTTTGCGTGGTGGGCGAGGTGGTCCCCCATCACGGTGGAGATGAACCAATAGCCGTGGTCGCATCCGGCATGGCGCCGCAGCGTGAGCGGCTGGCCGGCCGCGTGGCACGCGGCCTCGAGGCGTTCTGGCATCAGTTGCTCGGCGAGGAATTTGTCGGCCAGCCCCTGGTCGATCAGCAGCGGCGGGGCCGTGGCCCCGCCGCGAATGAGGGCGGTGGCGTCGTGCTGAGCCCAGGCTGCGCGGTCTGGCCCGAGGTAGCGGCTGAAGGCTTTTTCACCCCATGGACACGCGCTGGGCGCCGCGATGGGTGCGATGGCCGACACGCTGGCAAAACGGCCTGGATGCCGCAGCGCCAGGGTGAGCGCGCCGTGGCCGCCCATCGAGTGGCCGAACAGCCCCAGCCGGTCGGTGCGCCCGTTGAAATGCGCCCCGATGAGCGCCGGCAATTCCTGCACGATGTACGAGGCCATGCGCCAGCGCTGAGCCCACGGCGCCTCGGTCGCATCGAGGTAGAAACCGGCACCGTGGCCGAAGTCCCACTCGTCATCGGCCCCGGCCACGCCGGTCTGGCGGGGACTGGTGTCGGGCGTGACCAGCATCAGGCCGTGTTCGGCCGCATACCGCTGCGCACCGGCCTTGATGGCGAAGGTCTCTTCGTTGCAGGTCAGGCCCGCCAGGCAGACCAGCGACGCGCCGCTGGGCCGCGGCGGCTGGTACACGCCAAAGCGCATCGGCAGGCCGATGGTGGCCGCCGCATGCCGCCAGAACGACTGCGTGCCGCCGAAGCAGGCGTGCGCGGCCAGCTGCTCCATCAGTACACCACCACCGAGCG
>JBEGTX010000341.1:0-2580 GCA_041179165.1 Pseudomonadota bacterium | reverse complement strand
ACGATGAGGTTGGTGATGGACTGCAGCCCGTGCGCCCGCACCTCGGCCTCGGGCACTTCGTGCAGCTCGGCACTCAGCCCCATCGCGCTCAGCAGTTCGGCGGTGCGCAGGGCGTGGGGGGAGTTGTTGCCGGGCGGGGTGTCGGTGGGCACCTGAACCAGGGCCTGCAGAAAGCGCACCTCGTCGTCGAAGTGCGCGTCGACCCAGGCGTCGAGCTGATCGTGCGCGGTGCTCATGCGAGTTGTTCCAGCAGGGCGGCGAAGGCGGCGACACACAGATCGGCGTCGTCGCTGGTGATGGTCTCCAGCGGATTGTGGCTGATGCCACTGTTGCCACCGCGCAGGAACAGCATGGCCTGGGGCAGCAGGTCGTGCAGCTTCATCGCGTCGTGTCCGGCCCCGCTGGGCAGGTGAAAGACGGGCAGGCCGAGCGAACTCACCGCACCGGCCCAACGCGCTTGCCAGTCGGCCGCGCAGGGCGCGGCCGAGGCGCGCAGGGTTTCGGTGAGCGTGAGCTGCAGGCCGCGCCGCTCGGCGATGCGGGCGGCGGCAGCGGCCACGTCGCTGGCGAGGGCGTCACGGGCAGCGTTGGTGGTGGCGCGCAGGTCGAGGCTGAAGCGGCAGCGCCCGGGCACCACGTTCATCGAGCCGTCGGGCACGTTCAATTGCCCAACGGTTCCCACGACCTCGGGCACGTCGCCAGCCCGCTGCTCCACGTACAACAGCAGCTCCGCCACCCCCGCGGCGGCATCGCGTCGGCGGCCCATCGGCGTGGTGCCGGCGTGGCTGGCCCGCCCCACCATCTCACCCACCGCACGCACGCTGCCGTTGATGGAGGTGACGATGCCCAGCGGCAGGTCCTGCGCATCGAGCACCGGGCCTTGCTCGATGTGCGTCTCGACAAAGGCGAGGTAGTCCGCCGGGTCGCGGCGCAATGCAGCGATGGCCGTGCCATCGAGGCCGGCTTCGGCCATGGCCTCTTTCATCACCACGCCTTCGGCATCGCGCTGGTCCAGCCAGGCCGCATCGAACTGCCCCACGAGCGCACTGGAGCCGAGGAAGGTGGCGCGGTAGCGCTGGCCTTCTTCTTCGGCAAAGCCCACCACCTCGATGCCGAAGGGCAGCCGCCGGCCGGCCCGGTGCAGCGCACGCACACAGGCCATGGGCACGAGGATGCCGAGCCGGCCGTCGTACTTGCCACCGTTGCGCACGGTGTCGTAGTGAGAGCCGGTGAGCAGCCGTGGACGGGTGGGGTCGCTGCCCCGGTAGCGGCCCACGACATTGCCCACGGCATCCACATGCACCTCGTCGAAGCCGCAGTCGTCGCGCATCCATGCCGCCAGTTGGGCTGCACACGCACGGTGGGCCGGGGTCAGGTAAGTGACAGTGAGCGTTGGAGATGGGGCATCGCTGTGTTGGGCCAGCGCTTCGGCCCAGTCCCACACACGATGGCCTTGCTCTGGAGTGACAGCGGCCTTGTCGTTCAGCCGCAGCTCGGCAATGCGGTGCACCTGCCGCAGGCACTCGGCGAGTTCATCGTCGGGGTGGGCATGGCAGCGCCGCTCGAACGTCGCGATGATCTGCGAGCGGGTGAGCCCGGTGCCTCGCGGGCCGCGCACCGCCAGGATGAAGGGCCAGCCAAAGCGCTGCTGGTAGCGCGTGTTGAGCGACATCAGCGTGGCCAGCTCTTCCGCACTGCAGTGCGTGAGCCCGGACGTGGTTTGCTCACCAGCAGACTCGGGGGTGAGTGTGCCGGCGACCATGGCCTTGCCTGCCAACTCTGGATGAGCGCGCAGCAGTGCGAGCTGCGCTGCACGTGGGGCCTCGCGCACCACGCCGGCCATCGCATGCTTGAGCTGGGCGAGGCTCGCGAACGGGCGCTGGGCGAGCGCCTGTTCGGCAGCCCACGGCGAGTGCTCGTAGAGGCCGTTCAGCTGGGCCAGCGCATCGGCCTCGGGGGCGCTGTTGAGCTGGTCGAGCCAGGTCATGGGGCACCCACCACTGCCGGAGCGGGAAAGCGTTCGCGCCAATGCCTGGCGATGTCGATGCGCCGGCACACCCACACATCGTCGTGTGCGGCCACGTGGTCGAGAAAGCGCTGCAGCGCGCGGAACCGCCCCGGCCGCCCGAGCAGCCGGCAGTGCATGCCGACGTTCATCATGCGCGGGCTGTTCTCGCCCTCGGCATACAGCACATCGAAGCTGTCGCGCAGGTAGGTGAAGAAGTCATCACCGGTGGCAAAACCTTGCGGCAATGCGAAGCGCATGTCGTTGGTGTCCAGCGTGTAGGGCAGAACAAGGTGGGGCACCGAGCTGCCGTCGCTGCGGGTGACCGTGGTCCAGAAGGGCAGGTCGTCGGCATAGGAGTCGCTGTCGTAGGCGAAGCCGCCGAAGTCGGCCACCAGGCGGCGCGTTTGCGGGCTGTCGCGCCCCGTGTACCAACCGTCGGGGCGCTGGCCGGTGAGCCGTTCGATGATGGCCACGGCCTCGGCCAGGTGCGCGCGCTCGGTGGCTTCGTCGATGGTCTGGTAGTTGATCCAGCGCAGGCCGTGGCAGGCGACCTCGTGGCCGAGGTCGACAAA
>JBEGTX010000340.1:0-4420 GCA_041179165.1 Pseudomonadota bacterium | reverse complement strand
TGTCGATGCGGAACAGCGGCACCATGCCGGCTTCTTCGAACAAGGTGGCGAGCCAGGTGAAGTCGTGGGCCCAGCCGTCGGAGTAGAGCGTCTGGCCGCGCAGCCGTGTGTTCAATTGCTGAGCCACGTCGTTCACCGAGCGCCCGTGCTTCTGCAAAGTCTCACGGCTGATGTGGTGCACTTGCTCGGCGGCTGTGTCCCAGTGGGTCCAAGCCGGTGCGGGCGCGATGAGGGTGCAGTAGCTCGAGCCATCGCCCAGCACGAAGCCGACTTCGATCGGATAGCTCTGCCGCCCGAACCCGGAGGCCTCGAGATCGATGATGCCCGGCGGGCACGGCGCAGCGGGTGCCGCGGCCGTTGTGGCAACGGGCGCGGAGGGCACCGAGCTAACCCATGTCATGGGACGGACCCGGCGGGAGGGGGCACGCGACGCCGCGCCGTGGCATCGGAGGCCAGCGGATACGGCAGCATGCGGCTGGCGTGCCCTCTGCGACCTGGAACTTGTCTTGACTGCTGCGGCTGCATCTGCGGACCTCGCGGAGACTCCCTGGCTCAAATTGTCGCCCATCGGGGGTCCGGCCGGGCGAATTGTTCGGTCGTGCCGAAGTGACCCGTCACGCCCGGGGCCGGGTGTCGAATCAGTTGGCGGTGATCCGGGTGATGCCGCTGCGTGTCAGCACATACAGCACGCCGTCGGCCACGATCATGTCCACCGGGGAATCGGTCAAGGTGGCGAAGGTCGTGACCGCATCGCCGTTGGCCGGGTCCTGGCGGGCCACGAAGCGCGAGACATAGTCAGCGAAGAAGTAGTTGCTGCGGTAGGCCGCCGGGAAGGCCCCCGTGGTCGGGTAGAACGCACCCCCAGCGATGGAGAAGCCGGTGAGAAACCCGCCTGCGCCGGAGCCTGGCGGCGTGGTCGCGCTGTGGCGGTAGGCGAACAGGGGCGCAGTGACGCCGGCCGCGGCGGTGGGGCCTTCGGTGGAGGGCCAACCGTAGTTGGCGCCCGATGCGCCGACGTTCACTTCCTCCCAGGTGGCATCGCCCACGTCGTTGATGTGGATCTTGCCCGTTCCGGGTTGCACGGCAAAGGTGAACGGGTTGCGCAGACCACGTGCCCAGATGGCTCGCGCCAGGCCGGTCTCCATGAGATACGGGTTGTCGGTGGGGATGGTGCCATCCGCGTTGAAGCGCAGCATCTTGCCAAACACGCTCGACGGCAGCGGCGAATTGCTGCTGTTGGCGTTGTCGCCCACACCCACGTAGAGCTTGCCGTCGGCCCCGAAGTGAATCGCGCCTCCGTTGTGGTTGGTGGCACCCGACAGGTTGGGCAGGTCGAACAGCACGGTTTCTGCGCCCGGTGCAAAGTCGCCGTTGGCCACGACGCGGCTCACGCGGTTGTGCGAGCCACCGAGCGTGCTGGTGTAGTGCAGGTAGACGTAGCCGTTGTTCGCGAAATCGGGGTCGAGCGCGATGCCGATGAGGCCGCGTTCGCCATTGCTGTCGACGTTGCTCAGCTGCACGAATGCCTGGGGCAGCAGCGCGCCTGCTTTGACAATGCGCACGGCGCCGCTCTGTTGCGCGACGAAGATCCGGCCGTCGGGTGCAGCGGCCAGCGCGGTGGAACCGTTCAGCGTCGTGACCCAGCTTTCGTTCTTGGTGAAGCCGCTCGCGACCGTGCCGCCACCCGACAACCGGACCGTGGCGCTCGACCATGTCGAGAGGTTGCCCGCGGCGTCGCGCGAACGAGCGCGCACCACGTGCTGCCCGTTGGCGAAACCGGAGGCTGCCAGGTCGAGCGCATAAGGCGCCGTGGTGTCTTCGGCGCCCACCTGCACGCCATCCACCTGAAACGTCACGCCGGCCACGCCGACGTTGTCGGCCGCCGTGGCCGCGAGGTTGAGCGAGGCCGATGGCGTGGCCAGGTTCACGGGTGAGGTCAGGGTGACCGTCGGCGCCGTGGTATCCGGCGACGAGGGGGGCGTGCCGCCTGAGGGCGGTGGAGGGGTCCCGACGGGAGGTGCCGTGCCTGGCGCGGCATCGCCACCGGAGCCGCCACCGCACCCGGCCAGCACGAGGGACACGCCGGCCATCATCAAGGCCAATCTGGACAGGTTCATGGAAATGGCTTTCAGCAAAAGAGGAGACCGCTGTGCGGCAGTTCCGCTTTTTGCCACAGAAGTGTGACCCCGGTCCGGGAGGAGCGAAAAAACCGGTGTCAAAACAAAACAGCGCCAGGCGTGCCGCCGAGGGGCGGGAGGTGTCGCCCAGGTGACTCGCTCCGGGCGTCGGCGCCCGAAACCAAGGGTTTTCACTCAGATAAAGGGGGCTAACCACACCCCGTCGGTCAGCCGGCTTGCGATATACCTACGGGATTGATTTTTCGCACCGAAAAGGAGTTCCCGTGTCCCACGCCCCAGCCCCCCGACCCCACGAGCGAATTTGGCCGAAGCGGCTGCCTCGCACGCTGGCGGTGCCAGAGACGTCGCTGTGGACGAACCTTGACATCTCCGCGCTGCGTTTTCCGAACAAAGCCGCCACCATCTTTTTCGGCCAGGAACTGAGCTACCGCGACCTGCGCGACCAGGCCGAGCACATCGCCGGCTGGCTGCAAAGCGTGGGCGTGAAGGCCGGCGACCGTGTGGCGCTGTACCTGCAGAACTGCCCCCAGTTCCTGGCGGCCTACTACGGCATCCTGCGCGCAAACGCCGTGATCGTGCCGGTCAATCCGATGAACAAGGCCGAGGAGTTCACGCACTACATCACCGATCCTGGCTGCAAGGTGGCCATCTGCAGCGCTGATGGTGCCGCCACCATCGCCAAGGCCAATGCCACGCTGCCCGATGCAGATCGCCTGCAGCACGTGCTGGCGACCCGCTTCACCGACGCCATGCCCACCGGCACGTTGGACCCGCTCGATGCGCCCAGCCCAGCGATCGAAGCCTGGTTGCGCCTGGATCCCTCGCTGCCCGAATCTCCCGGTACGCAGTACGTCCGCTGGACCGATGTGCTGGCCCGCAAGATGGTGCCGGGTCCGCTCACCGTCGGACCGGACGACCTGGCTGTGCTGCCCTACACCTCGGGCACCACCGGCAACCCCAAGGGCTGCATGCACACGCACCGCACGGTCATGTCGAACTCGGTGGGCGTGCAGTGGTCGCACGGCGGCCCCGAGGCCGTCGGCCTGGGCGTCGTGCCGATGTTCCACATCACCGGCATGGTGGGTACGGTGTGCGCCAGCGTGTACGTGGCCAGCACCGTAGTCATCCTGCCGCGCTGGGACCGCGAACTCGCCGGCCGCATGATCTCGCGCTACAAGGTGACGCACTTCACCTGCATCCCCACCATGATCATCGACCTGTTCGGCAGCCCGAACTACAAGACCTTTGACCTGAGCAGCCTCAAGGTGCTCAACGGTGGTGGTGCGGCCATGCCCCAAGCGGTGGCCGAGCGCCTGCAGAACGAGTTCGGCCTCACCTTTGCCGAAGGCTACGGTCTCACCGAAACCTGTGCGGCCACCCACGGCAACCTGCCCGAGCGCGCCAAGCTCCAGTGCCTGGGCATCCCCGTGTTCGGTGTGGACTCGCGCGTGGTCGATCCCGTCACGCTCGAAGAAATGCCGATCGGCGAAGTGGGCGAAATCATCAGCAGCGGCCCGTCGATCTTCAAGGGCTACTGGAACCAGCCCGAGGCCACTGCTGCCGTGTTCATCGAGAAAGAGGGCAAGACCTTCTTCCGCACCGGCGACCTGGGCCGCATGGACGACGAAGGCTATTTCTTCATCACCGACCGCCTGAAACGCATGATCAATGCCAGCGGCTTCAAGGTATGGCCGGCCGAAGTCGAGATGCTGCTGTACCGTCACCCGGCGGTGCAAGAGGCCTGCATCATCTCCGCGCGCGATGCCTATCGCGGCGAGACGGTCAAGGCCGTCATCGTGTTGCGGGCCGATGCCAAGGGCAAGACCACCGAGGAGGACATCACGGCCTGGTCGAAGGAGCACATGGCTGCTTACAAGGTGCCGAAACTGGTGCAGTTCGTGGACACGTTGCCGAAGTCGGGCTCCGGCAAAGTCATGTGGCGGATGCTGCAGGACGCTGAGGCTTGATCTTTGCGGGCCTTCGGGCCCGCGTTTGATCTCGCTTGCTCGTGGCCGTGTCTTGCTGGCACGGCTGCGGCGTGATCTCGCCCCGGCAAACGACTATTTGCGCGCCGAACGCGCACAACGCTCGGTCACCCCGTCGCAGGACGGGGCCCAATAGTCCGATGTGCAACTGCTTCTGCCCGGACGCACATTTGTCGTTTCTTTTGGGCTGAACGCAAACCGGTTGGTTCATGGCCCTGCCGCGCGGGGTATTCGCCCCGGCAGGCGAGTCACCTTTGGCGTCCCAAAGGTAACCCAAAGGACTGCGGCCTGTGAGCG
>JBEGTX010000339.1:0-11461 GCA_041179165.1 Pseudomonadota bacterium | reverse complement strand
CGGCAGCGAGATGGCCGGTCAGCGCGCGGCCATCGTCATGAGCCTGGTGCAATCGGCCAAGCTGTGCGGCCACGAGCCGTGGGCCTACCTGCGTGACGTGCTGGAGCGGCTTCCCAGCCATCCGAACAACCGCATCGACGAACTGCTCCCGCATCGCTGGAAAACACCCGGCGCTTGATTACCGCTGCGCACTACGCCGCCGCGATCACTGCGTCAAGAAGGGGGCGGCTGGACGCTCACGGTCTGACTTCTCCAGTCCGTGCATCATCGGCTTCGGCTCCTCGCCTTCCCGATGCGGGCCGTGGGTCCAGCGAGGCACCCGCGGTCAGACTGGAGATCTCCCGGTTCCCGTGCAAGGAGCGTGCGCACATGCCAGGGTCTCCGACCACGCCGGGCCATCCGTGTGCTTGCGCTGACGCGCACGGACGTGTTGCCTTCCACTAACTGAACAGTGTCGGCACCCGGGATACAACTATCGCGGCTCAATGGCTGGCCTATGCGTACCCCTGTCAACGCTTCGCCTCGCACCTCGCGGTGCGCTGCGCATGACTCGGGGACAACATGATTCGCTGGATCTTTGTTGTGAGGGACTTGCACCCTTTACTCCTTGCCGGTTTCTCCGGCGCACGTCAGTCATTGAAGCGCTTCGCGCCCCCCTCGAAGACCGGGCGCCCCAGCCGACGCTCAATGGCCGCGGACACCAGCCAGAGCAACACCAGCAACACCGGCAACACCAGCCGGCCTCGATTCGCATCGGGCTTTTTGACGTCAGCAACGCCTGCGCGCTCTGGCTCAGCGCGCCCTGCAAGACGGGAGCGGTTAGCGAGGTGGGGGCTCCATCTCCCACCACGTAGGCAGCAGGCGCAGTGCGGCTGGCTTCAGGAAACGGTCGTCCATCAAGTGCACCACGCCGCGGTCTTCGGTGGTGCGGATGACGCGGCCTGCGGCCTGCACCACCTTCTGCATGCCGGGATAGAAGTACGCATAGTCGTAGCCGCGGCCGAAGCTGGCCTCCAGGCGCTCGCGCATCTGCTCGTTGACCGGGTTCACCTGGGGCAGGCCGAGGGTGGCGATGAAGGCGCCCACCAGGCGTGAGCCGGGCAGGTCGATGCCTTCCGAGAATGCACCGCCCAGCACCGCGAAGCCGATGCCCTGTCCGTCAGGCGTGAAGCGCTGCAGGAAGGCGTCGCGTTCGGCCTCGGGCATGCGGGCCGATTGGCGCCATTGCGGCAGGTCGGGGTGTTGCGCGGCCAGTGCGTCGGCCACCTTCTGCAGGTAGTCGTAGCTGCTGAAGAACGCGAGGTAGTTGCCCGGACGTTCGGCGTACTGTTGCGCCATCAAGGCCACGATCGGGGCGATGGAGCGTGTGCGGTCGGTGTAGCGGGTTGAGATGCGGCGGGCGATGTGCACGTCGAGTTGGTGCGCCTCGAAGGGCGAGGCCACATCGACCCAGGCCGTGTTCTCGGGCAGGCCGAGCATGTCGGCGTGATAGGCCTGCGGGCGCAGCGTGGCCGAGAAGAGCGTCATGCTGCGTGCCGTGGCATGGCGGGGTGTGAGGAACGGGCCGGGCACCACATTGCGGATGCACAGCACCGATTGGCGCTTCTTGGCAAAGGCGCTGGTGGGCTCTAGCGTGATGTCGAACACCGAGTGCGTGCCGAAGACCTCGGCGAGTCGGGTGAACTGCAGCGCGGTGAAGTAAAAACCAAGCAGCGGCGCGTCGACCTGGGCCGGGTCTTCGGCGAGGTGCTCGCCGAGTGCGGTGATGAGCAGTGCCAGTGCCTGCAGCAGCTTGTCAGGAACAGCGGCCGCGGCGGCGTAGTCTGCGTCCTGTTCCTTGTGCAGCGTGTTCCAGCAGCGGTTCAGCCTGTCGAGCGCGCGCTTGAGCGAGGCCGGGGCTTGCGCGCGCAGTGCCGTGAGGTCACTCTGCCTCAGCTCGGCGCTGTACATGCGCCTGGCGCGGTCCACCAGGTTGTGCGCTTCGTCCACCAGCACGCCCACGCGCCAGTCGTTGGCCTGGGTGAGTCCGTGCAGCAAGGCGCTGTGGTCGAAGTAGTAGTTGTAGTCGCCCACCACGACATCGGCCCAGCGCACCATCTCCTGAGACAGGTAGTACGGGCACACCTGATGGGCCAATGCGACCTCTCGCACATGGGCCTTGTCGAGAACCGGCTCATGCAGGGCCGCCTCGCGCGCAGCGCCGAGCCGGTCGTAGAAGCCGCGGGCGAGGGGGCACGAGTCGCCGTGGCAGGCACGGTCGGGGTACTCGCAGGCCTTGTCGCGCGCCACGAGTTCGAGCACGCGCAGCGGCAAGCTGGGGGTGTGGCGCTGCATGTGGGCCAGAGCGTCGAGGGCGAGGGCGCGACCGGAGGTCTTGGCGGCCAGAAAAAACACCTTGTCGAGTTGCTCGCCCGGTGCGGATTTGAGAAGGGGAAACAGCGTTCCCACGGTCTTGCCGATGCCGGTGGGCGCCTGCGCCACCACACAGCGGCCGCTGCGCGCGCCGCGGTACACGGCCTCGGCCAGCTCGCGTTGGCCCGGGCGAAAGTCCGGGTGCAGAAAGACCAGGGCGGTGAGGGCCTCGTTGCGTTGCAGCCGGTGCGCGCTTTCTTGCTGCGACCACGCCAGAAAGCGGCTGCACAGTTGCCCGAAGAACTCGGCCAGCGACGCTGCGCTGTGCTCGGCCTCGAGCACGGTCTCCTGTTGCGTGGCCACGTTGAAGTACACCAGTGCCAAGGTGATGGCCTCGAGGTGGAGCTGCTCACACAGCAGGTGGCCGTAGACCTTGGCCTGGGCCCAGTGGAGCTGTCGGTGGTTGTCGGGTACGCGGGCGAAGTCGCCCCGGTAGGTCTTGATTTCTTCCAGCCGCTGGCGCGAGGCATCGAAGCCATCGGCGCGGCCCCGCACGGTGAGCGTCTGCCAGTGCCCACTCAGGGGTACCTCCGCCTGGTAGCTCGCGCTGCGGCGCGAGGCCACGGTGGCGTGACCGGCAATGCCCTCCTGTGCCGTTGGCGAGGGCGTGAAGCGCAGGTCGAGGTCTCCCTGTTTGGCCGTGAACTCGCACAGAGCGCGCACGGCCACCGTGTAGGGATGCTCAGCGGAGGTCAGGTGGGGGTGAATCATGGCGGGCAGGCAACCCGCATTTTCGGTCAGTTGGCACCGGGGCGCTCTTCAAAGGCCTTGCTGCCGCCGCACGCTGCGCCTTCGCCACATGACGTAGGTCATCCTTTTGGGGGTGTCGACTTCGTGGCGTGCCGAGGCCTGGAGCACCTCAGTCCGCACGGAAAAGAAGCCGGTGGGTTGAAGACAATCCAGTGTTCATCGGTGTTCTGACGAGAGTGACCGTTTCATGAGCTCTGGTGATCGAGCGTTCTATCGGTCGACGCACCACCACCCCTGGCCGGGTGGGCCCCCCATCCATGTGGTTACGTCGCAAGGCGCGCATTTGTACAGTGAGCTCATCGGATCAAGGAGTCACCATGCAAAACCTCTACCAGCCACAGCCGCCCTTCAACGACGCCATCAAGTTCCTGTTCGAGCAGCACGGCAACCTCATCAGCGACGACCTGGTTCAGGCTTACTGCAACAGCGGCCTGCTGAAAGAAGTCGACGGCGTGCTGATGGTCACCGACAAGGGCCGCGCTGAACTGCGCAAGACGCGCCGCACCACGGCTCACTGAGCTCATTCGGCGCGACAACACGCCGAGCTCAGGCGCGGGATGCGCCTTGGCCCGCCGTGGTGAAGCGTCGCTCAGGACGACAAGCGTGTCGCCTGCAACGTGATCTCGGGCACTGCTGCCAGTGCCTTCGACAGCGGGCAGTTGGCCTTCGCGTCTGCTGCGATGCGTTGGAAGGTGGTTTCGTCCACCCCAGGCACGAGTGCCTTCAGCGTGAGTGCGATGCGGTCGATCACGAAACCTTCGCCCTCTTTCTTCAGGCGAACCTTGGCCTCGGTGTCGATCTTCACCGTCGGATGCCCCGCCTTCTCGCAGGCGAATGAAAACGCCATCGTGAAACACGAGGCATGGGCCGCGGCCATCAGTTCTTCGGGGTTCGTGCCCTTGCGGTCATCACCGAAGCGGCTGCCGAACCCGTAGGGATAGGCCTTCAGTGCATCGGTTTCGGTGCTGATCTGTCCGACGCCTGCCTTGCCGGCGCCTTCCCAGTGGACGCTTGCGGTTTTCTCGGTCATGTCGATTCCTTGGTGATGTAAAAAGGGATTGCGTTCATTTCGGACGAGGCCGTTCGAGCAGGGCATCGGGACGGCTGAGGCGACCCGAACGCACCTGGGCGATCGCATTCACCACGGCGTGTGCCACGTTGCGCACCTCCTCCTGGAACGCCTTGTCGCGGTCGAGTGCTTCGTGGCTGCCGGCATAGGACTCGTAGTAGCCCACATAGCGGTCCAGCCGAGCGCCGGCACCGGCGTCGACGAGCCCCATCCAGTCGAGCCAGTCGGTCAGGTTGCGTCGGTGCACTTCGATGCCGGCCACATCGCCGTGAACAACGACACCGTAGGTGCGGCCGGCCAGGTGTTTGGGGAAGTCCCAGCCTGCCTCTTCGATCTGCTTGGCCTCTTTGGCCTTCTTGCCGTGGGTGGTGGTCGGGTCCGGATTGCCGCCGTCGGCGCACACCAGGCGGTCGATCATCTGCTTGAGGGGACCAGGTGATTGGTAACAGTAGGTGGGCGCCAACAGCACCACGCCGTGGGCCGCCACCCAGCACTCGTAGATGTCGTTCATCCAGTCGTCGGTGTGGCCGAGGGCATGGTTGGGGTAGCAGCTGCACGGCCAGTGGCACAGCGGCATGGCGGTCGAGGCGCAGCCCTTGCACGGATGGATGGTGCGGCCGAACTCTGAAGTGACGAGGCTCAGGTCGAGCACATCGGTTTCCACACCCGCGGCCTTCGCCTGTTCGCGAACCAGCTGCGTGAGGCGCCAAGTCTTGGAGATCTCACCGGGGCAGGTGCCGTCTTTGCGCGAGCTGCCATTGACGAGCAGCAGCCGCGATGGCGAGGCCGGGTCGCTCCAGCGGCTCTGCGCGGCAAGGAGGCGGTCGCGTGTCTCGATCCACTCCACCGACAGGTCGTAGTCGGGGTCGGCAAACTCGGGGCCGGCCTTGCGGGTGTGAGGGGCCTTGCGGCCATGGTCGAACGCATCCCAGGCGATGGCCTCGAGCCGTGCGACGGCTTCGGATTCGGCCTGGAAGGCAGGGTCCACAAAGCGCCTGCGAAAGCGCTCGCCGAACTCGTGGCGAGAAAGCGGTGGCGGGGCCTGTCCTGTGCGAACGTCTGTCATGCAGCGAGTATCCGCAGCGTGACATGGCGCAGGCGTCGGACAGTGGCGCGACGCTGGTCGGGCGATCTCCTACAGCGGATTCACCCCGAGCGGGTGCAGTTGCGGCCGTCGTGTTTGGCCCGGTACAAGGCATCGTCGGCGCGCTTGATGAGGTCTTCGATCGACTCACCTTGCACGTAGGTCGATACGCCGCACGAGAAGGTCACGTCCAGGCCGGGGCCGACGTCGTCCCAGCCGCGGGCCTTCAAGGCCTCGCGGAAACGCTCGATCGGCACCGGGGCCTCTTCGGCATTGGTGCTCGTCATGATCATGAGGAACTCTTCGCCACCGTAGCGGCCGAAGCGGTCGGTGCTGCGGGTGAGCTGCTTGATGGTGCTGGACAGGGCTTTCAGGGCCAGGTCGCCTGCCGAGTGGCCGAAGGTGTCGTTGATGGACTTGAAGCGGTCGATGTCGATCATGGCGACGGACAAGGGCACGCCCGTGCGGTCGGTGCGGTGTTGTTCTTCGGTCAGGATCTCGAGGAGGCTGCGGCGGTTGAGCAGGCCGGTGAGCTCGTCGTGATGGGCCAGCTCCTGCACCTTGCGTGTGAGTTCGGCCAGCTCGCCGCTGCGCTTCTTCAACAAGGCGGAGATGGCGCCGTTGTAGGTGCCTACCCAGATGCATTGCCACAACGCGAGGCTCGCGAACACCAGGGCCAGCAGCTGTTCGTACACATTCATGTCGGGAATGGTGACGGGGACCCCGTTGATTTGAACAGCGCCTGCGATCGCAACGCAGCTCAATGCGCCCCACATGGCCGTGGTCCGCAGTGATGAACGCAAGGCATTGGTGGTGAACACGATGAACATGATCAGCAGGAACATGAAGGCCATGGTCGGCATCATGATGATGCCGACGACCTGCAGCGCCATGTTGCCGAAACCCATGGCCTGGGTGGCATGGGGGTCCTTGAATCGGAACGTCCATTCCCTTCGGAAAGCCAAGGCCCAAAGTTCGCAGGAGCCGATGCCGATCAGCGTGTACAAGAGCACAGGCTTCCAATTGACCTGGCCGCTGAATGAAAACAGCATGAGCACGAGCCCATCGAGCAAATAGCTCGCAGCGATCGTGCGCACGTTGCGCACGGCGTGGCGCACGAAAGTCTTGCGCTTGGCGCGTGCAGCGTCCGCGTCAGCCGATGGGGGCGTGGGCTCAGCCGACGCGGAGACAGTTGCGGCCTGCATCTTTGGCTCCATAAAGTCCGTGGTCGGCGCGGGCGAGAAGTTGCTCCGCGGTTTCACCGGGTTGGTGGGTGGCGAGGCCCGCCGAGAACGTGACGTTCAGCGTGGGGGAAACGGTGGTCCAGTCGGTGCCTGCAAGGCATTCGCGCAAGCGCTCGACGGCCTGCTCGCCTTCGCTGGTGGGGGTCTCGGGCATGATCAGCAGGAACTCCTCGCCGCCATAGCGACCGAAGCGGTCAGTGTTGCGCTGATGAGTGTGCACCTCATCGGCGAAGCGGCGCAGCGTGCGGTCGCCGATCAGGTGGCCCAGCGTGTCGTTGATGGACTTGAAGCGGTCGAGGTCGAACAATGCCACGCTGAAGGTGTGGCCGGTGCGCTCGGCGCGGTCGATCTCTTCGGCCACCAGCCGCATCAGGCTGCGGCGGTTGAGCGCGTTGGTGAGTTCGTCGTAGTTGGCCAAGCGTTCGATCTTGGCCAGAGTGTCCTTCATTTGCTTGCCCCGATGGCTCAGCAGCTTGTTGTGGCCGGTGTTCACGAGGCTCAGCAGCGTGCAGCGCGCCAGGGTGGTGGCAAAGCAGAACCAGGCCACGGCTTGCTCGCTGAAGCTCGCGTGTGGAATCTGGAAGTGCCGGTCACCCCACAGCATGGCCGTGCCGAAGCACAGGCTCACGACAAACCAGGTGACGTTGAGGTAGGTCTTCGACATCCGGTAGGTGGCACTCAGAAACACCGTGAACAGAATCATCAGGTAGACGATGCCGACCTGTGGAAACATGATGGCGCCTGCCACGCAGATGGCCATGCCCGTCAGCGACTGCACGACAGCCAGGCTGGGGTCTTTGAGGTGGGACGTGCGTCCGCTGGCGATCGCCATGCACACCAGGCCGCACACCGTCCATCCGATGAGCACGTACAACACGGCCGCCCAGAACGAGACCGTTCCGGTCATGGCAAAGAGGGCGAGACAGAAGCCGTTGATGCCGTAGCTCGTGGCAATCACCTTGCCCTCGCGAACCCACAGCTTGCGGCGCCGCTCGGCGCGCTCAAGTGAGGCCTGGAGCGCGGTGTCGTGGACTGGCCCTGCCGGTTCGCGGCCAGGGGGTGTGGGACGGGGCCACGGAATGACCTGAGCGCTTTTCATGGCGAAGGGGCGCTGCAAGGCGCTGAGGGTTCGTTCCAGGCGATATCGCCACAGACCACGCGCAGGTGGCGCTGATCGCCAGCCCGCTGCATGAAAGCATACGACACCGTGACACACATGTGGTTGCCGTGCAGTGTGCGGTAGGGCCGGGTGACCTGCACCTTGCCGATGGCCTCCACCGCGCGGTGAAAGTACGGCCGGCGGGCCCAGCAGGCCCCTTCGCTGTTGCTGAGTGGCTCGTAGCCTTGCTGGGTTCTTCCATCCCGCGCGGCACACCACAGGTTGGGGCCGATCTGGTAGCCGTCGTTGTCGAGCACGTAGCAGACCTCGGCTGCCGTGAGTTGCAGGAAGGTGTGGCAGGCCTCGGCCATCGAGTGGCCGCCCTCCATCAACACACCGGCATTGCCGATGGCGTGCCGGTAGTGCGCCAACTCATTGCGGTGGGCCTTGCGCTGCTGGTCGCGGCGCTCGCCCAGGCCGGCATAGAGTTGGGTGATGGTGCTCGGCGAATGGCCGGTGGGCATCAGCTCGGGCTGGGGGCGCCCGAAGAAGTAGCCCTGAACCATGTCGGCATCGGACTCCATCGCCAGCAGGGCTTCGTCGATGGTCTCGACGCCTTCCATCAGCACCATGGCGCCGCACTCGTGCAGCAGCGACACCATCTGCGACACAACGCGCTGAGCGCGCCGCTCACGTGCGGCACGGGCAATCAGGCTGCGGTCGAGTTTCACGATGTCGGGCTGAAGGCGCCACACGCGGTCGAAGTTCGAGTGGCCGGCCCCGAAGTCGTCGATGGCGATCAGGCAGCCGTGGGCACGCATCAGGCCCATGGCGTATTCCAGCGCGCTCAGATCGGGCACGGCACTCTCCAGCACCTCCAGCACCACCCGGTTGCCGGGCAGGTTGAAGTGATCCTGTACCGAGCGAAGGTAGGCGCTGCCGCCCTGTCCCATGGAGGGCAGTTTCTGGAAGGTTTCGGGGTGAACGTTCAGGAACAGCCATTGGTCGGGCTGGGCGGCAGCGCTGAAGTTCGCCATGTGCACGAACCGGCTCAAGCGGTCGCATCGCGACAGCTCTGCCGCGGTCTTGAACGAGGCAAACACCTCGGGCGGGGGGATCGGGGTGCCGGCGGCATCGCGGGTTCGCAGCAAAGCCTCGTGCCCCACCACGCGGGCATGGGACAGGCTGTAGATGGGCTGGAAGTGACTGCCCAGGCGCAAATCACCCAGCCGGCCCACAATTTTGCCGGCGTCCTGTTCCAACAAGGAGGTGATGTCGCTGAGACGGGAGGTCCCGGGGTGCATGGAAGCCTTGGATCGCGAGGGGGCAGCAAAGACAGGCCGGATGGTCCGCCTTCTGTCCCGGATGACTGGATATCGGCTGGCGCTCCGAATGCTTGAGGTGTTGGCCCCCACTTCGCAAGCCGCGTGTGCGAGGGTGCCTCAAGTCGAGGTCCACACTTCTTTACGCGCGGCTCATGCGGGCTTAACCCGGCGGCGAGAGGATCACTTCATCGGCCTCAGGGCCACTTCGAGGGCTTCCTCATGAACGATCGCATCGACTCCCCATCGTCTTCGTCCCTCCCGGTGCGCCGGGGCTTCTCGCATCGCGCCAAACAGGTGGTAGCAGGGGTTCTGGTGGCTGTTGCAGCCACGGCCGGCGTGGCCAGTTGGGCGCATGGTCGCGGCCACGGACCTGACCATGGTGGCGCCCCCATGGGCCGCCTGATGTCGGCGAGCCCCGAGCACATTGCCCGAGGGGTGGACCGCGTGCTGCGCGGCCTGGATGCCACCGAAGCCCAGCGTGCAGAGATCACGAAGATCGCGCAGGCCGCCGCCGTCGACCTGAAGGGCCAGCGCGAGGCCGGCCGTGCACTGCGTGAGAAGTCGGCCGCGTTGTTCGTGGCCCCCGTGGTCGACGCCGCGGCCGTGGAAAGCCTGCGCCAGCAGATGGTGGCCCAGCACGACGCCACCAGCCGCCGCATGAGCCAGGCTCTGGTGGACGTGAGCAAGGTGCTGCGCCCCGAGCAGCGCGTGAAGCTGGCCGAGCGCTTCAAGCACCACCGTGGTCGAGGCTTCGGTCACGGGCATCACGGTCGTGGACATGACGCCCGAGATGGCGCACCGCGTGGTGAGGGCAGCCCGCCTGCCCCCGAGCGCAAGCCTGCCAGCTGAGTTGTGTTCTGATTCACCTTGGCCCTGCGGTCGATGTCGACCGCAGGGCGTTTGCAGTTGCAGTGGAGTCCGAATGAGTGCCCGTTTGCTGTTGATCGACGACGACGCCCGCCTGTCCACAATGGTGGCCGACTATCTGCGTGGGTCAGGCTTCGAGGTCGAGACCGCCGGTTCACTGGCCGAAGGCCGTGAGCGCCTGGCCGGCCCTCCGTACGACGCGCTGGTGCTCGACCTGATGCTGCCCGATGGCGACGGCCTCGACCTTTGCCGCGAGCTGCGCAGCCAGGCCCGCACACGCCAGCTGCCGCTGCTGATGCTGACCGCACGGGGCGAGCCGATGGACCGCATCGTCGGCCTCGAGATGGGCGCCGACGACTACCTGCCCAAACCCTTCGAGCCGCGCGAGCTGCTGGCCCGAGTCAAAGCCTTGCTGCGCCGCGCCGCGCCACCGAGCGCCGCTGACGAGGTACTGCGCTTCGGCCGCCTCGAGATCGACCTCGGCGAACGCGTGGCCCGCCTCGACGGCAAACCCTGCGACCTCACCAGCCACCAGTTCGACCTGCTGGTGGTGATGGCACAAAGCCCCGGCCGGGTGCTTTCACGCGACCAGATCATGGACCTGCTGAAGGGACACCCCATGGAAGCCTTCGACCGCTCCATCGACGTCCACATCTCCCGCATCCGAGCCGTCATCGAAGACGACCCCAAATCCCCCCGCCGCGTCCTCACCGTCCGCGGCGCCGGCTACATCTTTGCCAAAAAGCAGGACGCAGACAATGCGGGCTGAGGGGATGGCATCGCACTATCGTTCGCATCGGTACAGGGGCCCAAGCTCAGCGAGGCTGCCACGCACCGGCTTGCGCCGAAGCACACGGACCGACGATCCGCAAAGAATCCAGAGCGAAGCGCATTGCCCAACGCCAGCGGATCTGGCTTTGCCAGGCCGCCAGGCGGCGCCCCCTGGGGGCAGGAGCGATAGCGACTGGGGGGCCCACATTTGCATACGTTGACTTTGAGGATCTACCTCACGCTCGTTGCCGTGCTGCTCTTTTTCGCCTTCACTTCGGGCTGGGTCATGCAGCGCCAGCTCGAGAGCGAGCGCTCGGTGGTCGCTGGGGCCATGGCAGAACGCATGTCGGCTTGGGGCGACCTCATCGAGCGATCCCTGCCCGACCCCGAAGAGCCCGAGGCCGATCAGGCGGCTGCGCTGCTGGCCTGGTCACACCGCCTGCGTCTTCCGCTGGCGCTGGACAGCGCGCAGGGCAAGCGCATTGCAGCGTCTGAATCGTATGTGCGCCGCCGGGCCGAAGATCCCGCGCGCGACATGGCCGTGCGTCTGGAAGACGGCCGCACGCTGTGGATGGTTCGTCCCGACCCCAATCGGCCCGGGCGCCTGCGCCAGCGCGGCGCTGACGAGCGTGCGGCGCCGCCCCCATCGTGGCTGGGCATGCCGCCCATGGTGTACCAGCGCGGAGTAGGCATGGCGGTTGGCCTCGTGGTGCTGTTCGTGGCTGTGGCGCTGGCCGCGTGGCCGGCGGTGCGGCGGCTGACACGCCGCCTGAAGCTCTTGCAACGCGGGGTGGAGCAATTCGGCGCCGGCCAGCTCAGCCACCGTGTGGAGGTCTCGGG
>JBEGTX010000338.1:0-29833 GCA_041179165.1 Pseudomonadota bacterium | reverse complement strand
GAGCTCGGCCGCAGCAACAAGCAGCTCGACGCCAACGACCAGGGCGTCGTGCAGGTGGTCGACTGGCTCTGGCAGTACGCCTTCGACCAGCGCGCCAGCGACATCCACCTCGAGCCGCGCCGCGAGCGCAGCGTGATCCGCTTCCGCATCGACGGCGTCATGCACACCGTCTACCAGGTGCCGCCGGGCGTGATGAACGCGATGATCGCGCGCGTGAAACTGCTCGGCCGCATGGACGTGATCGAAAAGCGCCGCCCGCTCGACGGCCGCATCAAGACGCGCAACCCGCAGGGCGATGAAGTCGAGATGCGCTTGTCGACGCTGCCCACGGCATTTGGCGAGAAGATGGTGATGCGCATCTTCGACCCCGACACCACCGTCAAGCAGCTCGACGCCCTCGGGTTCGGCGCACACGACGCGCAGCGCTGGGAAAAGCTCGTCGGCCGTGCGCACGGCATCATCCTCGTGACCGGCCCCACCGGCTCGGGCAAGACGACCACGCTGTATTCCACGCTCAAGCGCCTGGCGAACGATGAGGTGAATGTCTGCACCATCGAAGACCCGATCGAAATGATCCAGCCGGCCTTCAACCAGACCCAGGTTCAGCCCGCGCTCGATCTCAACTTCGCCGAAGGCCTGCGCGCCCTCATGCGTCAGGACCCCGACATCATCATGGTCGGCGAAATCCGCGACCTCGAGACGGCCGAGATGGCCATCCAGGCGGCCCTCACCGGTCACCTCGTGTTCAGCACCTTGCACACCAACGATGCGGCCTCGGCCATCACGCGCTTGGTGGACTTGGGTGTGGCGCCTTATCTCATCGGAGCCACCGTGATCGGCGTGCTCGCGCAGCGCCTGGTGCGCACGCTGTGTCCGGCCTGCAAGCAGCCCGACGACACCACCACCTCCGAGAGCATCAACGAGGTCATCAAGCCGTGGACCATCAACGGCAAGGTGCGGCCGTACAAGCCCGTGGGCTGCCTTGAATGTCGCATGACCGGGTTCAGGGGGCGTGCGGGCCTCTACGAGTTGCTCGATGTCACCGACCCGGCACGCGGCGCCATCTCTCCGGTGCCCGACATCTCCAAGCTGCGCCACCAGGCCCTGGCCGACGGCCTGCGGCCCCTGCGGCTCGCCGGGGCCATGAAGGTGGCCGAGGGGATCACCACCGTCGACGAGGTGCTGAGGTCCACACCGCGTTGGGACAACTGATGCCCTTGCGGACGAGGCCAGGCTCGACGCCTGGTACGACGATGGCGTTGGCAGGCACCGTGCTCAGCATGCCGATGCCTGGCTGCATGCGCGGGACCCGTCGTTGAAGATCAAGAGCCATCGCGATTTTGCCGCCGGGCTGTTGTTCGTGGCCGCCGGCATCGGCTTTGCGGTAGGTGCTTCGCACCGGCGTGTGGGCCAAGCCGCAGACCCTGGTCCCGGCTACCTGCCGCTCGTCCTCGGCATCGTGCTGGCGGTGATGGGCGGGCTCGTGTTGTTCAAGTCGCTGGCCATCGAGGCCGAAGGCAGTGACCCCATCGGCCCCATCGGATGGCGTGTGTGCGGCATCACGCTGGTGTCGGTGCTGCTGTTTGCCTTGCTGTTGCCCGTGCTCGGGTTGGCCGTGTGCGCACCGCTGCTGGTGCTGCTGTCGGCCTGGGCGGCAGGACCGCTTCGCTGGAAGCGTGCCTTGTTCGCGGTGCTGATCTTCACGCTGCTGACGGGGGCCGTCTTCATCGGGTGGTTGCAGCTGTCGGTGCCGTGGTGGCCGACTTGGCGCTTCTGATCGGCCTCCTCACGCATGCAACTCGTCGACCACCTCACACTCGGTTTCAGCACGGCCTTCACGGCAGTGGATGTGGTGTGCCTCGTGGTCGGCACGCTGCTCGGCCTCGCCGCGGCCCTGCTGCCTCGTTTCGGCCCTCTGGCCGTGATGGCGCTGTTGCTGCCGTGTGTGGGTTCGCTCGGCCCAACTCCCACGGTCATCCTGCTGGCGGCGGTGTGCGCGGGGGCGAGCCAGGGGCGGTCGCTTGCCGCCATGTTGCGCCCGGTTGCGGCGCCCGATGCGTCGCAGCCGGCACCGATGCAGTCGCCGCTCGGCATGCGCACCGTGGGCTGGATGAGCGCCTTTGCGGCATTGGCCGCGGGGCTGCTGGCATGGGGCCTGATTGCACTCGCCGCGCCGGTGATCACGCGCCTGGCGTTTCAGTTCGGCCCCGCCGAGTACGCGGCCCTGATGGTGCTCGGGCTCACCTGCGTCGTGACGCTGGGCTCCGGCTCGGTGCTGAAGGCGTTTGCGATGGCCGTGCTCGGCTTGTCGCTCGGCCTGGTCGGCGTCGATGGGGGCGCATCATCGCGGTTCCTGCAACCGGCGGCATCGCCCATCAGTTCGTTGTGGCCGCTCGTCTTCAGTGATGTCGATGCGATCTTTCCGGAGCTGGGGCGTGGCATTCCTTTCGTGGTGCTTGCGCTGGGCTTGTTCGGCCTGGGGCAGGCGATGGCACAGCTTGACGCTGCGCCCGCAGAGGAGCGCCTGCCGGCCCCGCCTGCGTCGGCAGGCGCTCGCCCGACGCGCCTGCAGTTCTGGCGCAGCCTGCCTGCGGTGGTGAGGGGCTCCGTGGTGGGTGGCCTGCTGGGCCTCATTCCCCGGGGCCGAGCCTTGCTGGCATTTTTCGCACGCGATGCGGCAGAGCCCACCGACGCGCCCATGCCAGACGCCTTGCAGCAGACCGCGCTCGACGCCGTGGCAGGGGTTGAGGCCTCACGTCGCGCCTGGTCCGCCAGCAGCCTGGTTCCGCTGCTCACGCTCGGGGTGCCCACAGGTGCTGCCACAGCGCTGCTCTTGGGCGCCATGCTGTGGAAGCACCTTCGCCCCGGGCCGCAACTGATGGCCGCGCAGCCGGCCTTGTTCTGGGGCGTGATCGTGGCCATGGCCCTGGGCGCCGTGATGCTGGTCGCCACAAGCCTCGCAGGCCATCGGCTCTGGCAGGCACTCCAGCGGGTGCCCTACCGCGTGCTGTACCCCGCCGTGGTGCTCTGGTGTGCGCTCGGCGCCTGGGTGGTGGACCTCAGTGCTTTTCACGTCGGCCTGTTGGCCGCGGTGGCGGTGGCCGGTTATGTGTTCAGCAAACTCGACTGCGATGTGGCGCCGCTGCTGGTGGGGTTTGTGCTCGCTCCGCTGCTCGAGACCCATGTGCGCGGCGCGTTTCAAAGCGAGGGGCAAGGCTGGTCTGGCCTGGTCTCGCACGGCTTGGCTGCGGGCCTGCTCGGGTTCTCGGCACTGCTGATCATGCTGTCGCTGCTGCCTTCGTTCCGGCGGCGGCGCAGGGTAGCGCGAGAGTTGGGTTGACCCCGCAGGTGCGGGGGGCCACGGGCGAGTGACCGTTTCGCACGAGAGAATCTGGTGTCACCAACTCCCGCATGGGCCAGCCATCACATGAAGACCCTGATCGAGTGCCCAGTGCGCGGCCACCTGTTTCATCCCTGCATGACGGGTGAGGGCTGCGCATGAGAAAGCCGACGTCGCTTGGCAAGTGGCTCGCGCTGATCGGCGTGTCTCTGGTGGTGGGTTACGCGGCCGTTGTCGTGGTCGTCAATGTGTTCTTCACGACGCGTCTCATGCACCTGCAGATCTACTCGACGAACAAGTCGCAGCCCTCTCTCTGGCACTTCAAGCCACTCTCGGCAGCATTTTTTCGGCACACCGGAAACTTCTGCGATGGGGAGTCCAGCGAAGAGGTCGTGCGGGGAAAGAACTGGACGCTCCATGTGCTCATTCAGATGCTGTCGGAACCCGAGAAGGACCTTGGGGTGGTGTGGAAGGATTTTGACGAGGCGGTGAAGCGCTGTCCGATCGATGCGGTAGCGCCAGGTCAGCCCTTGACTCATCTGCAGACGGCGATCTTGATGGCACCTGCTGAGGCCGTGCGCCGGCTTCTTGCCGCTGGGGCTCGAACGGAAGTCCGAGTGAACTCGCCCGGAAAGAAAATCCACGGCCTCGATGCCGTGGGGCTCGCAACGACCCTGCGTGACCGCACGAGCGGCCCGGAAAGCCGTTCGCGATACACGGAAATCATCGCGCTGCTGCAGCCGGTCCGCTGAACTTCAGGCGCACGTGACGACGACAAGCCTGCGCGTAAATCATGCCGTATACCGGTTCTGAGGCGCACCAGAGCAGGGGTACGTGGTGCAACAAGCCCCTGGCGGCATGTTTTGCCGCCCCGCCTGGGCGGTTCGCAACTTGCTAGTGAAAACCCAGGGTGGCGCTGTCGTCAGATGCCAGTCGCCACTTTCACGGCGCAATCTTCGGCGTTTGTCCATCGTGGCATGACCCATGTGGCCGCCGATGGCGAGGGGCCGGGCACCGCCTATCATGCACACGCGCCAACCAGCTCGTGCTTGCCGTCTGCTGCCTTGTGCGGCGGCTGGCGGCTCAGAGGGGAATCATCGAGATGCAGTTTCACCCAACAGAATCAGGGGACACCGGTCCCTCCACCGAACAACTGATGTCTCCGCTGGAGCGCGATGCGCTGCCCGCAGGCACGCTGCTGGGCGGCTGCCAGATCGTCGAGGCCTTGTACAGCGATGGCCGCAGCATCGTCTACCTGGCGAGCGATGGCGCCTTGCAGCGGCAGGTGCTCATCAAAGAGCACTTCCCGTCGCAGTGGGTGAGCCGCCACGGCGTGACCGTGTCCTTGTTGCCGGGTGCCGATGCCGACGAGCGCAGCGATGCGCTGGAAGTGTTCTTGCAAGAGGCACGGCTGCTGGCCCGTCTCGACCATCCCGCCATCGTGCGCGTGCATCGCTTCTGGGAAGAGAACCGAACGGCCTACATGATGATGCCGTTCCATCAGGCGCAGTCGCTTGCCGCCACCTTGCAGCGCCTGCAGGGGCCTGCCGGCGAGACCTGGCTGCGCGGTCTGCTGTCGCCCTTGCTGGGCGCCTTGCAACTGCTGCACAGCCAGGACTGTCTGCACCTTGGGCTGTCGCCCGACACCATTCTGCTCCAGCCCGACGGCCGCCCGCTGTTGATCGACCTGTCGACGGCAAGCAGTGTGGTGGGCGACCGTCGCCCGGTCGATGCCGACAGCCTCGACCGCCTCTACGTGCCCATCGAGCAGTTCAGCCATGGTGCCGAATTGCCACTGGGCCCGTGCACCGACCTGTATGCCCTGGCGGCAGTCGCCCACCATGCCATGCTGGGGTACCCGCCCGTTTCGGCCGCGGTGCTCGGCACGGAAGACCGGCTGGCGGGGGTGGCCGATGGCTTGACGGCGCGGCCGGGCGTGGCCTACAGCCGCTCGCTGGTCGCCGCCATCGACCAGGCCCTGGCCGTCTTGCCGCAAGACCGTCCGCAATCCGTCACGGCATTTCAGCGGCTGCTGGCCATCGGGCCCGAGGCCAGCGCACCCGTGCCGGTGGCCGTGAGCACGCTCACGCCCCTGCCGCCGGAGTTGCCGCCAGAGTTCGTGGCGCCTGCTGCGGGCGCACCGTCGGTGCCTGTCGAGCGCCGTGCGGCTGCTGCGGCTGGAGCCTCGTCCGCGCCTGCGCCTGCATCTGCCCCACAGGAACCGCCTGAGGTCTCGCCGCTGTCTCAGCCCTTGCCCGGCGACCCCGAGGCCATCGACCCTGCAGTGAGTGCAGCCATCGCGCGGGCCATCTCGTCCCTGCCGTGGGACACCAAGGTCGAGCCGGCGCTGAGCCCGAAGCCGGTGGCCGGCGCTGCCGAGCCGGCCTCGATTCCCGGGTCGCCCTTTGCGCGGGAAGCCGCCGGCGTATCGCGTGAGGAACCCGCGCCGGGCGAGATTCTCTTCGCCATGAAGCCCAGCCCGCGTGTGCCTTCGGCCGCCGCACCCGCGCCCCGCCGCAGCGGCCGCTGGGTGGCGGCCGTGCTGGCTCTGGCGGTGGTCGGCGTGGGCGCCTGGGCTGCCAGCACCCAGCCGATCGTGGCCGAGCAATGGGCCAGCTGGTTCGGGAGCGGCCGCTCGGAGGGCGCCACGTCGGCCGTGGCCACGACCGCTGCCGCCACAGCACCACCCAACGCCAGCGAAGTCCGCGCGCAGTCCGAGGCGGCTTCGTCACCCACGCTGTTGCAGGCCGATGCAGCCGCCTCCTCAGCCGGCTTGGCTTCGTCCAACGCGGCACCGGCTCAAGTGGCCGCCGCATCACAGGGCGGCGTTCCCGCGGTGAGCCCGTCGGTCTCGGCGCCCCTGCAGGCGGCAGCGACGGTCGCGGCCACGCCCAAAGAAGAAGCCGCCTTGCCCACGGGCGCCACGGCGGCTGGCGTACAGGCCGAGCGCGCCGCGCCTGCCACGGTGACGCCATTGGCACCATCGGCCTCGGCACCTGAAGCCTCTACGCCGGAGGTCAAGCCCGAGGTCAAGCTTGAGACAAAGCCCGAGCGCGCAGTCGCCAAGGCCGCCCCGACGCCACCCGCCACACCCCGCGCAGCTTGCGCGGGCAAGAGCAACTTCTCGCTCGAATACTGCATGCAGACGCAATGCAAACAAGCACGCTTCTCGCGGCATCCGCAGTGCAGAGGCTGAGCGGCCGCGTCTGATTCTTGGGGAGCTGACCGATCGTTGGCCTGCCCGCCGAGCTGCCTGGCCCAAGCGGGGCGGGCAGGCAGGGTGAGCGCGCCATGCCCCTCCGTAGAATCATCGGATGTCCCCAGGAACTCCGAGCACGCCCGCATCCAAGCCGTCAGCCACTGGCCTGACCCTGGCAGCCGCGGGGGCCGTCGCCTTCTCAGGCAAGGCCATCATCGTCAAGCTCGCCTACCGCCACGGCGTGGACGCGGTGACCCTCATCATGTATCGCATGCTGTTCGCGCTGCCGCTGTTCGTGCTGCTGGCCTGGTGGTCGGGCCGCGGCAAACCGCCGCTCGCTCGGCGCGACGTGGCGGCCATCGTGGGCCTTGGCTTTACCGGCTACTACCTCGCCAGCTTCCTCGACTTCGCAGGGCTGCAGTTCATCAGCGCCGGCCTTGAGCGTCTCATTCTGTACCTCAACCCCACGCTCGTGCTGCTGCTCGGTGTGCTCGTCTTCAAGAAGCGCGTCACGCGCACGCAGCTGCTGGCGCTGGCCGTGAGCTACGGCGGTGTGATGGTCGTGTTCGGGCACGAGGTCACGCTGCAGGGGCCGAACGCCGCCCTCGGTGCGCTGCTGGTGTTCGGCAGTGCCGTGAGCTACGCCGTCTACCTGTCGTTCAGCGGAGAAGAGGTGAGCCGACTCGGCGCGTTGCGCCTGAGCGGCTGGGCCACGAGCGTGGCTTGCATCATGTGCTTGCTGCAGTTCGTGCTGTTGCGACCGCTGTCGTCGGCGGTGGTGCCGATGGAGGTGGTGTGGCTGTCGGTGCTCAACGCCACGCTGTGCACCTTCTGCCCGGTGCTCATGGTGATGATGGCGATCGAACGCATCGGCGCCACGATGGTCGCGCAGACCGGCATGATCGGCCCGCTGTCGACCATCCTGATGGGCGTGGTGATTCTGGGCGAGCCCTTCACCGCGTGGGTGTTGGCTGGCACGGTGCTCGTGATGGGGGGCATCTGGGTGCTGGCGAAGGGGCGATGAAGCCGGTTCCCTCCGCTGGTGGTCAGCGTCACCTGGGTTCCTGTGCAGTTTTGGTGGGCTTTTGAGACCGACGTTGAATGCTGCTGCGGTAGTATTTGTTCCATGCAAATCACCCCAGGCACTGTCATCGGCGGCAAGATCGTGGTCGACGGAACTCAGTTTGTCGAAGGCGCAGTGGTCACTGTGCTTTCTCCTGAGCCTCGGCAGTCTTTCGTGCTCTCACCCGAGGATGACGCTGAACTGCTCGCTGCTGTCGGCGAGATACAGCGGGGCGAATTCATTTCCGCCAATGAACTCTTGAACGGCCTGGACAGCTTCCGCTGAAGATGACGCTCAGCGTCAAGATCTCGGGGCGTGCGGCTTCCCACATTCGCCAAGCCGCTGCTTGGTGGCACGAGCACCGACCAGCCGCCCCAAACGCAGTTCGCGATGACGTCCGCACTGCGTTGGCATTGCTGGCTGAACACCCGGCATCGGCACACGATGCGACATGGCACGTGAGCCGCGGATCGCAACCGCAGCTGTAGCCTGGGAGTGCGTGAGTTCTGTGAGCGGTCTGGCCTTCAACAGGCCATGGATTCAGTGAACCCTGCCCCCGGCAGCTGATGAATGCGCACCTGCTGCGCCAACGCCGACAGTGATGCCCCCGACTTGAAGTGCAGGTGGAGCCTGGCCTCGCCCTCATGAGCAAAGGGCAATGGCGCGGGATGACACCTCCGTCCGTTGACATGGAGACTGCCTTCGGCCAACGCCCCCACGCACTCGGCGAGTTCACCTTGCCAGCGTGCATCACCGAGTTCGAGTACCACGCCCGCGAGGTAGCCAACAATGCCTTGTTCATGCACCTGTGCGGCGGACAGTCGCACTCGCAAAAGCGACCCCTCGACTGACACCGCTCCGACCTCGGAGTCCTGGAACTCGAACGTGCGTGGCACTGACGTCATGAATGGGTGGCTCAAGCCTTCTTGCCAGCCGTCAGCAGCAGCCCGGCGCCCACCACGATGGCGGCGATGCCTGCCCACAGCGGCACGTTCACGGTCTCCTTTTCCTTGACCGACAGCTCGAGCGGGCCGAGCTTCACGTCGTGGGTGTCTTTGGTGTAGGTGAAGCCGCCGTAGGTCAGGCCTAGGATGCCGGCGACGATGAGGGCGAGGGCAGCGAGTCGGAGGGCGTTCATGGTGGGCCTTGTGGTGGTTCGCGTCAGAGGATTCCGGCCTGTCGGGCCTGAGCCCGACGTGTCACGCGCGCTCCGCGTCGGGTGGTTTCATTGTGGACAGCGCGATGGCGCGCGCGTGCAGGACAGCAGCGCACCCTCGTGTCAGCCTGCGCCGCATTCACCGCTTCCTGGTGCGAGAACTCACGGCAATGCCGACGGCGATCAGTGCAAAGGCGAGCAGGTGGTACCAGCGGGGCGGCTCTTTCAGCAGCGCGGCTGACATCACGGCAGCAAACGCCGGTGTGAGGTTCGCAAAGAACGCCGCCACCGAGGGGCCCGCACCGGCCACGCCCACACCCCACAACCAGTAGGCCAGGATGGACGCGGCCAGGCTCACGTACAGCCAGGCGCCGAACACCCACGGCGTCCAGAGGATGGGTGAGGGGTTGAAGAACCAAGCCTCTATCCCCGCAGCACCTGCGGCCCACAGGCCGCCGAACAGCACCTGCACGAAGAGGAACTCGGCCCAGTTCCAGCGCGGGCGTGCCTCGCCCTGCATGTGGACTGGCGGGCGTGCGAGCATCCAGCTGTAGACCGCCCACAGCGCTGCGGCCAGCAGCATCAGCAGGTCGCCGGTCACGAGCTTGAGCTCCAGCAGGCTCGCGGGCTGGCCGCGCGACAGCACGAGCGCCACCCCGGCCAGCGAAAAGACAGCGCCCAGGCCTTGCTGGCGTGTGGGGTGTTCGCGGTGAAGCAGGAAGCCGGCGGCCATCATCCACAGCGGCCCACTGGCGGCAATGAGCGTGATGTTGATGGGGGTGGAGGTCTGCACGGCCAGGTACTGCAGCGCGTTGTAGCTGCCCACACCCAGCCCGCCGAGCACCACCAGGTAGGGCAGGCGCCGTGTGATGTCAGCCGGCCGCTGGAACACCCGCCAGGCCAGCGGCAGCAACAGGGCCGCGGCCAGGGCCCAGCGCAGTGCGTTGAGGGCGAGTGGCGGCACGCTGCCCACCAGCAAGCGGCCCACGACCGTGTTGCCAGCCCACAGCAAGGGCGGCACCACCATCAGGAGCGCAAGGCGGGGGGTGATGCGGGAAGTCATGGACACAGGAGCTCAGGTCGGCAACAAGGCGGACAGCAACAAGGCTGACGGCAAGGGTAACGCGAACCGCTGTTGACCTTCGGCCGACTCAGGCGCGTTCGAAGCGGCCGTTGATGGAGATGGGGGCGTTGGCGCTGTCGTCCGCATCGAGCGGGGAGGGGGGCCAGCCCACATCGACCGTGAAGCTGATGCAGCTGCCGGTGCCGGGGGTGCTGCTCACGTCCACCGAGCCGCCCATCAGCTTGACCAGCCGCGCCACGATGGCCAGGCCGAGGCCGGTGCCGCCGTAGCGGCGCGTGATGCTGGTGTCGGCCTGGGCGAAGGGCTCGAAGACGCGCTCGAGCTGGTCGGCCGACATACCGATGCCGGTGTCGCTCACGCTGCAGCGCAGCGTGAGCGTAGGCTCTTGGGGGTCCGGCGGCGACACGCATTCCACATGCACCTGCACCTTGCCTTCGTGCGTGAACTTCACTGCGTTGCCGGCGAGGTTGATGACGACCTGGCGCAAGCGGACCACATCTCCCAACAACGTGACCGGCACGTCATCGGCCACGGTCCACGACAGCACAAGGCCCTTCTGGTGGCCGGTGAGCAACAGGGGCGACAGGGCTTCTTCGAGGCATTTGCGAACCGAAAATGCGCGGTGCTCGATGACCATTTGCCCGGCCTCGATCTTGGCGACGTCGAGCAGGTCGTCGATGATGACCATGAGCCCCTTGGCCGACTGGTTGGCCAGGCTGATGTACTGGCGCTGGCGGTCGGTGAGCTCGGTGTGCAGCACGAGTTCGGTGAGGCCCAGCACGCCGTTCATCGGCGTGCGGATCTCGTGGCTCATGTTGGCCAGGAAGGCACTCTTGGCGAGGTTGGCGTTGTCGGCGGCCACGCGGGCGCTTTCGAGCGCCTTCTGCGACGACTTCAGGTCGGCGATGTCGCGGGCGTTCACCTGCATGGCACGCCGGCCCGACACGGGGTCGAGCACGGGGCGCACATCCACCGCGTGCCAGCGGCGGCCTTGCAGCGTTTGCAGTTCCAGCTCGGCGCTGAAGCTCTGCCCTTTGCGCACCTGGGCCAGGATGCGTGCAGCGACGCCGGGCTCGGGGAACATGAGGTCGAAGTCGGGCTGTTGCGTGACGCCGGGCGGCACGGCGCCGAAGCTCTGCACGGCGGCCGGGTTGCGCATCAGCACCATGCCCTCGGGCAGCGAATGCAGCGCGATGCGCACCGTGGTGTGGCCGATGGCCTCCACGCCGCGCAGTGTGTGGGCGTCGAAGCCGGTGGGCAACGGCTCGGACGTGAACAGCATGCCCTGGCGGCCGTCGGGCAGCGTGATGCCGCGCGACACCAGCACCGAGGTGAATGGCATGCCCTTCGGGTACAGCGTCCAGGAGTCGCGAGTGATTTCGCCACGCGCATGGGCTTGCAGGCTCAGCGCCAGGCGGGTGCGCACGCCTTCGCTGGCGTCGGAAAAATCGCGGCTGTGGAGTTCTTTGTCGGACTCCGCGTGCCAGAAACGCAGACCGGCCGCATTGGCCCAGATGGTGCGCAGCTGCTGTGCGTCGAACACCCACACGGGTGCTTCCAGCCATTCGTAGAAGGGCAGGCAGCTGAAGTCGAGCATCGGAACCACGGGACTGCGCGCGGTGAGGCTAGAGGGCGCCAGGGCCTGGCCGCAGCCGGGGACCTGGGCAGGGGGACACAGCATGGCGGCGCTGCTGCCGGGCCAGCGGCACAAGGGGGCAGAACATCGTTCGCTGCAGCAATGGCAACAACATGGGTCGGTTTCCTAGGGGCAGCACACCAGACCGCATCATGCACCATGTGCGAGGGGAGCTTCCCCGGGGGCAATCCCGGATGTGTCGCGTGGCGTCTGGCCCGGGCGCGAAGTGCGCCCTACCATCAGCGCGCGCTGCGCATGCGCCGCACTTCGTCGAGGATCAGCAGGGCTGCGCCCAGCGTGATGGCGCTGTCGGCCACGTTGAACGTGGGGAACTGGTAGCCCATGGCATGGACCTGCAGAAAGTCGACCACGTAGCCGTACAGCAGGCGGTCGATCAGGTTGCCCACGGCACCGCCCAGGATGAGCGCCAGAGCCCACGAGAACATGCGCTGCCCGCCATGGGCACGCAGCAGCCAGACGATGAACACCGACGCCACGGAAGCGAGGCCCACGAAGAACCAGCGCGCCCACGGGCCGGCATTGGCCAGGAAGGACCAGGCCGCGCCGTTGTTGTGGTGGCGGACCAGGTTGAAGAACGAGGTGACCACGGTGCCTTCACCGTACTGGAAACGCTGCAGCACCAGCACCTTGGTGTACTGGTCCACCAGGAGCACGATCAGCGCGATGGCGAGCCACGGCAGCATGCGTTTGAAAGACAAGGGGGTGTTGGAAGTGACCATGACGAAAGTCGGTTGGTGCCGGACGGGGCCAGGCGGTGGAGCAAAAGACAAATGCGGGAGGTAAGGGGGCATGGTGGCCGAAGCCACCATGCCAACAGGCCGACTTGCGGTCAGGCGATGCGGCGCACCTCGCCCGCACCAAAGAGATTGCTCACGCATCGCGAGCAGAGTGTCGGGTGATCGGCCGCTTGGCCGACATCGCTCTGGTAATGCCAGCAGCGCTCGCACTTGGTGGCGGATGAAGGCGTGACCGTCACGAGCACAGCCGGCCCGGCCGCGAGCGTGGCCTGGGAGGTGATGGTGACGAACTTGAGATCGTCGCCCAGCGAAGCCAGCAGGTCGAGGTCGTCAGGCGGTGCCGTGATGACGATCTCGGCCTGCAGCGACGAGCCCACCTTGCCGTCGGCGCGCAGGGTTTCGATGTCCTTGTTGACCTGCTCGCGCAGCTCGCGCACACGGACCCACTTGGCCACCAGCGCTTCGTTGCCCCAGCCCGTGGTGTCGGTGTAAGTCTCGAAGAAGATGGACGGCTCAGCCGACGGTGCCACGATCTTCCAGGCCTCTTCGGCGGTGAAGCTCAGGAACGGGGCCATCCAGCGCAGCATGGCCTGGGTGATGTGCCAGAGCGCCGTCTGGGCGCTGCGGCGGGCGTGTGAGCCGGGGGCTGTGGTGTACAGGCGGTCCTTGAGCACGTCGAGATAGAACGCGCCCAGGTCTTCAGAGCAGTACACCTGCAGCTTGGCCACGACCGGGTGGAACTCGTACACCGCGTAGTGCGCCAGCACCTCGTCCTGGAACTGCGCGGCGCGGGCCAGTGCATAGCGGTCGACTTCGAGCAGCTCGGCGAGTGGCACGGCATCGGTCGCTGCGTTGAAGTCGCTGGTGTTGGCGAGCAGGAAGCGCAGCGTGTTGCGGATGCGGCGGTAGCCGTCGACCACGCGAGCGAGGATCTTGTCGTCGCCGCTGATGTCGCCCGAGTAGTCGCTGGCGGCCACCCACAGGCGGATGATCTCGGCGCCGAGCTTCTTGCTGGTCTCTTGCGGGTCGACGCCGTTCTTCTCGCTCTTGCTCATCTTGCGGCCCTGGCTGTCCACGGTGAAGCCGTGGGTCAGCAGGTGGCGATAAGGTGCGCGGCCTTCGATGGCGCAGGCCACCAGCAGCGACGAGTGGAACCAGCCGCGGTGCTGGTCATGGCCTTCGAGGTACAGGTCGGCCTCGGGGCCGGTGGCATGGCCCGCACCGTTGTGGCTGCCGCGCAGCACGTGGAAGAAGCTCGCGCCGGAGTCGAACCACACATCGAGGATGTCGGTGCTTTTGGTGTACTGCGCGGCCTCGTCGCCCAGCCAGGTGACCGGGTCGAGCTGCGACCAGGCTTCGACGCCGCCGGCTTCCACCAGGTCGGCCGCACGGTCGATGAAGGCGAGAGTGTTCGGGTGCAGCTCGCCGCTGTCCTTGTGCAGGAAAAACGGCAGCGGCACGCCCCAGTTGCGCTGACGGCTGATGCACCAGTCGGGTCGGCCGGCGATCATGTCGCGCAGCCGGGTCTTGCCGTTTTCGGGAAAGAAGCGGGTGTCGTCGATGGCGTCGAGTGCGGTCTGGCGCAGCGTCTTGGGCGCCTTGTTGACGGTGAACACGCCGTCGCCCTCGTCCATGCGCACGAACCACTGGGCGGCCGCACGGTAGATCACCGGCGTCTTGTGGCGCCAGCAGTGCGGGTAGCTGTGGGTGAGGGCCGAGGTCGCGAACAGCCGGCCGGCTTCGCGCAGCGCCTCGATCACGACAGGCACGGCCTTCCAGATGTGCAGGCCGCCGAACAGCGGCAGCTCGGCTTCATAGACCCCGTTGCCTTGCACGGGGTTCAGAATGTCGTCGACCTTCAGGCCATGGGCGCGGCAGGAGTTGAAGTCTTCCACGCCATAGGCGGGCGCGGCGTGCACGATGCCGGTGCCGTCATCGGCCGTGGCGTAGTCGGCGAGGTAGACCGGGCTGAAACGCGCGTAGCCTGCGTTCGCCTGGGCGAGCGGGTGGTGGAAGTTGATGCCGGCCAGCTTCTCACCCACGGTGGTGGCGATCACCTGGCCCGTCAAACCGTAGCGCTCCAGGCACTTGTCGACGAGGGCAGAGGCGAGCAGCAGCAGGCCGCGCTCGGTCTCGACCAGCGCGTACTCGAGCGTCGGGTTGAGGTTGAGCGCCTGGTTGGCGGGCAGCGTCCAGGCGGTGGTCGTCCAGATGAGGGCGAAGGCATCGCGGTCGAGCTTCTGCAAGCCGAAGGCAGAGGCGAGCCGATCGGGCTCCGCACACAGGAAGGCCACGTCCAGCGTCTGCGAGGCCTTGTCGGCGTACTCGATCTCGAACTCGGCGAGCGAAGAGCCGCAGTCGAAACACCAGTACACGGGCTTCAGGCCACGGTAGACGAAGCCGTGTTCGATGACTTTTTTCAGCGCGCGGATCTCGGAGGCCTCGTTCACGAAGTCCATCGTGCGGTACGGGTGTTCCCAATCGGCCAGCACGCCCAGGCGCTTGAAGTCGGCCATCTGCAGGTTCACCTGCTCGGTGGCATAGGCGCGGCTCTTGGCCTGCACCTCGTCGCGGGGCAGCTTGCGACCGAAGGTTTTCTCGATCTGGTTCTCGATGGGCAGGCCGTGGCAGTCCCAACCGGGCACATACGTCGCGTCCAGCCCTTGCAGCTGGCGCGACTTGACGATCATGTCCTTCAGGATCTTGTTGACGGCATGGCCCATGTGGATCTGGCCGTTGGCGTACGGCGGGCCGTCGTGCAGCACGAACTTCGGCGCGTGGCAGCGGGCGTCACGCAGGCGCTTGTACAGGCCCTGGTCTTCCCACTCCTTGACCCAGCCCGGCTCGCGCTTGGGCAGGTCGCCGCGCATCGGGAACGGGGTGTCGGGCAGGTTCAGCGTGGCGCGGTAGTCGGTGGCTTTGTCGGTCATGGCAGCTGGCGCGCCACGAAGGGCGCGTCTTGAAATGGGGGCGGCAGGAAGGCGCCGGGCTCGCAGAAGGCGACGTGAGGCAAAAAGATGCGAGCTTTAAATTCGGTCGCGCGTGGTTTGCCGGCCGGTGGCGGCGTGGGGCGCCGCCGGGTGAGCCGCATGCGATGCCAGCCAGTCGCGCGCGTCTTGCGCGTCCTGATGGATGGCGGCCGTCAGGGCTTCGAGCCCGTCGTAGCGGGCTTCATCGCGAATTTTGTGCAGGAGTTCCACCCGCACGAGTTTACCGTAGCCCCCCTCGGGGCCCAGCGCGGCGGGCCATTGGTCGCAGTGGACCTCGAGCAGCACCCGGCCGGCGTCTTCCACGGTGGGGCGCACGCCGAGGCTGGCCACGCCGTCGAGCGGCTGGTCGGAGAGGCCGTGGGTGCGCACGGCAAAGATGCCCATGGCCGCTGATTTGGCGTGCGCGAAGCGCAAGTTGAGCGTGCGAAAGCCGAGGTCGCGCCCGAGCTTGCGGCCGTGGACCACACGCCCCGAGATGCTGTAAGGCCGGCCCAGCAGTGACTCGGCCTGGGCCATGTTGCCGGCCACCAAGGCCTCGCGCACCGCCGAACTCGACACGCGCAGCCCGTGCACCTCGTAGCTGTTCATGCGGGCCACGTCGAAACCCTGCGCCGCGCCCGCGGCATCGAGCATGGCGTAGTCGCCCACGCGCTTGGCGCCGAAGCGGAAGTCATCGCCCACCAGCACATAGCGCGCGCCGAGGCCGCTCACCAGCATGTCCTGGATGAAGGATTCGGCCGGCTGGCTGGCCAGGGTGTTGTCGAAGCGCAGCACCACCACTTGGTCGATGCCGCAGCGTTCGAGCTCGCTGAGCTTGTCGCGCAGCGTGGCAATGCGGGCCGGTGCCAACTCGGGCTTGCCGGCGCGGCGGGCGAAGTAGTCGCGCGGGTGCGGCTCGAAGGTCATCACACACGAAGGCAGGCCGCGGTGCTGGGCTTCGGAGCGCAACAGCGCCAGCATGGCCTGGTGGCCGCGGTGCACGCCGTCGAAGTTGCCGATGGTCAGCGAGCAGGCGGGAGCGATGCCAGGGTGGTGAACGCCTCGGAAGACTTGCATGGGTGGATGAAGAGGGTGAAAGCTCGCTGGCGTGTCGATGGCGGCACCGTGACGGGCACCGCCTGGTCCATTATGGCGGCGTGGGCGCCTTTGTGGCGGGCGGTGTGATGGCCTCGGGCCCGCTCAGCCAGGCCCACTGGCCGGGCGCCAGGTCGGCCGGCAGCGTGAGGGCGCCAAAGCCGCTGCGGTGCAAGGCCTCCACGCGGTTGCTCACGGCGGCCAGCATCCGCTTGACCTGGTGGTACTTGCCGTCGACGAGTGTCATGCGCAGCGTGAGTTCGCTGGTGAGCTCGCAGGCCACGGCCTGCACGGTGGCCGGGTCGTCGACCAGCTTCACGCCCTCGAGCAGGCGGGCGATCTGGTCGGGCGTGACCGGGTGCTTGCAGGTCACCTCGTACACCTTGGGCACATGCTTCTTGGGCGAGGTGAGCCGGTGGATGAGCGCTCCGTCGTCGGTGAACAGCAGCAGGCCGGTGGTGTCTTCGTCGAGCCGGCCGATGCTTTGCAGGTCGCGCCTGCGCAGAGGCGGGGGCAGCAGCGTGTAGACGCTCGGATGGTGCTTGGGCTTCTGCGAGCACTCCACACCCTGCGGTTTGTTCAGCACGATGAGGGCCTTCTCATGGAACACCCAGGCCTCGCCGCGCACGGTGAAGGGCAGGCCGGTGGGGTCGACTTCGAAGAAGGGGTCGTCGCAGCGTTGGCCGTTCACCGTCACGTGGCCCGACACGATGAGGCCCTCGCACTCGCGGCGAGCGCCGAAGCCTTGGGAAAACAGAACCTGCGAAAGTTTCATCGAGACGGCATGGGTGAAGACAGGGTGGCGCCGGGCGCCAAGCCTCGCATTATCGACCGTCCCGGGGCCGCGTCCGCGGCGCCGTGATCGATGAGGCTGTCAGTGGTGCAATTCCAGCAGCACCACGTGGTTGCCAGCCAGGGGCCAGGCGCGTCCGACGATGCGCTCGCCGTTGAACTCTCCGACGACCGCACGGTGGGCCTTGTCGGCAATGCGGGCCACGGCCACCGACACGCCGGCGGTGCCGGGCGGCACATCGGGATGAGGGTGCGGGCCGTCGAGGCTGCAGTGGTCACGTTCCAGATCGAAGTAGCCCCGCGGCCGTGTGAGCATCACGCAGGCCAGCATGCCGGGTTGCGCGGCGGGCAGCCGCTCGGCGCGCAGGTTCACCAGCTGCGATGACCTGGCAAAGGGCGAGCGGTACAGGTGGGTGATGGCATATCCGGTCGCGAAGATCACGAACTCGAAAGCCTGCGTGGTGGTGGCCTTCATCGGGCCCCAGCGCCCATCGGGCCCCACGGTCGCCCGGTGCACGGAAGGGCCCAGGCGCTCACCGGTGGCGGGGTTCACTTCATAGACTTCGAGAATCGCGCCCGCCAGCGGCAGGTTGTTGGGCTCGCTGCCGGTCTGGTTGTCGACGCCGAGGCCCGAGACCTTGCCGTTGAGCGAGATGTGCATTTCATCCACCACGTGCACGGTGGTGGGCGCGTGACCGGTGATGAAACGCCAGGTGTGGTCGAAGGCCGCGGCGCTGAACGACACCTCGCGGTGGTCGTGGCCGGGCAGCACCAGGTTGGTGGCACCTTTGAGTGCGGGACCGCTGGGCAGCACATGGGTGGGCAAGCCGGGGTGTCCGATCCAGTCGCCATGCGGCTGCGCGTATTTGTCGTTGTCGTCGGAGCGCAGCGTGAGCCAGGCCACGCCGGGCGTGACCTCGACGCTGCCGCCCACGCTGTTGAGCCTGCGCAGGAAGGGGCCCGCGCCATTGAACTCGCTTTGCGGCCGGTAGTCGGGGATGGCCCAGACGCCGTGGTTGGGTGTGCCGCCGAGGATGGCATGTGAGACCCGCGCCGCACCGCCACCATGGGCAATGTAGTTGCGCACGGCGTAGCCGCCACGCGAATTGGCGACCAGCACGAGGCGGCTCTCGCCGCTTTCTTCGAGCACGCGCTCCACTTCGGCCGCGAGGAAACGCATGTGCTGCTCGGACGAGCTGCGGCCGGGCTGGTCCAGATGGTCCTCGTCGCGTGCCACCGGATAGGGCAGGTCGATGGCATGCAGCTGCGCGCGCGGCCAGCCGTTGGACTCGAAGCGCCAGATGGTCGTGTGCCACAGCGCGGCGGTGTCGCCGTTGCCGTGCACGAACAGAATCGGAGGGTGGTGTTTCAAGACCAAGGGAATTCCTGAAAAGACACAGGGTGTCGGCAACGCCGTGGTCGCAGTGTGCGGTCTTGTGTGCCATTCGAAGCGTGAACAAAGACCCGAAAACCGTGCCGATTCTCCGCGAAGCCTGAGCCGCCTGCGAGACAGACAGCCGAGGGTGCTGATTCGATAATGCGACCATGCCCCAGCGCCCTGAGAGTTCCGAAGTCTTGCCGTCCTTGCCTGCATTCTCCTCGGCGTTCTATCCCACCGTGTCCGCACTCGCGCTGGGCCAGCTCTTTGGCTGGGCAGCGCTGTACTACACCTTCTCCTCCTTCGTGCTGCCCATGAACGCGAGCTTCGGCTGGGGCAAGGCCGACATGATGGGCGCGTTCACGCTCGGCCTCGCGATGTGGGGTGCGGGCAGTTATGCGGCGGGCGCGGCCATCGACCGGGGCCACGGTCGTGCCGTGCTCACGGGGGGCGCCGCGTTGGCCGGAGTGGGCTTCCTGGCCTGGTCGCAGGTGAGCAGCCTGGTCGCCCTCTATGCCGTGTGGGCGGTGCTCGGGTTGTCGATGTCGATGTGCCTGTACGAGCCGGCCTTCAGTGTCGTCACGCGGCGATTCCCCACACGCTTCGGCACGGCGATCACCGGGCTCACGCTGGTGGGGGGCTTGGCCAGCACCTTGTCGTACCCGGCGGTGGCCTGGCTCATCGCCACGGTGGGATGGCGGGCCTCGCTCATGGTGGTGGGGGCCGTGCTGCTGCTGGTGGCAGCGCCCTTGAACGCCTGGGCCTTGCGCGGGGCAGAACCGCCACGCCTCGCTGCGGCACCGGGTGTGTCGCAAGACGCCACCTTTCACGATGCGCTGCGCCACAAGGCGTTCTGGTTGCTGGCTCTGACATTCACGCTGTACTCGTTGGTGTCGGCCACGTTCTGGGCCCATGTGATGCCGGCCTTTGTTTCCAAGGGCACGCCCGAGAAAGAAGCCTTGCTGGTGCTGATGTGGATCGGGCCCGCGCAGGTGCTCGGCCGCCTGGCTTTCCTGGGCGGCGCACGGCATGTGGCCACGCGGGTGCTCGGCCTCGTCGTGTTTGCGGCGCTGCCGGCGGCGCTGCTGCTGTTCGCCTTGGCCGAGAGCTTGCCGGTGCTGCTGTTGTTCGCCGTGTTGTTTGGCGCGGCCAACGGCCTGGTCACCATCGTGCGCGGCCATGTGGTGCCCATGTATTTCGGTCGCGCCCACGTGGGCCGCATCAGCGGTGCCATGTCCACCTTGACACTGCTGCCCCGCGCCTTCGGGCCCTTGCTCGGCGCGTGGCTGCTGCTTGTCGTGTCGGGCTATCGCGATCTGTTGCTCACGATGGCCGGGCTGGGTGTGCTTGCGCTGCTGACCTTTGCCTCGGCCCGGCCGCCGGCCGGCCGTTGATTCGATCGACGCGAGGCTGTGCGACGGCTCGCCGCGACACGGTTCAAGTTCTGAGCGCGGCCGCCGTTGGGGCGTATCCGAAATCGCCACGGTTTCCCACGATGATGCGGCTTTGTCCAACTCCACGGGGTCGGTTCATGCCAACAACAATCAAATCGATGCGATGCGCGTTGTGTTGACGCAGCCCGGCGCGGCAAGTCAACCAGAGGCCAAGGCGACGCAAGGCCGACCCATCAAGCAACTCGCGAAGGTCCGGGTCTCCCGGCCAAAGCGAGGATCCCCTCGGGGGGGCGGACGCCGCGTAAGCGGCGGCCTTGGGGCCTCCGCGAAGGTCCGGGTCTCCCGGCCAAAGCGAGGATCCCCTCGGGGGGCGGACGCCGCGTAAGCGGCGGCCTTGGGGCCTCAATACCGGCGCTCGAGCGTCATGACGCGGTTGCTGGTCGTGAGGTCGAACCGCGACAGGAAGCTGTTGCCGAGCAGCACATGGGGCATGAAGCCGGGCACCACCACGGCCTCGACATTGCGCACCTGCACGTTGCCGATGCGCACGAGGTCGAGCTTCACCAGGTGGGCGGTGGTGTCACCATTGGCGGTGTGCACCATCGTGCGCAGGGCCTTGTCGAGCTTGATGCCCAGCCGTTCGGCATCGGAGACGCTGAGCGCCACGCTGGTGGCGCCGGTGTCGACCATGAAGTTCACGACCTGGCCGTTGATGGCACCCGAGGCGCTGTAGTGGCCGCCTTGCCCCATGGGGAGCACGATGCGCGTGCCGCCGCCGTCGGAGCCTGTGCCGCCCAGATTGACTTGCGATGCACCGAGCCGCAGCGTGACACGCGCGCCGCCAACCTCGACCACCGATTCATTGGCATTGACCGACAAGAGCTTCACACCGTTCATGGTGCTGCCCACCGCCAGCGTGCGCGGTGTGCCGTCGATCATCAGCAAGGCCTTGCTGCCCAGGCTGCCGCTCATCGACACGGATTGCGCTCCGGCAGCCGCTGAAAGTGCCAGCATCAGGGCCAGCGCTGAAGTCTTCACATGAGCGCGCATGGCGGCTCAGTCGCGGAAGTTGTCGAAGGACAGCGGGGCATCAGGAACGTCCTTGCGCAGCATCGCCATGGCGGCCTGCAGGTCGTCGCGCTTGGCGCCGGTGACACGCACCATGTCGCCCTGAATGGCAGCCTGCACCTTCATCTTGCTTTGCTTGATGAGGTTCTGGATCTTTTTGGCGGTGTCGGAGTCGACGCCGCTCTTCACGGTGATGAGCTGCTTGACCTTGTCGCCGCCGATTTTTTCGATCTTGGCGGTGCGGTCCATGTAGCGCACGTCGACATTGCGCTTGGTGAGCTTGGCGATGAGGATGTCGAGCACCTGGCCGATCTGGAAGTCGCTGTCGGCGTAGACGGTGAGTTCCTTTTCTTTTTCCTTGAATTCGACACGGGCCGACGAGCCCTTGAAATCGAAACGGGTGCCGATTTCCTTGGCGGTTTGGTCGACGGCGTTGCGCACTTCGACAAGATTGGGGTCTAACACGACATCAAAGCTGGGCATGGGACTTCTCGGGTTCGCTGAATCAGCGAAAATTCTGCCATGCAAATCGAGTCGGGCGTGAGCCTCAAACCCTATAACTCTTTCGGATTGCCCGCCGTGGCCCGCACTTTGGTGCGAATCACGGGGGATGCCGACGTGCGTGCGGTGGTCGAGCACCCCGAACTCGGCCGACTGCCGAAGTTCGTGCTCGGCGGCGGCAGCAACATCATCCTCACCGCCGACATGCCCCAGGTGGTGCTGAAGGTGGAGGTGCCGGGCAAGCGGCTGGTCGAGACCCGCCCCGACGCCTTCATCGTCGAGGCCGGTGCCGGCGAGAGCTGGCACGGCCTGGTGGCCTGGACGCTCGATCAAGGCCTGCCGGGCCTGGAGAACCTCGCCCTCATCCCCGGAACCGTGGGTGCCTCACCGGTGCAGAACATCGGCGCCTACGGGGTGGAACTCAAGGACCGTTTCGAGTCGCTCGATGCGGTGGACCTTGTGACCGGCAAGACTGTCACGCTCGGCCCCGAGACTTGCGCCTTCGGCTACCGCGACAGCGTGTTCAAACAGGCCCTCGCCGGCCGCAGCGTGATCACCCGCGTGCGCTTCAGGCTGCCGCGGCCATGGGCACCGGTGCTGGGCTACCTCGAGCTCGAGCGCCGCATGGCCGACACCGGCATCCGCAGCCCGTCGGCGCAGCAGGTGTTCGATTGGATCTGTGCCATTCGCCGGGCCAAGCTGCCCGACCCCGCGGTGGTGGGCAACGCGGGGAGCTTCTTCAAGAACCCGGTGGTCACGCCCGAGCAATGTCGCGACATCATCGGGCGCGACCCGGAGGTCGTTCACTACCCCATGCCCGATGGCACGGTGAAGCTCGCCGCGGGCTGGCTCATCGACGCCTGCGGCTGGAAGGGCAAGACCGTGGGCCGGGCCGGCGTGTACGACAAGCAGGCGCTGGTGCTGGTGAACCGGGGGGGCGCCATCGGGTCCGAGGTGATGACGCTCGCCTTGGCCATTCAAGAGAGCGTGTACGGGCGCTTCGGCATCCGGCTCGAGACCGAGCCGGTGGTGGTCTGAGCGGCATGGGCACCGAACTGAACTACCTGGTGTTCGACTACAGCGACAACACCGAGGGCTTGGGGCACTTCGTCGCGATGGCTTCGGTCACGCCTGAGCGGGTGGCCGCCTTGCGGGCTGAGATCGCGCTCGTGCTGGATTGGGCTTTTGATGCGTTTCCGCATTCGCACGGGCCGTTCGAGGACGGCGGCGAGTGGGACCATGACCTGCAGGGGCGGCTGGAGTTCTCGGCCGAGGAGTCGCTGTCCTATGACCCGGTGGCACGGGCTTTCACTGTTCACGTGGGGCCGGCTGGTGTGGCGCGGCATGCGGTGACGTTTTCGATTGGTGGTGTGCCGGAGTTTTGTGGGGCGTTTGCTCGGCGGTTTGGGGTGGAGTAGGGCTCTCCTTGTCTGTTCGCGGCGCGGGATTTCCGCCCCCGGTAGCCGAGTAGCTCGCGCGCCGAACTCACACTACCCTCGGTCATCGCGGCGCAGGACGGGGCCCACAGGTCCGAATGTGCAACTGCTTCTGGTTGGACGCACCTTCGCCGGTTCTTTCGGGCTGAATGCAGACCGATTTGGTCATGGCACTGCCGCGCCGGGTATTCGCCCCGGCAGGCGAGTCACCTTTGGCGTCCCAAAGGTAACCCAAAGGACAGCGGCCTGTGAGCGTCGCCCCTTCGGGGAAGCTCATCTGACACCGCAGCAAGGCCGTGGCGCTTCGATTGCGAAACGAACCGATCGGGCCTCCCGGCCCCATCCGCGCTGAGCTTGGGCTCAGTCCCTCGCCGGGCATGAACAGTCCGAAGGGATGTTCACGCTCGGCAGGGCTTGGGTATCAACCGAAATGGCAGATGTAGTGCACCGCTTCAGACACGTCGATGTCGAACGACGATTGGCCTGGCACGTTGAACGATTGACCGCCGGTGTAGGTGGTCCACTCGTCGGCGCCCTTGAGCTTCACGCGGCAGGTGCCGGCGATGAGCTCCATGATTTCAGGCGCGCCGGTGCCGAAGTTCAGCGTGGCCGGCAGGATGACGCCGACGCTTTTCTTGGTGCCATCGGCCAGCTCGATGCTGTGCGAAACGCACTTGCCGTCGAAGTAGACGTTGGCCTTGGTGTTGACCGTGCCGGTCAGGGTGGTGGTGAGGGTGTTGCTCATGGGATCACTTCTTCTTGGAGGCTGGCTTGGCGGCGGCTTTGGGGGCGGCCTTGACTGCAGCTTTCGGTGCAGCAGCAGGCTTGGCTGCGGCCTTGGCGACAGGCTTTGCAGCGGGCTTGGCGGCAGCCTTCTTGGGGGCTGCAGGCTTCTTGCCGCCGGCCTTGGCCGCAGCAGCGCGCGCCGAGCGCACGTTCGAGCCGATGCGCAGGCGCAGTGCGTTCAGCTTGATGAAGCCGGCCGCGTCGGCCTGGTTGTAGGCGCCACCGTCGTCTTCGAAGGTGGAGATGGTCATGTCGAACAGCGAGTCGGTCTTGGATTCGCGGCCCACGCACAGGATGGTGCCCTTGTAGAGCTTCAGGCGCACCGTGCCGTTCACGGTGACTTGCGAGGCGTCGATCAGGCCTTGCAGCAGCTCGCGCTCGGGGCTGAACCAGTAGCCGTTGTAAATCATGCGCGCGTAACGCGGCATCAGGTCGTCTTTGAGTGCCAGCACTTCGCGGTCGAGCGTGATGGATTCGATGGCGCGGTGACCGGCCAGCATGATGGTGCCGCCAGGGGTTTCGTAGCAGCCGCGGCTCTTCATGCCGACGTAGCGGTTCTCGACCTTGTCGAGGCGGCCGATGCCGTGCTTGCCGCCGATCTCGTTCAGCTTGGTCAGCACGGATGCCGGGCTGAGCTTCTGGCCGTCGATGGCGACGATGTCGCCCTTGGCATAGGTGAGCTCGACGATCTGTGGCTTGCCGGGCGCCTTTTCGGGGCTCACGGTCAGGCGCCACATGTTGGCTTCGGGTTCGAAGTTCGGATCTTCGAGCACGCCGCCTTCGTACGAGATGTGCAGCAGGTTGGCGTCCATCGAGTAGGGCGCGCCACCCTTGCGCTTCTTGAAGTCGACTGGAATGCCGTGCTTGTCGGCATAGGCGAGCAGCTTCTCACGCGAGAGCAGGTCCCACTCGCGCCACGGGGCGATGACCTTCACGTTGGGCATCAGCGCGTAGGCACCGAGCTCGAAACGGACCTGGTCGTTGCCCTTGCCGGTGGCACCGTGGCTGATGGCGTCGGCCTTGGTCTTGCGGGCGATGTCGATCAGGCGCTTGGCAATGAGGGGGCGGGCGATGGACGTGCCCAGCAGGTACTCGCCTTCGTACAGCGCATTGGCGCGGAACATCGGGAACACGAAGTCACGAACGAACTCTTCCTTCAGGTCGTCGATGAAGATGTTCTCGGGCTTGATGCCCATCTTGATGGCCTTGGCGCGCGCCGGCTCGATTTCTTCGCCCTGGCCGATGTCGGCCGTGAAGGTCACGACCTCGCAGTTGTACTCGTCCTGCAGCCATTTCAGGATGATGGAGGTGTCGAGTCCGCCCGAATAGGCCAGGACCACTTTGCGGGGAGCGGACGGTTGAGACGCGGGTGTGCGGGCTTTGGACATGGTTGAGCGGCGAGTTTCTGGGGAACTGAGGATTCTAGGGCCTGTTCATGCGGAAAGCGCGTCTGCGGCCCGGTCGTGAAATTGTCTCGGACCCGGGTTGCGGGGACCCCACCTGAGGGGGGTGTGGCGGTCTGCAGACGGGCGGCTGGGATAAGCTCGCGGCCTATGAAGTGCAACACCCGGATCGGCGCATGACCAACTCCACCCCATTCAGCACGGGGCCGAGCGCTCCCTTGCAGGACGAGCACGATGCGTTGCCCGCGGGAACCCGGCTGGGCGAGTTCGAAATGCTGCGGGTGCTGGGCGTGGGAGGCTTCGGCATCGTCTACCTCGCCATGGACCACGCGCTCGACCGGCTGGTGGCGGTCAAGGAGTACATGCCGTCGATGATGGCCGCGCGCGGCAAGGGCACCCAGGTGTCGCTGCGCTCGAGCATGCACCAGGACACTTTCAACATCGGCCTGCGTTCGTTCGTGAACGAGGCCAAGCTGCTGGCGCGCTTCAACCACCCGTCGCTGGTAAAGGTCTACCGCTTCTGGGAAGCCAACGGCACGGCCTACATGGCCATGCCGTTCTACCCCGGCCGCACGCTCAAGGACGAGCGCCGCGCCATGCTCACGATTCCCGACGAATCGTGGCTGCGCGCCGTGGTCGACCCGCTGCTGGGCGCCATGGAGGTGCTGCACAAGGAAGACGTCTACCACCGCGACATCGCCCCCGACAACATCCTGCTGTTGCCCGACGGCCCGCCAGTGCTGCTCGACTTCGGCGCCGCGCGCAGCGTGATCGGCGACCGCACGCAGTCGCTCACCGCCGTGCTCAAGCCGAGCTACGCCCCCATCGAGCAGTACGCCGATGTGGGTCATTTGCGCCAGGGCGCCTGGACCGACCTGTACGCGCTCGGCGCGGTGCTGCACTTCGTGGTCACGGGCCGCCCGCCGATCCCATCGGCCTCACGCGCCGTGCACGACAACCAGCCGTCGCTCACCACGCTGAATGCCGACCAGGTCGGCACCATGCCGCTCAAGGTGCTCAAGGCCATCGACTGGGCGCTCACGGTCAGCCCGCACACGCGGCCGCAGAACGTCAAGCAGTTCCGCGACGCGCTCGATGGCCTGTTCGAGCCGCCCGGGCGCACGCAGATCGATGTGGCCGGTCTGAGCCGCGAGCCTTCGCGGGCCGCGCCGTCGGGGTGGTCGCAGACGCTGGAGGTGCCGGAGTCGTCCGTGCCCATGCCTGTGGCGGCCACGCCGTCCACGACCGGTGCTGCCGACATCGAGTTCGATTTCACCGCCGGGCCTGCCACGGTGGCCGATGGCGGCGACGCGGCCGCCACCTTGATCGACACCTCGCTCCCGGTCGCCCGGACGTCGGTGACGCTGCCGTCGACTGTCGCAGCGCCTGTTGTTGCACCTGCTGTTGCTGCCGTGACAGCGCCGGCACCTGTGCCGCCACCACCGACCGTGGCCGCGCCCGTGCCTGCGGCACCGGCTCCGGTGGCAGCACCAGCGCAGGCCACGGCGCCCGCAGCGCCGGTGGTTCAGCCTCCCGCACCCGCACCCGCACCCGCACCTGCACCTGCACCTGCACCTGCACCTGCACCTGCACCTGCCTCGCCGCGTCGCAGCTCGCGCGCCTTGCCGCCCTTGTTCGAGGGTGAGCCTCCCGCCGAGTCTGGCAGCGGCTTGCGCACCGGGCTCTTCGTGGCGGCCTTGCTGGCGCTGCTCCTCGTCGTGCTCGGTGGCGGTTACTGGGTGCTGAAGGACCGCGGCTTTTTGGGCTCGTCCTCGCAACCCCTGCCGCCTGTTGCCCCACCGCCTGTGGCTTCGGCGCCGACCGTGGCCCCACCGGCCAGCGTGCCCATGGTGCGCCTGGAGCAGCCCACCCCGCCGCCGGTCATCGACACCCCACCCGTGGCGCCTCCAGAGCCTATCCCCAAGGTGGTCGTGCCCGATTGGTCGGCCAGTGCCATTCAGCCCAAGCCGCCCGTTGCGGCCGCGTCTGCCCAGCTGCCGGCCGCCTCGGCCGTCCCGCAGCCCCCGGCGGTGAACACCACGGTGCCGCAAAACGGGCGCAAGCCCGCCACGCCGCCGCCGCAAGTCCGTGTGAAGCCGAAGGGCGCTGACGAAGCCAAGCCTGCAGCGCCCACACCACGCGAGACCTGCAATGCGCGGGCATCGGGGTCGATGCAGGCCTGCATGCGGCGCGTGTGCGGCAGCGGCCCGCTGGTCGACCATGCGCAGTGTGTGCAGTTCCGCCGTGACGACGAGTGGTAGATAGGGCGGCTGGCGCGTCTTTGACTTCGGCTGACCGGCCGCTGTTGCCCGAGGCGGGCGCGGTGAACACGCTGGCCGATCTTCGGGCCGGCCGGCTGATCGGTGCGCGGCGCCTGGCGCTGCGCGAAGACCTCACCGAGTTCCCACCCGAGGTGTTCGATCTCGCCGATTCGCTGGAGGTGCTCGACCTCTCGTCGAATCGGCTGTCATCGCTGCCCCACGACCTGCCGCGGCTGCATCGCCTGCGGGTGATCTTCGGCTCGTTCAATCGGTTCACTGAACTGCCGGCCGTGCTCGGCCGCTGTGAGCAGCTCGAGACCGTGGGCTTTCGGGGCAATCAGATCAGCCACGTTCCACCGCAGGCCTTGGGGCCGGCCTTGCGTGCGCTCATCCTGACCGACAACACGCTCGAGTGGCTGCCCGAGGTGCTGGGCCGATGTGTCACGCTCGAGAAGCTGATGCTGGCCGGCAACCGCTTGGGGCAGTTGCCGGGCGACCTCGCTGGCTGTGAGCGGCTCGAGTTGCTGCGCATCAGCGCCAACCGCTTCGAACAGCTGCCCGCAGGCCTGTTGCAGTTGCGGCGCTTGGCGTGGCTGGCCTGCGGCGGCAACCCCTTCTCTGAACCTCGCCACGCCAGTGGCCTGCCGTGGGTGGAACACGCCGAGCTGAGCTGTCACGAGGTGATCGGGTCCGGCGCGTCAGGCGTCATTCACCGTGCGACCTGGCAGTCGCCCGCGGGCCCGAGGGTGGTCGCCGTGAAGCTCTTCAAGGCCGGGCTGTCGAGCGACGGTTTGCCGCGCAGTGAGATGGCGGCCTGTGCCGCGGCGGGCGATCACCCGCACCTGGTGGGCACGCTGGCCCGCGTCGCAGGCTCGGGCGGTGAGACGGCGGGCCTCGTGATGCGGCTCGTGCCTCCGGCCTTCCATGTGCTCGCGCTCCCGCCCAGCCTCGACTCTTGTGTGCGTGACCGTTACGCGCCGGGCACACGCTTGCCCGCGGCGGAAGTCTGGCGCGTGGCGCTCGCCGTGGCCCAGGCGTGCGCGCACCTGCATGCCAGCGGCCTGCTGCACGGAGACCTCTACGGCCACAATGTGATGGTCGACGGCGCGCACGGCACGCTGTTGGGCGACCTGGGTGCCGCCGCGTTCATGCCCGATGGCCCGGCGGCTGCCGGTCTGCAACGCATCGAGGTGCGCGCGTTTGGCTGTCTGCTTGAAGAGCTGCTGCAGCAGGCCGAGTCCCTTGCCGGCCTCACTGGGATGGCGGCGCTGCAGGCGCGTTGCGTGTCACCCGATATCGACGCACGCCCGTTGTTCGACGAGGTGGTGCTGGTCCTGAGCCAGCTGGCCCCGCAGGGCCCTGGCTGACAAGCCCCTCTCGCTGGCGTGCAGGACAGCGAAATCCCGGCGCACGCACGCGATGCGCCCCATACTGCAGCACATCCTCAGTGAGCCCTTGAACCCGGCTTTCCAAGCCAATGCCGGGCTACCTCACCAAGCAAGACCCCATCGCTGTCACCGGCGTGGCGCTGCTGAACATCCGCTCCCTGCTCGACCGCCAGCAGTTCGCCGACCCCTTCGGCGACGCCGAGCGGCTTGGCATCTCGTCGGCTGCCTGGCCGCTGTTCGGGCTGCTCTGGCCCTCAGGTGCCTTGCTCGCCGCGCACTTGGCGCTGCGCCCTGTGGGCGACGAGCGCATTCTTGAAATCGGTTGCGGCCTCGCATTGGCCAGCCTGGTCGGCCACCGCCGCGGCGCCGACATCACGGCCAGTGACTGCCATCCGCTGGCCGAGTCTTTTCTGCGGGCCAACCTGCTGCTCAACGGCCTGCCTCCGATGAAGTACCGCCACGGGCATTGGCGTGCGGCTGGCTCACCGCGGCCCGCTCACCTGGGCCTCAACGACGTGAAAGGGCGCTACGGTCTCGTCATCGGGAGCGACCTGCTCTACGAACGCGACGAAGGCTGTACCCTGGCCACGTTCATCGACGATCACCTGCTGCCCGCGGGCGAGGTGTGGATCGTCGACCCCGACCGCGGCAACCGGCCTGGGTTCAACCGTTGCATGTCGGCGCGCGGATTCACGCTGCGCGAAGAACGCCTGATCGTGCCGGCGCATGCCGGACACGAGGCCTACAAGGGCCGCCTGCTCGCCTACCAGCGCGTGTGAAGGGAAGGGTCAGACCGCCGCAATGCGGATGGCCGCGTGCCCGCTCGGCACGCATCAACGCCCCCTCAAAGGGATGCCGGTTCGGCCTTCACCCGCAGCCAGGTCTGCTGCAGCAGCCAGGCGTCCACGCTGGCGCGGTGGCGGGCGAGCGAACATTCACTGCCCACGCGGTCTTTCGCCGCGCCCCATCGCGCAGCCTCGTCGTCGTTGAGCAGACGGCGCAGGCTGTCGATGCGGAACAGCGGCACCATGCCGGCTTCTTCGAACAAGGTGGCGAGCCAGGTGAAGTCGTGGGCCCAGCCGTCGGAGTAGAGCGTCTGGCCGCGCAGCCGTGTGTTCAATTGCTG
>JBEGTX010000337.1:0-2866 GCA_041179165.1 Pseudomonadota bacterium | reverse complement strand
CGGCTTTGCGCTGCACCTCACCAAGCCGGTCGATGCCGACACCCTCATCAAAGCCATTCGGCCTTGAGGCCCTGCTCAATCGAGAGCGGTCTCGTGTCGCATGGGCAGCAGAGCGCTGCGGGCGGCGGCGGTTAAGGCCCGTGCGGCTCCACTGGGGGGTGGCCCGCTTGAACAGATAATCACGCCATGATTCGACTATTGGTAGGCCTCGGCAATCCCGGGGCGGAATACGAGGCCACGAACCACAACGCCGGGTTCTGGTGGATCGACGCCGTGGCCCGCGAGCTCAAGACCTCGCTCGTGCCCGACCGCAGCTATTACGGTTTGGTGGCCCGCGTGAACCGCCCCGAAGGCCCGCTGTGGCTGCTGGAGCCCCAGACTTACATGAACCTGTCGGGCAAGGCGGTGGCCTCGCTGGCGCGCTTCTTCAAGATCGCCCCCAACGAGATCCTCGTGGCCCACGACGAACTCGACCTGCAGCCGGGCCAAGTGAAGCTCAAGTTCAGCGGCGGCCATGGCGGCCACAACGGCCTGCGCGACATCCACGCGCAACTGGGCACACCCGACTACCACCGCCTGCGCCTGGGCATCGGGCATCCGGGCGTGAAGGCCGAGGTGGTCGACTACGTGCTGCGCAAACCCAAGCCCGAGCACCGCGATGCCATCCACGATGGCATCGCACGCACCCTGCCCTGCCTCGATCTCATCCTGGCCGGTGACATGGAGCGCGCGCTGATGAAGATGAACGCCAAGCCGCCGCGGCCCAAGCCCCCGCGTACCGACCGGCCGCTGCCGCCCGCACCGACTGAAGTGGCAGGCGAACCATGACACACGTTGGGTCTCGTGCGTCGCGGCGGTTCCTCGCTCAAGCGGTGCTCTGCATCGGCCTTGCCACAACATGCGCGGCGGCCTTCAGCCAAAAGGTGTTTCGCTGCGGCCCAGGCGGTTCGGTCTACACCCACATCCCATGCGACGATGGCCGGGAAGTGAAAGTGGCCGACCGCCCCACCAGTGACCAGCGCCGCCAGGCCAGGCAATTGGCTGCCAGCGAAAAACGCAAGGCACGGGAGATCGATCGCCGGGTCGCACGCGAGGCCAAGCAAACCGGCAAGCACCCCGTGTTGATGAACGCCCGCCCCACGCCCCAGCCCACGCCCACCACCACACCCGCCGTGAAACAGCGGCCCCATCAACGGGTGGTGCGCATCAGACAAAGTGGCGCGCCGGCGAATCCTGCGCCGCCCCCTCAGCCACAACCGTCCAAACCCGGGCGCTGAATTCCAGGCGCCGTCATTCAGTCACTGCGCAGCAAGCGTTGACACGCGCCCGGACAACGGGGATTCAAACCAGAGGGGCGTCGGGTTGCTCCTGCAACCGGCGGTACTTGGACCACAGGCTTTCCTTGGACTCGATGTGCTGGGGGTCGATGGGGATGCAGCTCACCGGGCAGACCTGCACGCACTGCGGCTCATCGAAGTGGCCGACACACTCGGTGCACTTGCGCGGGTCGATCACGTAGATGGCTTCGCCCATCGAGATGGCCTGGTTGGGGCACTCGGGTTCGCAGACATCGCAGTTGATGCACTCGTCGGTGATGAGCAGGGCCATGGCAGATCGGTGAAAAGATCAGGGCTTGGCGGCAGATTTGGCAGCGGACTTGTCCGTCTTGACACGCTGTTTGAGCCGGTCGAGCACCGAGGGTGACACAAATTTGGAAACATCACCGCCAAGGATGGCAATCTCGCGCACGAAGGTGCCCGAGACGAACTGGTACTGGTCGCTCGGTGTGAGGAACACGGTTTCCACATTGGGCATCAGGTGGCGGTTCATGCCGGCCATCTGGAACTCGTATTCGAAGTCGCTCACGGCGCGCAGGCCGCGCACCACGACCTTGCCGTCGTGCTCGAGCACGAAGTCGCTCAGCAGGCCGTCAAAGGAGATGACCTCGACGTTGGGGTGCTTGGAGGCGAGCTCCTGCGCGATCTCCAGGCGCTCTTCGAGCGTGAACATCGTGCGCTTGTGGTGGCCTGCCGCCACCGCCAGGATCAGCCGCTCAAACAGGCGGCCGGCGCGGCGCATCAGATCCTCATGGCCCAGGGTCATGGGGTCGAAGGTGCCGGGATACACGGCAGTGAGGCGGGTGACGGAGGTCAAGCGGAATCCTTCGGGCAGGTCAGCAGGAAAAATCAGGGGGCGCTTTTGGTCGCAATTCGGGGCGCTGTTCAGGACGCGGTTTTGGGCGCAGTGTAGAGCGCCTCGGCGCGCTGAAACAGGTGAAAAAACACAGCGCCTGCGCGGCCGTGCTTGTGGAGCGTGAGTTCTTGCTCGGCAAAGCTGTTGCTGTCGAAGGCGCGGTCGGCCTCCAGATAGACCAGACCGCCGGGCACGACCACGCGGGCGGCCGCACGCATGGCCGGCTCGAACAGCTCGGCATCGAAGGGGGGATCGACGAAGACAAGCTCGAACTGCGCGGGCGCCGAGCGTGCCATCCAGGCCAGTGCATCGGCCGCCTGGATGCGCAGGGCCGTGGCCTTGAGCCGCTCTTGCACCTCGCCGAGCTTGCGCACGAGCTTGATGTCGCGCTCGATCAGCATGACTTCACTCGCGCCGCGCGAAGCGGCCTCGAAACCGAGGGCGCCACTGCCGGCAAAGGCATCGAGGCAACGCCATCCGTCGAGGTTCTGACCGAGCCAGTTGAACACGGTCTCACGCACGCGGTCGGGTGTGGGCCGCAGGCCAGGCAGATTGAGCACCGGCAGCTTGCTGCGCTTCCACTGCCCGCCGATGATGCGAACTTCGCGCGGTGGCGTGGTCATTGGCGAACGGGGATGCCGCGGCTGGCCATCAGGCGCTTGGCTTCGCCCAC
>JBEGTX010000336.1:0-12374 GCA_041179165.1 Pseudomonadota bacterium | reverse complement strand
TGGCCGTGGACGCCACGGATTCAGCAGATTCATTGAAGACAGGAGGCGACGAATCTTCGCGCGCTGGAGTCAATGGGCTCGGCACGTCGCTCGCTTTATGAGAAATCGAGGGTTTAAGGTCTTCTTCCCAAACCAACATGGTGATGTTCCTGTACGTTTGAATTATGAGAGTGTTGCGTTGGAACACCAAGCACTTATTGACATTGCGCGCGCTTCGCTGTTGCTGTGCTGCATCGGAAAGTCTGCGTGCCAACGCGAGAAGCGCATCGCTTCGATCAACGAAGCGATGCGCGTTGCATCACTGGCAGGCTTCGCAACCGGGATCGTCGATCGCGCAGAACTTGATGTCGGTGGCCGACTCTCCGCTCGTGTCGATCATGGGTGCGCTCGATGCTGCAGCCTTCGCTGCGGCCGCCGCCGCTGCAGCCGCAGCTGCAACTGCAGCCACGCGCGCACCGCCATCACTCTCGCTCGACACCGAGTTCATGTTGCCGGCCTTGACCGTCGACTTCTCGGCGTGGGTGGCGCCCACGGTGCGGAGGTAGTACGTGGTCTTGAGGCCGCGCAACCAGGCGAGCTTGTAGGTTTCGTCGAGCTTCTTGCCCGAGGCACCCGCCATGTAGATGTTGAGCGACTGACCTTGGTCGATCCACTTCTGACGGCGCGCAGCGGCTTCGACCAGCCATTGCGTTTCAACTTCGAAGGCGGTGGCGTACAGCTCCTTCAGGTCTTCAGGCACGCGGTCGATGCGACGCAGTGAGCCGTCGAAGTGCTTGAGGTCCATGACCATCACGTCGTCCCAGAGGCCGAGCTTCTTGAGGTCGCGCACCAGGTACTCATTGACGATGGTGAACTCGCCCGACAGGTTGGACTTCACCGACAGGTTGCCGAACGATGGCTCGATCGATGCGCTGACGCCAATGATGTTGGAGATGGTGGCCGTTGGGGCGATGGCCACGCAGTTGGAGTTGCGCATGCCGTGCTGGCTGATGCGGGCACGCAGCGCGCTCCAGTCGAGCGAGGTGCTGCGGTCCACTTCCACGTAGCCGCCACGTTGCTCGGCCAGCAGATCGAGGGAGTCGATCGGCATGATGCCGCGGTCCCACAGCGAACCGCGGTACGAGTGGTAGCGGCCGCGCTCGGCAGCGAGTTCGGTGGAAGCCCAGTAGGCGTAGTAGCAGACGGCTTCCATCGAACGGTCGGCGAACTCGACGGCCGCGTTGGAGGCATACGGTGTGCGGATCTCGTACAGCGCGTCCTGGAAGCCCATGATGCCCAGGCCGACCGGACGGTGACGCAGGTTGGAGTCACGGGCCTTCTTGACGGCGTAGTAGTTGATGTCGATCACGTTGTCGAGCATGCGCATCGCGGTCGAGATGGTCTTCTTCAGCTTGGCGTGGTCGATCTGGCCGTCCTTGAGGTGATGGACCAGATTGACCGAACCCAGGTTGCACACGGCGATTTCGGTTTCGCTGGTGTTCAGCGTGATCTCGGTGCACAGGTTGCTCGAGTGAACGACACCCACGTGCTGCTGCGGCGAGCGCACGTTGCACGCATCCTTGAAGGTGATCCAAGGGTGGCCGGTTTCGAACAGCATGGAGAGCATCTTGCGCCACAGGTCGCTGGCGCGCATGGTCTTGAAGAGCTTGATCTCGCCACGGGCCGCCTTGGCTTCGTAGGCGGTGTACGCCACTTCGAATTCCTTGCCGAACAGGTCGTGCAGGTCGGGGCAGGTGCTGGGCGAGAAGAGCGTCCAGTCGCCACCTTCCATGACACGGCGCATGAACAGATCGGGAATCCAGTTCGCGGTGTTCATGTCGTGCGTGCGGCGGCGGTCGTCGCCGGTGTTCTTGCGCAGCTCCAGGAACTCTTCGATGTCGAGGTGCCAGCTTTCCAGGTAGGCGCAGACCGCGCCCTTGCGCTTGCCGCCCTGGTTCACCGCCACGGCCGTGTCGTTCACGACCTTGAGGAAAGGCACCACACCCTGGCTCTTGCCGTTGGTGCCCTTGATGTGCGAGCCGAGGGCGCGCACGTTGGTCCAGTCGTTGCCCAGGCCGCCGGCGAACTTGGACAGCAGCGCATTTTCCTTGAGGGCTTCGTAGATGCCGTCGAGGTCGTCGGCCACGGTGGTCAGGTAGCAGCTGGAGAGCTGTGAGCGGCGGGTGCCGGCGTTGAACAGCGTGGGCGTGGAGCTCATGAAGTCGAAGCTCGACAGCACTTCATAGAACTCGATGGCGCGCGCTTCGCGGTCGACTTCGTTCAGTGCCAGGCCCATGGCCACGCGCATGTAGAAGGCTTGTGGCAGCTCGATGCGCTCTTCTTCAATGTGCAGGAAGTAGCGGTCATACAGCGTTTGCAGGCCGAGGTAGTCGAACTGCAGGTCGCGGTCGGCGTTGAGCGCGGCGCCCAGCTTGACCAGGTCGTACTGGAGCAGCTTGTCGTCGAGCAGCTCGGCCTTCACGCCCTTCTTGATGAAGCCAGGGAAGTACTCGGCGTAGCGGGTGTGCATTTCGGCGTGCAGCAGCTCTTCGCCCAGGATCTCCTTGCGGATCGTGTGCAGCAGCAGGCGGGCGGTGGCACGCGTGTAGCCAGGGTCTTTTTCGATCAGCGTGCGGGCGGCCAGGATGGAGGCCTTGTGCACTTCGTCGATGGGCACGCCGTCGTACAGGTTGCGCTTGGTCTCTGACAGGATGGGGTCGGGCTTGACGTCGGCGCCCAAGTCGGCACAGGCCGACACGATGAGCTGCTGCAGGCGGTCGAGGTCGAGCGGCACGCGCACGCCACGGTCGGTGACCATGAGGGTCGGTTCGGCGGCCACTGGCGCCACACCTTGCTTGGAGCGCTCTTGCGAACGGCGCTCGCGGTACAGCACATAGGCACGAGCCACTTCGTGGTGGCCACCACGCATGAGGCCGAGTTCCACATGGTCTTGCACGTCTTCGATGTGGAAGGTGCCGCCACCTGGACGCGAACGCAGCAGCGCACGCACCACCGACTCGGTCAGGCCGTCGACCGTTTCACGCACGCTGGCCGACGCCGCGCCCTGGGTGCCGTGCACGGCCAAGAACGCTTTCATCAAGGCCACAGCGATCTTGCTGGGTTCGAACGACACCACGGCGCCGTTGCGTCGGATGATCTGGTAGCCCTGGTAGGCCGAAACGGCAGCTGCAGGTGCCTCGGCAGCGCGCTGGGCGGGCACGGCAACCGGAGAGGTGGAAGTGGTGACGGTTTGCATGGATGTACCTCTTGTGATGTCTGTTCGTCGGATCAAACGCGCCGGCTCGCGCCATGCGCAGGGCCGGAAGGCTGCGGCGCACAACAATGCGGCCGCGAACCCCGTCGTTGAGGACCGGGGTGATTTGCCAAAGAAACGGGGAAATGAGCGGGGAAATGAGCGGGGAAACGCGCGGGGGGAATAGCGAGAGAAAGAGCGGAAAAACGGGTTGAGAAAACGGGGGCAACCTGGAGTGGAACGACCTCGGCGAAGCGAAGTTCCCTGCGCACTGTGACGCGCCATCCGGGCCTGCGGAACAACGCCGATGCTTGCGAGACAAACCCGAAACTGAGGGCAGTGAACGTGCGCATGGAGGCGGCGTTTCCGAGGAGAGAGGATAACACGATCACACACTATATCTGGGGCTTGAGTGGGGTTCAAGCACTATGGATAGTGTGTTGACCCGAATATGAAAACGTGGATTTTTCACATCATGCAAGCCGCACCGGCACGTTGCACTGCAACCAGAACGAGCCGAGGCCCGCAGCGCCAGAAGGCAACGCGGTTGCACGCCGGGCAGCGCGCCGCGCTTGGCTCTCAGCCCGATTTGGCCTGCAAACCCGCGTGAAATTTGGAGGTGTGAAATGGCAAGCGATCAGCGCGCGCCACGCCGGTGCTCGCGCGGCTCAACGTGGACCGAGAACGTTCGAGGGAAAGTACCGATCGGGCCAACTGCACAAGCGGATGAAACGCGGCCAGTCGAAACCTGCGCCTGGATCGTTCTTGCGGCCGACGGCGATGTGCTCGTGCCCCGCGACCGACTGCACCGGGTAGCGCGATGCCAGCTGATTGAGCAAGGCCGCGAGTGCCACGTATTGCGGCGGCTCGAAGGTCTCGCCTTCCAAACCCTCGAGCTCGATGCCGATGGAAAAGTCGTTGCAGTTGTCGCGCCCTTGCCACTGCGACCTGCCGGCATGCCAGGCCCTCTGGTCACAGGACACGAACTGCACCACCCCGCCATCGCGGCGCACAAGGAAATGCGCCGAGACCTCCATGCCGCGGATCTGGCCGTAATACGGATGCGCGTCCCAGTCGAGCCGGTTGGTGAACAGCTGCTCGATGGCGTCGCCGCCATACACACCCGGCGGCAGGCTGATGGAGTGCACCACCACCAGGTCGATCACCACACCCGATGGCCGAGGCCCGAAGTTGGGCGACTCGCATCGCCGTGCCGAGGCCAGCCAACCTGAGCCGTCAACGCCGGTCATCAGGGCTCGTCAGCGTCTTGGTCCCCGCCGACCTGCACACCCAGGCGCGCCATGCGGTAACGCATCTGGCGCAAAGACAGCCCGAGGCTCGCACCGGCCGCCGTGCGGTTGTATCGGTAGCGCTCGAGCGCACGGTCGAGCACGTCGCGCTCGACCTCGTCGAGGTAGGCCGCCAGGTTCGACGGCAGCGGTGCGGGCACGGGCGCGGGCATTCGCGCGGACTCCGCGGGGGGCGCTGCCGCGGCAGGCTGGGCCGCAGCCTGCGGAAATTCGTTCGACTCTGCATCAGGCGTGCTCAACGCGAGCTCAGGCACACCCAGGTCAGCGACACCGATGCACTCGGCGCCTGTGAGGGCCACGGCACGGTGCAGCAGGTTCTCGAGTTCACGCACGTTGCCGGGAAAGCTGTAGCGGCTGAGGTGCAGAAGACCTTCACGGGTGAGGCGCGGCGCAGGCGACACGCCGGCATCGCGGGCGATGCGGTCGAGCACCTGCTCGCAGATGGCCGGCAGGTCCTCCAGGCGCTCACGCAGGGGCGGCACGAGAATCTGGATCACGTTGAGCCGGTAGTACAAGTCCTGACGGAACAGGCCGGCCTGAACTTCAGAGCCGAGGTCTTTGTGTGTGGCACTCAGCAAGCGCACGTTCACCGGTTGCTCGCTCACGGCCCCCACCGGCCGCACCGAGCGTTCCTGGATGGCGCGCAGCAATTTGCTTTGCATGGCGAGCGGCAGGTCACCAATTTCATCCAGGAACAAGGTGCCGCCGTTGGCCGCCTGGAAGAAGCCTTCGCGGTCGTCGGCCGCACCGGTGAACGCGCCCTTGCGGTAGCCGAAAAATTCGGCCTCGAGCAAGTGGTCGGGGATGGCGCTGCAATTGACCGCGATGAAAGGCTGGTGCGAGCGGGGGCTGATCTCGTGGATGGCGCGCGCCACCAGCTCCTTGCCGGTGCCGGACTCGCCGTTGACGAGCACGGGCGCCATGCTGCGTGCCACTTTGTCGACCAGAGCGCGCACCTGCTGCATCGCCTGCGACTGCCCGGCCATGCGCTTGAGCGCCACACTCACGACCCCGACAGGTGCGGCGGGCGCCACCACGCCAGCGACTGCGGGTGGCGCGCCGATGGCCGCCACGGGTTTGGCGTTGGCCGGGCCCTGCTCCGACGGCAGGCTCGACGGCACGATGGTGGGCACCGTGGAGGCACTGCGCCCCAGGGCAGAAGCGACCACCGCGCGGAACTGTTTCAGGTCCACCGGCTTGGTGAGGTAATCGTAAGCCCCGGCCTTGAGCGCTTCGACAGCATTCTCGGCCGACCCGTACGCGGTGATGACGATGGCCTTCTCGCGCCGCGAGGTTTCTTCGAGCCGGCGCAGCAGGTCGAGACCGGTGCCGTCGGGCAGACGCATGTCGGTGATGACGGCGCTGTAGGTGCGGTCTTTCAAATGAAGCAGCGCATCTTCGACCGTGCCCGCGGTTTCCACGTCATAGCCTTCGCGCAGCAGCGTGAGTTCGTACAGCGTGCGCAGATCGGGCTCGTCGTCGACAACGAGCAGGCTAAAGTGGGATGGCGAACTCATGCGGCCTCCTTTGCAGCGCAGATCGGTCGCAGAGGCAAGGAGATCGGTGCGGCAGAGGTCATGGCGTGAGGTGGAGTCGGGCGTCGTGGTGGTCGTTGTTCAACAAGGGCTGGCGGCGCATGGCCACAAAAAACTCGTTGCGCGTGCGCTCATGGGCCGGATGAAGCCGGTAGTCGATGCGCGCCCCATAGCGTTCGCAAAGCTCCCGGCAAATATACAGGCCCAACCCCGTGCCTCGGCTCCGTGTGGAAAAGAAGGGCTCGAACAGATAGCGCTCGACATCCGGCGGAATGGGCGAGCCGTCGCTCAGCACGCTGAGCACGGCGGTGTCTTCATTGCGGATGAAAAGTCTGAGCCGCACGGCGCCGGGTGACCCGCTGGCGTGCCGTCGGGCGTTGTCGAGCAGGTTGATGAGCACCCGCCGCAGGTGCTCGCCATCGAAGACCACGCCCACCGACACCTCGGGCAACTCCACGCGCAGCACGCTCTGGTCGCCCAACGGCAACTGGGCGGTTCGCGCCCACTCGCTGCACACCGCGCCGACTTGCGAGGTGGCGTCGATCACCCCAGGCTCGGGGGTGTCACCAGGGGCCACTTCCATCACGTCGTCGACGATGCGTTTGAGGCGCTCGACGTTGTCGCTCACCATGCGGGTGAGCTGGCGTTGTGTGGGCGTGGTGGCGTCTTCGGCCATCAGGGCATTGGCCTGCGAAATGGCGGCCAGCGGATTGCGGATTTCATGCGCGATGCCGGCCGACACGCGGCCCATCGCAGCGAGCTTTTCCTGGCGTGTGCGGGCCTGCATGCTGCGCACGTCCTCTAGAAAGAGCACGCACAACTCCTCGCTGGCGGCGGATTCGCGCCGGCGCGTGAAGCGCACGCGAACGCGCAGCGTGCGTGTGGCGCTCGACTCGAACGTCAGCACCACGTCGCGCCCGGTCTCGGGCCAACGGCCTTCGGCGAAGGCCTGCTCGACCGACTTCACGAGGGCACTCCACGCCGGCACCCCCCGCAGCTGGAACGGCGCCTCGCTCGACAAGCCTTCGGTCGACAGCAGCCCGCGCGCCGACGGGTTGGCGGCGCGCACACGGCCGCGGCGATCGACCACCAGCACGCCCTCGTCCATTTCCTCGATCACCAGCCGGTTGAGCTGCGCCTGCTGGCGCGCCAGCGCCAGGCTGCCACGGGCCGTGAGCTCCTCGCGTGCCAGCCTGCCCGCGAGTTCTCCGGCCAGCAAGGTGATCACGAAAAATCCGCTGCTGGCCAAGGCCGCCTGGGTCATGAGCACCGTGACATCGCCCCCGGCCATCACGCCCAGGAAGGCCACACCCAGCAACAACAAGGTGGCGACCGAGGCCGTTGCCAACGCGGTGACGCGGGCGGTGAGCACCCCGGCCATGAGCACGGGCAGGACCAGCAGCGCCACATAGTTCAGGCTCGACGCACGGGAGAAGGCATGCAAAGCGCTGAAGCAGGCCAGGTCGACGCCGATGGTCACGGCCCACTGCCAACCGCGCAGCCGCGCCAGGGTGTCGGTCGGTGCAGGTGGGCGCAAGCGCGGCCACACCCACACGGAGAACGCCAGCACCGCGTAGGCCAGACTCACCGCCGCCACCCGCTCCGTGGGCAGCACGCCGAAGATCGCCGTGGCCGCCAAGGTGGCCACCAAGGCCAGGCCCAAGGCAGCCCGGGCACTGAGAAATGCGCCGTAGATGCGCTGAAAGGCCGTCTGGCCGGCCCCCACGATGCGCAGCGCCTGACGGGTCAGGAACCGCGACTCGCTTTCGGCGTTGGCCACGGCCTGCCAGTCCCCGTCGTGGCGCGACTCGCCGACATCGTTCCAGCTGTCGTCCTGCATGCGGGTGTCGCCCGCGTCCTCGCCACCGAGGGCGCCGAACCACGATTCATCGAGGGGGCGCGGCTTGCGTGGAGGCGAACGCGGTTTCGAACGCCGTTCAGGGCGGGGCTTGTCAGGGGTTCTGGACGAACTCATGGTGCGGCGGGTTTCTCAGCGGCCGCGAGGCGATGGGCTTCGCTGCAGAAGATGCCGTCGGGTCCCACCAGGCTCTCGCTGCGAGGCAGGTTCAAGCCGCAGTGCGCGCAAGCGAGCATGGCTTCGTCACGCCGTACCTCGGGCGGCGCCGCGCGCTTGTGCAAAGTCGGGCGACGACGGCTGCGCAACACCCACCAGGCCACGGCCACCAACAATGCAAGCAGAAGGTATTTGGTCACGGCACTGCGTTGTCAATACGGTGTGCGTTGCAGCACGACTTCGAGCATGAACCGCGAACCCACGTAGGCCAGCAGCAACAGCACGGCGCCCGCATACAGCCACCGGATGGCATTGCGGCCGCGCCAACCCAAGCGTGTGCGGCCCCACAGCAGTCCGGCGAACACCACCCATCCGAGCATGGAGAACACCGTCTTGTGGTCCCAACGCCAAGGGTTGGAGAACCACCATCCCAGCAACAGCGTGGCCGACAGCAGCGCAAAGCCGGCGGTCACGAACTGAAAGGTGAGCCGCTCGAGCTGCAACAAGGGCATGCCCCGCGCCGGGCTGCTGGCCACCGGCAGCTTCTGCCGCATGCGCCGCTCCGCTGCATCGAGCAGCACGGCGTGCAACACCGCCGCACCGAACAGGCCGTAGGAGGCCAGACCCAAAGCCCAGTGCAGCGGTGCCCATTGCGAGGATGCCTGCGGACGGAACTCACCAGGGAACAAGGCCGCCAGCAGCACCGCCAGCACACCCAGCAGCGCCAGCCATCGCCGCACGCCTCCCAGCGACACCCAGCGCGTTTCGATCACGTAGACCCCCAGCACCAGCCACACGGTGGCCGACAGCGCCGGCGCGAAACCAAAACGCGCCCCGGGCAGCGGACTGCCCATGCCGCTCATGTCGGCCACGATGGCCGCGGCGTGGGCCAGCCAGCCGAGCAACAAGGCGCGGCGCGGCCAGACGCCGTGGCCATCGCGCAAAAGCCCGGCCGCTCCATACGCCACCAAGGCGATGGCACTCGGCACCCACAACGCCAACGTGGCGGGGGTATTCAGGGCACTGGTGAAGCCGGACGATAAAATCATCGCCACAGTGTACTTTCGCGGACCCCGCATTCCGGGTGCCGCCTCCTCTCCCCATGGCCTCTACCCTCACCGACCGCCTGAGTCGCCTTGTCAAAACGATGCGCGGCCAGGCGCGCATCACCGAAGACAACGTGCAGGAGATGATGCGCGAGGTGCGCATGGCGCTGCTCGAGGCCGACGTGGCGCTGCCCGTCGTGCGCGACTTCATCGCCCGCGTGAAAGAGAAAGCGCTGGGTGCCGAGGTCGTGGGCTCGCTGTCACCAGGCCAGGCCCTGGTGGGCATCGTCAACCGCGAGCTCGCCGCCACCATGGGCGAGGGCGTGTCCGACATCAACCTCGCAGCCCAGCCCCCGGCCGTCATCCTGATGGCCGGCCTGCAAGGTGCCGGCAAGACCACCACCACGGCCAAACTCGCCAAGCACCTGATCGAAAAACGCAAGAAGAAGGTGCTCACCGTCTCGGCCGACGTCTACCGGCCAGCTGCCATCGAGCAGCTCAAGATGGTGACCAAACAAGCCGGCGCCGAGTGGTTCCCGTCAACCGGTGACCAAAAACCGGCCGAGATCGCCCTCGCTGCCCTCGACCATGCGCGCCGCCACTACTTCGACGTGCTGCTGGTCGACACCGCCGGCCGCCTGGCCATCGACGACGTACTGATGAAAGAGATCGCCGAGCTGCATGCGCTGCTCAACCCGGTCGAAACGCTGTTCGTGGTCGACGCCATGCAGGGCCAGGATGCGGTCAACACCGCCAAGGCCTTCAAGGAGGCCCTGCCCCTCACCGGCATCATCCTCACCAAGACCGATGGCGACTCGCGCGGTGGTGCGGCCCTGTCGGTGCGGCAGATCACGGGTGCGCCCATCAAGTTCGCAGGCACGAGTGAAAAGATCGACGGCCTCGAAGTCTTCGATGCCGAGCGGCATGCCGGGCGTGTGCTCGGCATGGGCGACATCCTCGCTCTCGTAGAAGAAGTGCAAAAGGGCGTGGACGTTGCTGCCGCCCAGAAACTCGCCGACAAGCTCAAGTCGGGTGATGGTTTCGACCTCAACGACTTCCTGTCCCAGATCACCCAGATGAAAAAGATGGGCGGCCTGGCGGGGCTCATGGACAAGCTGCCCACCCAGATGACGGCCAAGGCCGGCGCAGCCGACATGGACCGCGCCGAACGCGATGTGCGCCGCATGGAAGGCATCATCAACTCCATGACCCCGCTCGAGCGCCGCAAGCCCGAACTGCTCAAGGCCACGCGCAAGCGGCGCATTGCCGCGGGTGCGGGCGTGCAGGTCCAAGAAGTGAACCGCCTGCTCAATCAATTCGAGCAGATGCAGGGCATGATGAAAAAGATGAAGGGCGGCGGCCTCATGAAGATGATGAAGCGCATGGGCGGCATGAAAGGCATGGGCGGCCCCGCCGGCCTGCGCTGATCGGCACTTTTCGCCCTTCCTGTAGGCGTCGTATTCCTCCATTGACCCTGGCACCGAGGGCGGCTATGGTCGTCCTCCAAGCATCGAAGCGAACGCTAACCCATGGACCTGTTGATTCCCATTGTTCTGCTGCTCGTGGTTGGCTCGCTGGTGCTGTTGCTCGTTCGCCAGCGCAGCAAGCTACGCGCAGCGGCAGAGCCCGCCCGTAAAAAGGGCGGCAATTCTCGCGAAGCCCTCGACACCGTGATCGCCTGGCCGCCGCAAGCCACACGCATCCTGACCGCCCCCGAACGCAAGGCCTACAGCGCGCTGCGCAGCGCCCTGCCCGAGCACATCATCCTCGCGCAGGTGCCCTTGTCGCGATTCATGAAGGTGCCCACGCGCAACTCGTACTCCGAGTGGCTGCGCCGTGTGGGCCTCATGTCGGTCGACATGGTGGTGTGCGATGCCTCGTCGCAGGTGATTGGAGTGGTGGACATCCGCGCCGGTGACGGCAAAGAAAATCTGCGCGCTCGCCAGCGCCATGCCCGCATGGACCGTGTGCTCGAAGCCGCGGGCATCCCGGTGCACGTGTGGCTCGACAACGCCATCCCCAGCCCCACCATGGTCCGTGAGGCCATCCTCGGCAAGCCGAGAGACGTTGAAGCGCCTCAACCGGGTTCTGCTGCCGCGCGCATGCAAGCGCCACTGGCCGACGTGCAAAACCCGGTCGAGCCCGAGGCCTTGCTCGAGGCCGAAGAACAGCGCGATGCGTTGGAACACCGCGACCCCCCGCCGTCCACCTGGTTCGACAACCTCGACTCCGATGCCATGCCCTTGAATGCAGGGCCGGCGGCAGCCCCAAGCGCGCGCGCCACGGCTTCAACGCCCCGCTGACGTTCTGCCCGGCGGGGCAGCAGGGGCGCTCACACACCGTACTGACACGGGGCATGTAGCCCCGCTTCATGGCCTGTTCAGTTCAACAAGGCCTGTGCGAACTCGCGTGCGTTGAAGGTCTGCAGGTCTTCGAGCCGCTCACCCACCCCGACAAAGTAAACAGGAATGGGGCGCTCGCGCGCAATGGCCGCCAGCACGCCGCCCTTGGCCGTGCCGTCGAGCTTGGTGATGATCAGGCCCGTGAGCATCAACGCATCATCGAACGACTTCACCTGCGACAAGGCGTTCTGGCCTGTGTTGCCATCGATGACCAGCAGCACCTCGTGAGGCGCGCCCTCCTGGGCCTTGCCGATCACCCGTTTGATTTTCTTGAGTTCTTCCATCAGGTGAAGCTGCGTGGGCAAGCGGCCCGCCGTGTCGGCGATCACCACGTCGCAACCGCGTGACTTGCCTGCCACCACGGCATCGAAACTCACCGAAGCCGGGTCACCGCTCTCCTGCGACACGATCTCCACATCGGGGTTGCGTGTGCCTGGCGTGGCGTCGGCGCGTTCGGCCCACACCGCGAGTTGCTCGCGGGCCGCAGCGCGGAAGGTGTCGGCCGCCGCCAGCAGCACCTTCTGACCTGCATCGGCCAGGTGACGGGTGAGCTTGCCGATGCTGGTGGTCTTGCCCGCACCGTTCACGCCCACCACCATCATCACGGTCGGCGCGTGTTCACCGATCTGCAGAGGCTTCTCGAGCGGTGCCAGCAAGTCGGCGAGCGCGTCGGCCAGCAAGGCTTTCACCCGCGCGGGGTCGGTGGCCTTGGCTTCTTTCACGCGCCACTTCAGGTCCTTCAACAGAAACTCGGTGGCCTGCACGCCGGCATCGGCCATCAACAACGCGCCTTCGAGGTCTTCATACAAGGCCTCATCGATCTTCGTGCCGGTGA
>JBEGTX010000335.1:0-37246 GCA_041179165.1 Pseudomonadota bacterium | reverse complement strand
CACCTTCGATTTCGGCCTTGGGCGTGAGCGCGGCCACTGAGTCGATGACGACGAGGTCGACCGAGGCCGAGCGCACGAGGGCGTCCACGATCTCAAGGGCTTGTTCGCCGGTGTCGGGCTGACTGATGAGCAGCTCTTGCAGGTTGACGCCGAGCTTTTGGGCGTACTGCACGTCGAGCGCGTGTTCGGCATCGATGAATGCGCAGGTGCCGCCGAGCTTTTGCATTTCGGCGATGACCTGCAGCGTCAGCGTGGTCTTGCCGCTTGACTCGGGGCCGTAGATTTCGACCACGCGGCCGCGGGGAAGGCCGCCAACGCCCAGCGCGATGTCAAGGCCGAGGGAGCCGGTGGAGACGACTTCGATGTCGTCGATGACTTCGCCCTCGCCCAGCCGCATGATGGTGCCCTTGCCAAACTGCTTTTCAATTTGGGCGAGCGCAGCCTGCAAGGCCTTTGCTTTTTCGGTGTTGAGGGTGGCGGTTTTGACGGGGGCATCCATGCACAATCTCCTGAGTTGCAGTGATTATCTACAAGGCTGGTTATTTGTACAGTCTTTTCCACAGCTTTTTGTGGCCCATCCCTACAATGACGGGCGTCCGCGCTGGTGCGGGCCCTGAGGACAACGCCCATGCGCATCCTGATTGCCGAAGACGACCAGGTCCTGGCCGATGGGCTGCTTCGCTCGCTGCGCAACGGCGGCTACGTGGTCGACCACGTCGCCAGCGGCACCGAAGCCGACGCCGCCCTCGCCGCCCACGAGTTCGACCTGCTCATTCTCGACCTGGGCCTGCCCAAGCTGCACGGGCTCGAGGTGCTGCGCAAGCTCCGCGGGCGAGGCAACAGCACGCCGGTGCTCATCCTCACCGCGGGCGACAGTGTCGAGCAGCGCGTGAAGGGCCTCGACCTCGGCGCTGACGACTACATGGCCAAGCCGTTTTCGCTGCAGGAGCTCGAGGCGCGCGTGCGCGCTCTCACCCGCCGCGGTCTGGGCACCGCCTCCAACACACTGAAGCACGGGCCTCTCACCTTCGACACCACGGGCCGCGTGGCCTATTTTGACGACCAGATGATCGAGCTCTCGGCCCGTGAGCTCGGCCTGCTTGAGGTGCTGCTGCAGCGCGCCGGCCGACTGGTCAGCAAAGACCAGCTGGTCGAACGCCTGTGCGAATGGGGCGAAGAGGTGAGCAACAACGCGATCGAGGTCTACATCCACCGGCTGCGCAAGAAGATCGAGCACGGCCCCGTGCGCATCGCCACCGTGCGCGGCCTGGGCTATTGCCTCGAAAAAATCGCGGCCTGACACCGATTCACTGAGCCGCTACCCCCTCGCGCCCCCGATGCCTTTTCCACGCGAACAACGCTCGCTGTTCGGGGAAATCCTCGACTGGATGCTCGCGCCACTGCTGCTGCTGTGGCCGATGAGCGTGGTGCTCACCTGGCTCGTAGCCCAGGGCATTGCCAACAAACCGTTCGACCGCGAGCTCTCCGACAAGGCGCGCATGCTGGCTCAGCAGGTGAGCCAGCAAACCGGCACCGATGGCCGCCAACATGCCGCGTTCGCCCTGCCCGACAGCACGGTAGACCTGCTGCATGGCGACGAAGGCGACACGCTCTACTACCAGATCACCGACACCGAAGGGCAGCACCTGAGCGGCGAGCGCGCCATGAAAGGCCCGGTCGAAGAGGAGTCGCCGACGCTGGGCGCGGTGCGCTTGCGCGACGACGAGCTCCACGGCGAGCCGGTGCGGGTGGCCTCCATCTGGGTGCGGGTGCCCGGCGCCGTTGCGCCCGCTGCGCCACTGGTGCAGGTGGCCGAGACGCTGGGCAAACGCTCTCGGCTTGCCACCGAAATCATCAAGGGGGTGATGCTGCCGCAGTTCGTGATCCTGCCGGTGGCGGTGCTGCTGGTGTGGCTCGCGCTGGCGCGTGGCATTGCGCCACTCAACGAACTGCAGCAACGCATCCGACGGCGCGAGAGCCACGACCTCAGCCCCATCGACGAACGGGGCGCGCCCGAAGAGGTTTCACCTCTGGTGCAAGCCATCAACGACCTGCTGGCCCGGCTCGACCGGAGCATCGGCACGCAAAAGCACTTTCTCGCGGATGCGGCCCATCAGCTGAAGACGCCACTCGCCGGTCTGCGCATGCAGGCCGAACTCGCGCAGCGCGACATCGACGCCGGGCGGCTCGATCCGCAGGTGCTGAAGGAATCCCTCCACCAGATTGCCCGCTCGAGCCAGCGGGCCACCCACATGGTGAACCAGCTGCTCGCCATGGCCCGCGCCGAGAGCAACGCGCAGTCGATGAGCCATGCGCCGGTCGACCTGGTCGAGCTGGCCACCGATGTCGTGCGTGACTTCGTGCCGCAGGCGCTCGACAAACGCATCGACCTCGGTTTCGAAGGACCGATCGCACGGGGCCCGCTGCCCCCGGCGAGCGCGCGAATCAACGGCCACGCCATGCTGCTGCGCGAGCTGCTGGGCAACCTGGTCGACAACGCTCTGCACTACACGCCCGACGGCGGCACGGTCACCGTGCGGGTGGTGGCCGATCCCTTCGGGCAAGTCGTCGTGTTGCAGGTCGAAGACTCCGGACCGGGCATCGCGCCTTCCGAACGCGACAAGGTCTTTCAGCCGTTCTACCGCGCCTTGGGCACCAACGTCGACGGCTCCGGGCTCGGTCTGGCCATCGTGCTCGAGATCGGTCAGCAGCATCAGGTGGCCATCACGCTCGAAGACGCCGTCCCCCGCGCCCGCGCGAAGGGCGGCGAAGCGGCCCACAGCGGCCAGGGGCCGGGGGCACGTTTCACGCTGCGCTTTGCTGCCCTTCGGCCGCAGCCCGATACCCCACCGGGGGACGAACCTTCGCCACCTGACCGACACTGAGGTCTCGCTCCCACCGGCAGGACACCCTCATGACCACCCACCCTTTCCCGCCGGACCCCACGCCCCACATCACTGCCACCGCGTCCGCAGCGAGCACTGGAACACCGCACCGAATCAACCTCGCGCTGCAAGGCGGCGGCTCCCACGGCGCCTTCACCTGGGGTGTGCTCGACCGCCTTCTGCAAGAAGACGACCTGGTGTTCGAAGGTGTGTCGGGCACCAGCGCCGGCGCCTTGAATGCCGCGGTGATGGCCACGGGCTTTGCCCATGCCGGACGCGAAGGGGCACGCAGCGCATTGCGCGAGTTCTGGATGGACGTGAGCCGCTCCGGCTCCATCTTCGCGCCGCTGTCAGGCAACGCCAGCACCGCGCCAAAACCCGGCGGATTCGGCGACAACTTCAACCTGTCACTGCTGCCCGGCTACCAGTGGGTGAGCTCGTTCTTCCGGTCGTTCAGCCCGTATGAATTCAACCCGCTCAACCTGAACCCGCTGCGCGACGTGGTGCAGCGCCATGTGAAGGCCAAGGCCTTGCACGGCGGGGACATGACCCTCTTCATCACGGCCACCAATGTGAACACCGGCCAGGGGTATGTATTCAAGGGGGCTGACCTGAGCATCGACGCGCTGATGGCGTCGGCCTGCCTGCCGCACTTGTTCCAGGCGGTGATGATCGACGGCGAGGGCTATTGGGATGGCGGCTACACCGGCAACCCGGCGCTCTACCCGCTGATCTACGAGACCGAGGTGCTCGACGTGATGCTGGTGCGCATCAACCCGCTGTTGCGCGAAGGGGTGCCCAAGCGCACCGAAGACATCCTCGACCGGCTGAGCGAAATCACCTTCAACGCCAGCCTCATCGGCGAGATGCGCGCGATCTCGCTGGTGTCGCGCCTGGTGCGCGAGGGCAAGCTCGATCCCGGCCGCTATAAGGACCTGCGGCTGCACATGGTGGCCGACGACGAGGGCCTGGCGCCACTGGGCGCTGCCAGCAAGTTCAACACCGACGCGGCGTTTCTGGAGGGGCTGTTCGAGCTCGGCCGCGGTGCGGCAGCGGCTTGGCTGAGCAAGCACCGCCACCATGTGGGGAACCGCTCCACGCTCGACATCGAGCGGGAGTTTCTCGCCACGCGCTGAGGCGGATGGCGGGGTTCAGTGACGGGGTTCAACGGCTTCGCAGCAAGGTCAGCAGGCTCGCGTCGTCCAGCGTCGCCCCCACGCCCTGGGCGGCACGCTGAAACAAGGCGGCAGCCTGTGCGCCCACCAAGAGTTCGGCGCCCACTTCGGCGGCCAAGGCCACGGCCTGTTGGCAGTCTTGCTGCAGCAGCGAGACCGGCGTGCGCGGCTGATGATCGCCACGCAATACACGGTTCATGCGGTCAGAGGTGATCCAGCTCTGGCTGCTCGACTGTTCGATGACTTCGAGCGTGCGGTGCAAGTCGAGCCCCAGGCGCTCGGCCAAGGCCAGGGCCTCGGCCGCACCGGCCAGATGAACGGCCGACAGCAGGCTGTCGACGAGCTTGGTGCGCGCGCCATCGCCCGGGCGCTCGCTGATGCGCAGCACCCGCGATGACAAGGCCGTGAGCAGCGTGCGGTGCTCGTCGTGCACAGCATTCGAACAGGCGAGCATGAGGCTGATGTGGCCCTCGCGCGCCCAGGCCGGGTTGCCGGAAATGGGTGCATCGAGGCATTGGATGCCACGCTGGGCGAGGGCTTCGGCGATCTGCTCGACCCGGTCGGGTGGCAAGGTCGAGCACAGCAGCACGGCGCGGCCGGAGGTGAGCATGCCCACGGCACCGTGTTCGCCAAAAAGGGCGGCCGTGGCCTGCCGCGCATCAGGCACGGTCACGATGACCACATCGCTCGAAGCACCCAGACCCGCCGGGGTAGCGCATGCAATCGCACCCTGGCTCACAGCTTGCGCCTCAGCGAATGCATCCACGTCGTGCACCGCCACCGGGTAGCCCCGCGCGATGAGGCGCGAGGCCAAGGCTGCGCCCATTCGCCCCACGCCGATGAAGCCGACACGCGGCAGGGCTGTGGAAGGCCCGGCCTCATCGAGCGCTGATGGAATGGTGTCTTCGTCGATCTGGGATGGTGGCAAGGTCAACTCCGCTGGGTCAGCTTTGCATGAGCCGTCGGCTCTTTGAAATGGACATCAAGACACCCAGGCTCAGGCCCAGCGTGACCATGGCCGTACCGCCATAGCTGACAAACGGCAGCGGCACGCCCACCACGGGCAGGATGCCGCTCACCATGCCCATGTTCACGAAGGCATAGGTGAAGTAGCTGAGCGTGATGGCCCCGGCCAGCAGGCGCGAGAACAACGTGGGGGCATCGGCCGCGATCATGAGCCCGCGGAAGATCAGGAAAGTGAACCCGAGGAGCAGGGCCACACACCCGGCCAGGCCGAACTCTTCTGAAAACGCGGCAAAGATGAAGTCGGTCGTGCGCTCCGGAATGAACTCGAGGTGGGTTTGCGTGCCCTTCATGAAGCCCTTGCCTTGCAGGCCGCCGGAGCCGATGGCGATCATGCCCTGAATGATGTGAAAGCCTTTGCCGAGCGGGTCCATGCCCGGGTCGAGCAGCGTGCAGACGCGGTCTTTCTGATAGTCGCGCAGGATGGGCGCCCACGACACGCCGGGCTGGCAGATCTGATCCTCGGACAGCACCAGCGCCGTGATGCCCAGCGTGGCAGCCAGCACCACCGGGATGATGAGCTTCCATGACAGGCCGGCAAAAAAGATCACGTACATGCCGGCCGACAACACGAGGATGGCGGTCCCGAGGTCAGGCTGCTTGGCAATGAGGACCACCGGCACCATCAGGATGCCGAAGGCGGCGACGAAGTCGAAAACACGCAACTGAGATTCACGGCGCTGGAACCACCATGCGAGCATCAGCGGCGTGGCCAGCTTGAGCACTTCGCTGGGCTGAATCACGGTGCCCACGTTGAGCCAGCGCGTCGCCCCCTTCTTGCTGATGCCGAACAAGGCCACAGCCACCAGCAGCGCCACCCCCACGGCGTACAAAGGCACGGCCAGACGCATGAGGCGCTGCGGTGGAATCTGCGCCACGACAAACAGCAAACCGAACGCAATCAGCATGTTGCGCCCGTGGTCGACAAAGCGTGTGCCGTGGTCGAAGCCGGCCGAGTACATGGTGATCAGTCCGGCCACCGCCAGCAACACGACGGCCAGCAGCAGCGGCCCGTCGAAACCGAGAAACACCGGCTTGAGCCGGCGCCACACCGAGGGGCGTCCGTAGCTGGCGTTCATGGCGGACCTTCGGCGGGAGGGATCGTTGGGGGCGCAGCGCTTGGCGCCAAGGGTGCCGGCGCGTCCGAAGGAGCCGGCCGCACGGCGGATGCCGCACGCGCCGGCCTGGTCGCCCGCGAGGCTGCCGACGCAGCAGCGGGGACGGACGGGGGCACTGCACGGGCCACTGCCGCAGGTGAAGACGCACGCACAGGCGCCGAGGTCGAGGCGGGCGCAGCCGCAACGACAGGTGCCGATGGCGGCGCCGCTGCTGCAGGCGACGAGCCCGGCGCCCCTGGCGTGGAAGCCCCCGGGGCCAGCGGCATGAGCACCGGCGCCGTGGGCGGTGGCTGCACCTCACCCGTGTCGGCGAGGATCGGGCCGGCCGGTGCCATCACGGGCCCCATGAAGGCGAACGTGGGGCCCGTGCCAGGCAGGGCCACACTGGCCGCAGCGCGCGGAGTTCCGATGGGAGCGGCAGACTTGCCTTCGCGCGTGAGCGCCATGTCTTCGACACTGGGGTAACGGCCGAGCAGCGCGTAGTCGAGCACACGCCGCGCAATGGGCGCTGCCGCCGCCGCACCGAAGCCCGCGTTCTCGACGATCACGGCCAGGGCGATGGTGGGGTTTTCGATCGGGGCAAAGGCGGTGTACAGCGAGTGGTCGCGGCGATGCTCTTCGAGCTTGCCAGCGTTGTACTTTTCGTTCTGCCGGACACCGACGGCCTGCGCCGTGCCCGTCTTGCCGCCACTGAGGTAGGGCGCGCCGGCGAACACCCGGGTCGACGTGCCTTCCTGGGTCACACCGTGCATGGCCCGCAGCACGAGGCTCACATGCTCGGCGTTGAGGGGGATGGGCTCGATGGCGTCGTGGGCCACGTCGCGGCGCTCCCGGGTGACGATGTCTTCGATCTGACGCACGAGCCGTGGCTTGAAACGCTGACCGCCGGCCACGAGCGTGGACATGGCACTCGACAATTGAAGCATCGTGAAGTTGTTGTAGCCCTGGCCGATGCCCAGAGAGATGGTCTCCCCCGCGTACCACTTCTGCATCTCGGGGCGCTTGTAGGCACGGCGCTTCCAGGCCGTGGAGGGCAACAGCCCGGTGACTTCGCCTTCGACGTCGATGCCGGTCTTGCGGCCAAGGCCGAACGGCTCGAGCTGCTCGTGGATCATGTCCACACCCATGTCGTTGGCGAGCGAGTAGTAATAGACGTTGCTCGACTTCACGATGGAGCGGTACAGATCGACCTGCCCCAGGCCGCCGTCGCCGTGACTTCGGAACGTGTGGTTGCCGAACTGGAAGGTGCCGCCGTCGTAGGTGATCTGGCTGGGCGTGCGTTTGCCGGTGGTCAGCGCGGCGATGGCCATGAACGGCTTGAAGGTGGAGCCTGGCGGGTAGGTGCCGCGCAGCGCGCGGTTGAGCAACGGTTTGTCGATGGACTCGTTGAGCTCGCGCCACGATTCCTGGTCGATGCCGTCGACGAAGAGGTTGGGGTCGAAGGTGGGCTTGCTCACGAAGGCGAGCACCTCACCCGAGCGCGGGTCCATGGCCACGAGCGCGCCGCGGCGGTCACCGAACAACTCTTCCACCATCGCCTGCAAGCGGATGTCGATCGACAGCACGAGCTTGTTGCCCGGTGTGGCCGGGTGGCTCTTGAGGCGGCGCACGGCGCGTCCACCGGCGCTCGTCTCGACCTCGTCGAAACCGGTGTGCCCGTGCAGCTCGCTTTCGTAGCTCTGCTCGATGCCGAGCTTGCCGATGTATTCTGTGCCGCGGTAGTTGTCGAGCTGCTCTTCGGGCCAGTCGTCCATGGCCGTTTTTTCGGCCTGGTTGATGCGGCCGATGTAGCCGATCAGGTGCGCGCCCACCTCGCCCAGCGGATAGTTGCGGAACAGCCGCGCCTTGATGTCGACGCCTGGGAACCGGAAGCGTTGGGCGGTGAAACGTGCCACCTCGGCGTCGGTCAGGCGGGTGCGGATGGGCAGCGACTCGAAGCCCTTGCTTTCTTCCATCAGCCGCTTGAAACGCTTGCGGTCGCGCGGGGCCACATCGACGAGCTTCTCGAGGGCGTCGATGGTGGCGTCGAGGTCGTCCACCTTGGACGGCGTGATCTCGAGCGTGTAGGCCGAGTAGTTGTTGGCCAGCACCACCCCGTTTCGGTCGACGATGAGGCCGCGGTTGGGCACCACAGGCACCACGGCAATGCGGTTGTTTTCAGCTCGCGTGGACAGCTCGTCGTGTCGCACGACCTGCAGCACCACGAGGCGCGACGCGAGCAGGCCGAAGGCGATGATGACAAACGCGGCAGCCGCCATCAGCCGCGTGCGAAAGCGGCCGAGCTCCTGCTTGACGTTTTTGAGTTCGGTCACGGACGACTTGTCTGACTGCGGTTACAACGGGCGATTACAGCGGGCGGTTCTTGTCGGTGTCGGGCGGACGCCGCTGCGGCGCGAGCAGCATCAGCGACACCACCGGCCACAGCAAGCTTTCGAACACCGGCGCGAGCATGAGTTCCCACCCGGGGAACATGCCGCCCACCAGCATGCGCACCGCCAGCGACACCGCATGGGCCGCGAGAAACAGCGGCAGGATGTGCAGCGCCTGGGTGAGCAGGTCGAACCACAGCAAGCGGCGGTGGATGGTGATGGCGAAGAAGCTCAGCAGCGTGTAGGCCAGCGCGTGCTGACCGAGCACCGAGTTGTGGTGCACGTCCATCAGCAGGCCGAACAGGAAGGCCACGCCCATGCCGATGCGGCGCGGCTGTTGCACGTTCCAGAACACCAGCACCAGCGCCAGCAGGTCGGGCACGGCCGGGGTGCGGCCCATGGGGACCATGTTGAATGCGAAGGCGAGCAGCAGAGAGAACCAGATGAACACGGGGTTCACCGGCAGGAGCAGCTGGCCGGAGCCACGGGGCATCATGGGCAGTTCCTCCAGATGAGGCGGTTGGAGCGGGTGCGGGGCAGGCTCATTTCTTCGCACCCTTCTTGGCCGCAGGCTTGACGGTCTCGGCCGGCGGCTCGGGCTTGGCCGGCATTTGCACGCCCACCGGTTCGAGCACCAGCACATGCCGCACGCTGTCAGGTTGAGCGAGCGGCGCCAGCGCGATGCGGGCAAAACCGGAATCGACGCGGCGGTCCACACTCACCACTTTGGCCACGGGCACACCGGCCGGGTAGATGCCATCCACGCCCGAGGTCGAGAGTTCGTCGCCCACCTGCACATCGGCATTGCCGGCCATGAAGCGCAGCTCGAGCCCGGCCCCAGTCGAGTTGCCGAAAGCCGCGCTCCGGGCCTGGGTGCGGTTGTTGAGCACGGGGATGGCGGCTTCCTTGTCGGTGAGCAGCGTGACCTCGGCGCTGTACGGGTAGACGCGCGTGACCTGCCCCAGCACACCTGCCTCGTTGATGACGGGCGAGGCCACGACGACACCATGCTGGGCACCGCGGTCGATCACGACCTTGCGCGAGTAAGGATCGGGGGCATCCCAGAGCACCTCGGCCGACTGCGACTTCACGGTCAGACCGGGGCGCAGATCGAGCAGCTTGCGCAGGCGCTGGTTTTCTTGAAGCAGTTGGTCGACACGGGCGGACCGAATGGCCTGGTCGGACAGTGCCTTGCGCGCCGCGGCTTCGGCGCTGAGCGCGCCGTCCAGGCCCATCAGGTACTTGCTGCCCGCCTTCCAGGCATCGACCGGCGCGGCCAGCACCCGCTCCACCGGATGAATGACCGTGCCCATGGCCTGACGCAGCGGCTTGGTGAGCGAGAAGCGCGTATCGGCCACCATGAGCGCCAAGGCCAGCGCCGAGAAGAACATCAGCCGCGTGAGTGCGGACGGGCCCTGTCGGAAAAAGGGCGGGGGGGTTCGGTCGAGAATCCCGATGGCCATGGGCGAGGGTCAGTGACGAGCGGGAGAACCAGAGAAGGCGCGAACCCGAAGGAGGTGCGCCGCTGAAGGACCCAGGTGGAGGCTGACAGGGTTCACCGCCAGCAAGCTGGCGTGCGAAGACCGATCCCGCAGACGAGACGCCGGCCGGGACACGGTCATGTCGGTCACTCGGAGGTGAAGATGGAGCCCAGGCGCTCCATGCGTTCGAGGGCCATGCCGCAGCCGCGCACCACGCAGGTCAGCGGGTCTTCGGCCACGAGTACCGGCAGACCGGTTTCTTCGGCCAGCAGGCGGTCGAGGTCACGCAGCAACGCACCGCCGCCAGTGAGCATCATGCCGCGCTCGGCGATGTCGGCGCCCAGTTCAGGTGGCGTTTGCTCGAGTGCGTTCTTGACGGCAGACACCATCTGGTTGAGCGGGTCGGTCAGGGCCTCGAGGATTTCGTTGCTACTGATGGTGAAGCTGCGTGGCACGCCTTCTGACAGGTTGCGGCCCTTGACTTCCATTTCCTTGACTTCGGAGCCCGGGAAGGCAGAGCCAATCTGCTTCTTGATGGCTTCGGCCGTAGGCTCGCCGATCAGCATGCCGTAGTTGCGGCGGATGTAGTTGATGATGGATTCATCGAACTTGTCGCCGCCCACGCGGATGCTGCCCTTGTAGACCATGCCGCCCAGCGAGATGACGCCCACCTCGGTGGTGCCACCGCCGATGTCGACCACCATGGAGCCGCTGGCTTCGGAGACCGGCAGGCCGGCACCGATGGCAGCCGCCATGGGTTCTTCGATCAGGTAGACCTCGGACGCGCCGGCGCCGAGCGCCGACTCGCGAATGGCACGCCGCTCGACCTGGGTGGAACCGCAGGGCACGCAGATGATGATGCGCGGGCTCGGGCGCAGCATCTTGGAGTCGTGGACCATCTTGATGAACTGCTTGAGCATCTGCTCGGTGACGGTGAAGTCGGCGATCACGCCGTCTTTCATCGGGCGGATGGCCTCGATGTTGCCCGGCACCTTGCCCAGCATGGCCTTGGCTTCGGCGCCCACGGCCTGGATGGTCTTCTTGCCGTTGGGACCACCTTCGTGGCGGATGGCCACCACGGAGGGCTCGTCGAGCACGATGCCCTTGCCACGCACATAGATCAGCGTGTTGGCGGTGCCCAGGTCGATGGCGAGGTCGGTGGAGAAGTAGCGGCGCAGGGATGCGAACATGTTTGGGGGGGGAAGTCGGCGAACGTTCCAGGACCGTCACGAGGGCGATGGTGCGGGAGGGTGGGCCGATTGATTTTCCGGTGAGGGGCTGATCGACAATGCCCGCGCGGAACGATGAGCCGCCCGCGTGAGCGCAAATGGGTTTCCACGAGCGGCAAGGCAACCAAGCAACAAGCTTGCGGCCAAAGAGGCGTGTGGATAACCGGGGATAATACTGCATCACCCCTGGTTTTCGCCCCCGCGGAGACCCCTTCTAGAGCGCATTTCCCAATGGCCCTGACCCCAGACGACGTCAGCCGCATCGCCCTTCTCGCCCGCCTTGAACTCAAGGCGCCCGAGCAAGCGGCCATGCTGCAGCAATTGAACGAGTTTTTCACCATCGTGGAGCGCATGAAAGCCATCGACACGAGCGGCGTGGAACCCCTCTACACCCCGCTGTCCGCGGTGCAGGACGTGGCCTTGCGCCTGCGCGACGACGTGGTCACCGAGACCAACCGCCGGGAGCAGAACCAGCGCAGCGCCCCGTCGGTCGAAGACGGTCTTTTCCTTGTTCCGCAGGTGCTCGAATGAGCGATCTCCACACCCTGGGCGCGGCCCAGCTGGGCCGTTTGCTCGACCAAGGCAAGCTCTCCAGCGTCGAATTGACGAAACATCTGCTCGCACGCGTTGCCGCTCACGAACAATTGGGCGCCTTCCTGTGCACCGACGAATCGGCGGCCCTGCAACAGGCCGCTGCGGCCGACACCCGGCGTGCTGCCGGTGAACGCGGGCTGCTGCTCGGCGTGCCGCTGGCCCACAAGGACATCTTCGTCACCGAAGCCCAGCCCACCACGGCCGGCTCCAAGATGCTCGAGGGCTACCGCAGCCCGTTCGACGCCACGGTGGTGAGCCGCCTGGCCGAAGCCGGCATGGTGAACCTAGGCAAGCTCAACTGCGACGAATTCGCCATGGGCTCGGGCAACGAGAACTCGGCCTACGGCTCGGTGAAGAACCCTTGGGACACGAGCCGCGTGCCGGGCGGGTCGTCGGGCGGATCGGCCGCGGCAGTGGCAGCGCGCCTGGTGCCCGCGGCCACTGGCACCGACACCGGCGGCTCGATCCGCCAGCCGGCGAGCTTCACCGGCATCACCGGCATCAAGCCGACCTATGGCCGCTGCTCGCGCTTCGGCATGATCGCCTTCGCGTCCAGCCTCGACCAGGCCGGCCCCATGGCCCGCAGCGCCGAAGACTGCGCGCTGCTGCTGGGTGCCATGAGCGGCTTCGACCCGCGCGACGCCACCAGCGCCGAGCAACCGACCCCAGATTTCGCAGCCGTCCTGCAGGCGCCGCGCCCCGGCGCCACCGCAGCGCAGCCGCTCAAAGGCCTGCGCATCGGGCTGCCGACCGAGTTCTTCCCGCAGGCGCTGGCCGCCGACGTGAACGGCGCGCTGCGCACGGCGCTGGCCGAGTTCGAACGCCTGGGTGCCACGCTGGTGGACGTGAGCCTGCCGCGCACCGAGCTGTCGATCCCCGTGTACTACATCATTGCGCCGGCCGAGGCGTCGTCCAACCTGTCACGCTTCGACGGCGTGCGTTTCGGGCACCGCACCGCCGAGCGCGGCAACTTGGCCGAGATGTACCAGAAGAGCCGCGCCGAAGGCTTTGGCGACGAGGTGAAGCGCCGCATCATGATCGGCACCTACGTGCTGAGCGAAGGCTACTACGACGCCTATTACCTGCAGGCGCAGAAGCTGCGCCGCATGATCGCCGACGACTTCCAGGCGGCATTCACGCAGTGCGACCTGATTGCAGGACCAGTGGCGCCCACGGTCGCCTGGAAACTGGGCGACCGCACGGACGACCCGGTCGCCAGCTACCTGGCCGACATCTTCACCCTCCCCGCCAGCCTGGCCGGCCTGCCCGGCATGAGCCTGCCTGCGGGTCTGGGCGACGCCTCGATGCCCGTCGGCCTGCAGCTGATCGGCAACTACTTCCAGGAAGGCACGCTGCTGCACGCGGCCCACGCCTTCCAGCAAGCCACCGACTGGCACGCGCGCGCGCCCTCGGGATACTGAACATGACAAACACTGCCAACACCAAGCTGATCCGCGGCTACGAGGTGGTCATCGGGCTCGAGACCCATGCCCAGCTGTCCACGCAAAGCAAGATCTTCAGCGGCTCGAGCACGCAGTTCGGTGCCGCGCCCAACACGCAGGCCTCGCCCGTGGACCTGGCCCTGCCGGGCACGCTGCCGGTGATGAACCGCGGCGCGGTGGAGCGGGCCATCCGCTTCGGCCTGGCGGTCGGTGCCAAGGTGGCACCCATGTCGATCTTCGCCCGCAAGAACTACTTCTACCCCGACCTGCCCAAGGGCTACCAGATCAGCCAGTACGAAACGCCGGTGGTGCAAGGCGGCACGGTGTCGTTTTTCGTGGGAAACACGCCGCACACGGTGAACCTCACCCGCGCCCACCTGGAAGAAGACGCCGGAAAGTCGCTGCACGGCGCGGTGACCGGCATGACCGGCATCGACCTCAACCGCGCCGGCACGCCGCTGCTCGAGATCGTGACCGAACCCGACATGCGCGCGAGCATTGAAGCGGTCGAATATGCCCGTGCGCTGCACACGCTGGTGGTGTGGCTGGGCATCTGCGACGGCAACATGCAGGAAGGCAGCTTCCGTTGTGATGCCAACGTGTCGGTGCGCAAGCCCGGCGCGCCGCTGGGCACCCGCCGCGAAATCAAGAACCTGAACAGCTTCAAGTTTTTGCAGCAGGCCATCGACTTCGAAATCCAGTGGCAGATCGACGAGCTGGAAGACGGCGGAAAGATTCAGCAGGCAACCGTGCTGTTCAACGCCGACACCGGCGAGACCCGGGCCATGCGCGTGAAGGAAGACGCGAACGACTACCGCTACTTCCCCGACCCCGACCTGCCCCCGCTCATGATCTCCGCCGAGTGGGTGGAGCGTGTGCGCGCCAACATGCCCGAGCTCCCGCAAGCCATGGCCACGCGTTTTCAGCGCGAGCACGGCCTGCCCGAGGTCGACGCGACCCACATGGCACAGAGCAAGGCCTTCGGTGCCTACTTTGACACCGCGGCCCGCGCCTGCGGCCAGCCGAAACTGGTGTCCAACTGGCTGATGGGCGAGGTCTCGCGGCGGCTCAACGCGGCCGATGCCGACATCAGCGCCAGCCCGGTGGATGCCGCCACGCTGGCCCAGCTCATCACGCGCATCAGCGATGGCACGCTGTCGAACAACAGCGCCAAGCAGGTGTTCGAGAGCCTGTGGCTAGACGGTGCGTCAATCAGCGGCAGTGGCACGGTGCTTGATCAGCCCGACACTGCAGCAGGCATCGGCGCGGTGGCCCGCATCGATGCGCTCATCGAGTCCAAGGGGCTCAAACAGATGAGTGACACCGGCGAGCTCGACCGCATCCTCGACGAGGTGCTGGCGGCCAATGCCAAGTCGGTGGAAGAGTTCCGCGCCGGCAAGGACAAGGCGTTCAACGCGCTGATCGGCCAGGCCATGAAGGCCACCAAGGGCAAGGCCAACCCGGCCCAGGTGAACGAGCTGCTGAAAAAGAAGCTCGGCTGATCCCGAGCGAGCGGGTGTTCTGGCAAGCGGCGGTCAGCGCGACCGCCCTTGCAGCCACCCCCGCCTTATTTGCCCGCCGGCCGTTTCGACGCCGGTGCCGATGCGGGCGCCAAGGCCCCCATCGACCCCGGGGCCACGCCCGACCACAGCTTCTTGAGACGCGCGAGCTCCACGTCGTACAGGCTGTCGATGCGCAAGATTTCTTCCTTCTGGTTCTGGACCAGAGAGCGCTGAGCCGCGGTGGCCGCATCGTTGGCGTCGAGCTGCTGGCGCAGCTTGAGCGGCAGCGTCTTGCCCACGTAGAACTCGGCCTCGGCCAGCAGCGGCTTGCGCTCTTTCTGCAGCTCGGCCAGCCGATTTTCCGAGAAGGCCACGCCCTTGCCGACGTCGTCCAACGCAGCCTCTCGGGCACGCTGGTGGGCGGCCGCATCGGGAAAGCGGTTGAGCAGGTTGCGATCGCGGCGCACGGCGTCTTGCAGGGCGGCACGCTCCAGCGCAGCGCGGCGCTCGCGCGCCTCGGCCTCGGCCTGTTCGTCGGCTGTCATGGTGGGCGGCACGATACGGCGCACCGAGCCGTCGGCGTTCAGCATGCGCTGCTCGCGGGTGGAGCACTCGACGATCGGGCGGTCAGACGTGAGCCGACGCCCGTTGGCATCGACACAGCTGAAGATGGCCGCTGTGCTGGAGGCGGATGAGGCGAGCAACGCCAGCCCCACCGCAGTGGACAGGGCAGATGGCACGGACAGCGACCAGAACGGGCTCAGCACAGACATTCAAACCCCATACGCGTTGCGATACGCCTGCACCCGGGCCAGATGCTGGCCGAGCGACGCATCGTTGTTGGTCTCCAAATACTGCAACAAGTCACGCAGCGTCGCAATGGCACAGACCTTGAGTTTCAGCTCCGATTGCACGAACTGCACAGCCGACCAGGCTTGGTCGGTGGTGCCGTCTGACGCCTTTTCCTGGCGGTCGAGCGCAATCGTCACGGCCACCGGCGTGGCGCCGGCGGCCTGAATGAGAGAGATCGACTCGCGCACGGAAGTTCCGGCGGAAATGACGTCATCAATGATCAGAACGCGCCCGGTGAGCTTTGCGCCGACAAGGGTTCCCCCTTCGCCGTGGTCCTTGGCTTCCTTGCGGTTGTAGGCGTAGGGCACGTTGCGCCCCTGGCGGGCCAGCTCCACAGCCACGGCTGCGGCCAGCACGATGCCCTTGTAGGCCGGCCCGAAGAGCATGTCGAACTCGAGCCCGGAGTCGATCAGGCGGCGCGCATAAAATTCGGCCAGACGGCCCAGCTTGGCGCCGTCATCGAACAGGCCGGCATTGAAGAAGTAAGGCGACAAGCGCCCGGCCTTCGTCTTGAATTCCCCGAATCGCAACACCCCTGCATCGACCGAGAACTTCACGAAGTCTTGGGCGAGGGGGTCGGTTGGCAGGTTCGCGCTCATGGAGGTGTCCGGTGTTTCGTCTGGTGTCTTTGAATCTGAATGGCATTCGCTCTGCGGCCACCAAAGGCTTGCTGCCGTGGGCCGAGGCCATCGGTGCTGATTGTATGGGTGTGCAGGAAATCAAGGCGCAGGCCGCCGACGTGGCCGGGCGCTTCGAGCGCCTGCACGACCTGACGGGCCACTTCCACTTCGCGCAGAAGAAGGGCTACTCCGGTGTGGGCGTTTACAGCCGCAAGACACCGAGCGACGTGATCGTGGGCTTCGGCTCCGAAGAGTTCGACGCCGAAGGCCGCTACCTGGAAGTGCGCTACGACACCCCGGAGCGCAAGCTGAGCATCATCAGCTGCTACTTCCCGAGCGGCTCCAGCGGCGAAGAGCGCCAACTGGCCAAGTTCCGCTTCCTGGCCCTCATGACGCCGCACCTGTTGCAGCTCAAGGCCGAGCGCGAGTTCATCCTGGTGGGCGACATCAACATCGCTCACCACCAGATCGACCTGAAGAACTGGCGCAGCAACCAGAAGAACAGCGGCTTCCTGCCCGAAGAGCGCGCCTGGATGACACACACCCTCGACGAACTCGGCCTGGTGGACGTGTTCCGCCGCCTCAACGACAAGGCCGAGCAGTACACCTGGTGGAGCAACCGCGGCCAGGCTTGGGCCAAGAACGTGGGCTGGCGGCTCGACTACCACCTCGCCACCCCGGCGCTGGCCGCCCTCGCCCGCACGGAATCGATCTACCTGGAGCAGCGCTTCTCCGACCATGCACCGCTGATCATCGACTACGACTTCACGCTTTGACCTGACCCTCGGTTCAAGACGGGCCGGCGCAGCTCTCGGCTCTGAACGGGCCGCGGGGCTTCAGGACGCTGCGCTGGCTGCGTCCGCGTGTTTGACGATGGTCACCGGCACCTTCGATGCATGCAAAACGCCCTGCGAGACCGATCCCAGCAGTGCGCTGCGCAGAGCCCCCCGGCCACGGGCACCCAGAATGATGCCGTCGCAGGCGTGGCGTTCTGCCATTTCGACCACGGTCGGGGCGGGCTCACCCGACCCGATGTCGCGCTCGAACGGAACGCCGGCGGCATGGAACAAGGCTTCCGCCCCCTCAAGCGCCCGGGAACCGACGGCCCCGCTGACCCGCTCGAGCACATCAGCATCAGGAGCAAGCACCATCTCGTACAGGTAGGTCGGCTCCTGCACCGTGGCGAGCACGAACACGGCGTTCAACCCGTCTTGCCGCAAGCGCAGCGCGTGGCGTACCGCATCCAGTGCCAGTTCCGAACCATCCACAGGAACAAGTATCTTCAAGGTGCCACTCCCAGTCAGTTCAGTCCATTGTCCCCGCTCGTGCGGTGTTTTCACCGTCCCGGAGAAATGTTTGGCAGCCCTGCGCCACTACCGGGGCATGAAGCTGGCCGAGCCCCTTGTTCGGGCGCCGTGCCCGGAGGGCACAAGGTCTTTCGGTCGCCCTTCTTGACGGCTGCGGGTTGGACAAGCTCTGCGGCGTCCAGCGCTTGTGCCTCGGACACATTGCTGCACACTCCTGCAAAGGCTTCGAAGTCGGGGGGGCCCGCCGCCGAAGCCTGCACAACCACCGCAGACTCCCCATTTCAAGCTCACGAACGAAGACGTTACTGCAAAATCATCGGCATACTCCGCACGAACTCCCCTTCAACCAATGGAACTGATCGGCACTGGCATCTACCCGCTGCATCAAGCCGCCAGGCTGGTGGGTGTGGAGCCGCGCGCCGTGCGGAGGTGGCTGCAGGGCTACTCGCGCAAGTACAAGGGCGAGAGCGTCCAGTCCGAACCACTTTGGCAGACCCAGCTTAGAGACGAAGGCCTGCCAGGTGATGTCATCGGCTTTCGTGACCTGCTGGAACTCAGAATGGTGGCAGCCTTCGTTTGCCATGGTGTCGACCTGAAAGTCATTCGCGCCACCGTCGATGCAGCAAGACGCGATTTCGGAGCGAGCTACCCCCTGACGAATCAGCAGTTCCTGACCGACGGCAAGCGGATATTTCTCGAGGCGATCGAGAAGTCCACCGGTGAAGCCAAGATGATCGACGTCCTCCGAAAGCAACATGTCTTCTCGGACATCATCCGGCCGTCGCTGTATGCAGGCATCGAGTACGGGCAGGAAGGCGCTGTGCGCTGGTATCCGGAGGGCAGACGCAAGGTCATCGTGCTAGACCCGGGCCTGCAGTTCGGAACACCTGTCATCGCGGAAGCTGGCATTCCCACCGACACCCTTCACGCTTCCTATCTGGCTGAAGAAGGCGATCACCACATGGTGGCCCGGATATTCGACATCAGCACCCGGATGGTGAAAGCAGCGGTTGCATTTGAAGAAAAGCTGGCTGCGTGAAATTCTTCTTTGACGCCAACCTGTCGCCGCACCTCGCTCACGGCGTCAAGGAACTTTCGACCATCACCCCCGGGGTCGAAACCGTGATTCATCTGACAGACCGTTTCGCTCGCAACGCGCCAGATGTAGAGTGGCTGGCAGCACTGGAACGGGACGGCCCCTGGTACATCGTATCGATCGACCGGTTCGCGAAACAACATGGCGCCGAACGCGAAGCGATTCGCCGGGCAGGCCACACGGTATTTGCACTCGATGGGCAATGGTCAAAACACGGCTTCTGGCTGCAGGCGGAGAGATTGGTCCGTTGGTGGCCCCAGCTCGTCGCCTATTCGGGACTCGTCTCCGGGGGCAGCTACCGGGTGCCATGGCAGCACTCACCATCATCCAAGCTTCAAGCTATCACCTACAGGCTCTCAGCGCGCGGGTGAATCGTTGCCCCTTGCTGCGGCTGTCACACCGCAGCAAGACGTTTGCAAGTACAGTGAGCCGGCATCAACGTGGGCGTGCCGATTTGGCCGGATGGGTCTGGCCGTGCTCGCCCGAGTCCAACATCATCATGGGAGCACGACATGGGTTTCTTCAGCAACATCCTCGGCAAGCTGGGTTTCGGTCACACGGAGACGGTGGTTCGCGCCCCTGACGCACCAGGCGCTGCTGCCGCAGCCAGCGCCGCGGTCACGGCAGGTGCCGCGCCGGCCGCCCCCATCCCCGTGGTGGACGTGGTGGCCCAGCTGGAGCAACGCGCTGCAGCCAACGCACAGAAGCTCAACTGGCGAACGTCCATCGTCGACCTGCTCAAGCTGCTCGACATCGACAGCAGCCTCACCGCACGCAAAGAGCTCGCCAAGGAACTGCACATCCCTGAAAACCTGTTGAGCGACTCGGCCCAGATGAACATCTGGCTGCACAAGACGGTGCTCGCCCACCTCGCGGCCAACGGCGGCAACGTGCCCAAGGAACTGCTCGACTGAGCGGCCCTCCCTCTTCGACCCTTCATCCGGAGCACGTCATGCAGATCACGGACATTCTTTCCCAGATGGGCGGCCTTCCCTCGATGGCCCGCGAACTGGGCATCAGCGAGGCCGACGCCGCCACGGGCGCCGAAGCGCTGGTGCCCGCCCTCCTCGGAGGTTTCAAGAACCAGGTGCAGTCACAGGGGTTGGGATTGGAAGGCCTGGGCGGCCTGCTGTCCCAGCTGGGTGGCGGAGGCTTGCTGGACCAGGTGCTGTCGCCCCATCCCACCGACGTGGCGCCAGGCAACGAGGTGCTGGGGCAGATCTTCGGCTCGCCCGATGTCAGCCGGACTGTCGCTCAAAACGCCGCGTCGCAGACCGGGCTCGACCCATCGCTGCTGCGCAAGATGCTGCCCATGCTGGCCATGCTCGTGGCTGGCTACATGGCCAAGCAAGGCGGCATCGGCGCGCCGGCCGAGACGTCGACGCAGGACGACACAGGGGGCGCGCTGGGTGGTGGGTTGGGTGGTCTGCTCGGAGGCTTGCTCAACCGCGCCTCCGGCGCCAACTCTCCAACCACCGGCGGCTCCCAAGGGGGCTTGGGCGGCTTGGGTGCCATGCTCGACATGAACGGCGACGGCAATTCGCTGGACGACATCCTGCGCATGGCCGGCAAAGCCTTGCGCTGACCCGGCGTGTTGGGGCGCCGGGGAAGTCTGTCGATACCCGCGGCGCCCCTCTCTTCAGCGAGCGATCAACGGGACATCACAGATGGATCCCGCCCGACACCTCGATGCGTTGGCCATTGAGCCAGCGGTTGTCGTCGCTCAGCAGCGCCGAGATGGCGCCGCCAATGTCGTCGGGCAAGCCGACTCGGCCCAGTGCGGTCTGTGAGGCCAGCAGGCTGTTGAGTTCGGCGTTGTCGCGCACCGCGCCGCCGCCGAAATCGGTTTCGATGGCCCCCGGTGCGATGGTGTTGACGCTGATGCGCCGCGGCCCCAGCTCCCTGGCGAGGTAGCGGGTGAGCACCTCCACGCCGCCCTTCATCGTCGCGTAGGCCGCGTAGCCCGGCAGCGAGAAGCGAGCCAAGCCGCTCGACACGTTCACGATGCGCCCACCGTCATTGATCAGCGGCAACAGCTGCTGCGTCAAGAAAAACGGGCCCTTCAGGTGGATGGCCATCAGCGTGTCGAACTGGGCCTCTGTCGTGTCTGCAAAACTCGTGTGGATGCCGATGCCGGCGTTGTTGACGAGAAAATCGACACGCTCGCGCTGCCAGACAGTCTGCAGCGCGGTCTTCAGCAGGGCGGTGAAGCCGGCAAAGCTGCTGCTGTCGCCCACGTCCAGCGCCAGGGCGACGGCACGTCGCCCCATGGCCTGGATCTCGCGCACCACCTCGGCGGCGTCTGTCTCGCCACTGCGGTAGGTGATCACGACGTCGACACCACGGCGGGCCAGGTGCAGGGCCGCGTTTTTGCCCAGGCCCCGGCTGGCACCGGTGATGAGGGCGATGCGGGGGTGGTCAGAAATCGGGGCGGTGTTCATCGGAAGTCCTTTCAGGCGGTGGTTTACAAAAGCACTGACTGGACTTTATGCATGAACAATGCGCCGATAAAGGTCCTGAATGCGGCATCACTGTTCTAATTGAGAGAACAATCAGCCCTCGTTCAGCACCCTGCCCCATGGACCTCGACGCCCTTCGCCTCTTCACCAAGGTGGCCGAACTGGCCAGTTTCACCCGCGCCGCCGAGCAACTGCACCTGCCCAAGAGCCGGGTGTCGGCCGTGGTTCGGCAGCTCGAAGCCTCGCTCGGCACGCGGCTGCTTCACCGCACCACGCGCACGGTGCGGCTCACGTCTGACGGCGAGACCTTCTGCCTGCGCGCTACCGACCTGCTGGCCCAGGCCGAGGAGCTGCAGGCCATGTTCCAGCAGGCCGGCAGCCCGCTGAGCGGTCGGCTGCGCATCGACCTACCGACCGCCATGGCGCGCACGCTGGTGCTGCCGCGCCTGCCCGAATTCCTGTCGGCGAACCCTGGGCTCACGGTGGAGATCAGCACCACCGACCGCCGTGTGGACGTGGTGCACGAGGGCTTCGACTGCGTGCTGCGCATCGGCACGCTGGGCGACTCGGGGCTGGTGGCCCGCCGGCTCGGGCTGCTGCCGCTGGACAACCTGGCGAGCCCCGCCTACCTGCAAGCTCATGGCACGCCCCAGACGCTGGACGACCTCGACCACCACCGGGTCGTGCACTACTCCCCCAACCTGGGTGACGCTGCGGCGGCGTGGGAGTACCAGCTGCCCGGCGACACCGCCGTGCATTTCAAACGCATGCAGGCGTCGGTCACGGTCAACGGGGCCGATGCCTACCAGGCCGCCTGCCTGGCCGGGCTCGGCTTCGTTCAGATGCCACGGCTGCGTTCCTGGGAGTTGATCGCCTCGGGCCAGTTGGTGCGGGTCCTTCCGGAATACAGCGCTGCACCGATGCCCGTTTCCTTGCTACATGCTCACCGGCGGCAGGTGCCGAGGCGGGTGAGTGTGTTCATGGAATGGCTGGATGGGGTGGTGAGGCCGCATCTGGAAGGGGCGTGACGGTCGGCGGGGGCGTCAGCAGATGACCAGGAATGCAAGCGACAAGAAGGGAAAAAGTAGGTATTCCTCATCCAAATGCATCATGACGCGCGAGTGCGGGCTCACTAGAATTTCTCGGGTCTGCGCCGTGCAGGCGCCCCTCAACAGGAATTGCCCATGAAACATGCTCTCGTCGCGTTGTCACTTGCAGGTGGACTGATCTCGGCGGCCCAGGCAGGCGAGGTGTACGGGGGCATCGGCCTGCCCGGCGCGATGCTGGGTTACGCCCATTCGGTCAGCCCGAGCCTCACCGTGCGCGGAGACTTCGCCACGCTGGGCAGCCGCAAAGAGCGCACCACGGAAGAGGGTGTCACCTACGACTCCAACATCGGCTTCAATCGCGCGGGCTTGTTCGCCGACTGGTTCCCGGCCGGCAATGGCTTTCGTGTCGTGGGCGGGCTGACCTTCAACAACCTGAAGGCCGACCTGAGCGCCCGCGGTGACGGTGTCACCCAGTTCACCATCGGCAGCCAGACCTTCACCTCCAACCCGAACGACCGGATGGACGTCTCCATCACGTACCCGAAGGTCACGCCTTACCTGGGCCTGGGCTACGGCCACCATGCCGACAAGGGATGGGGCTTCGTGTTCGACCTGGGTGCATCGTTCGGCCGCGCGAAGGTCAGCGAAACCCATTCGGGCCCGAGCTTCTCGAGCAGCGGCGGCCCGGTGACGCAAGCCGACGTCGATGCGGAAACCCAGGAGCTGCGCGATGGCGTGGCCAAGGTGACCTTCATTCCGCAGGTGAGCCTGGGAGTGAGCTACAAGTTCTGACCGGCGCGGGGCGTGCCGCCCCGCTTTCACACGGCCTGCAGACGGATCTTCGCGGCGAGCGCCTCGACCTCGCCGCGAGGCGGCAGGCCAGGTGCCACCCGCTGAATGCGGGCCACGGCACAAGCCATGCCCCGCAGAACGGCGTCGGGAAATGAAAGCCCATCGATGAACCCGGCCATTGTGCCGGCCACCATGGCATCGCCCGCACCCACCGTGGTGGCCACCCGAACCCTCACCGAACGTGCGAGCCAGCGACCCTGAGGCGTGACCACCACCGCCCCTTCTCCCCCCAGCGACACCACCAATTGCGGCAGGCCGGGCCCGCACAGGCTTTGCGCGGCGTCGACCACCTCCTTCAAGCTGGGCAAGGCACGACCCACCAGCAGCTCGAGCTCGCTGCGGTTGGGCTTGATGAACACGGGCACCACTGGCGGTCTGGTGGCCTGCAGCCGGGGCAGCAGGTGGCGCAGGGTTTCACCACCCACATCGAACACCAGCTGAGCCCCGAGGCCCACCAGCACGACGGCCAGTCGTTCCCATACATCCACGCCCGCGCCGGGCGGGAGGCTGCCGGCCAGCTCACACCAGTCGCCTGGCTGCACACGTGCCTTGAGCAGGTCGATCAAACGACGCTCGGCCTCGGCCCTGGCCTCGGCCGACAGCACGATGCCAGGAAGGTTGATGTCGGTGCTGTCGCCGCGCGCCGCATCGACCAGCTTGATGTTGGTGCGAGTGTGGCCAGGCACGCGCACCATCAGGTCCTCGACACCCCACTGGGCGAAGGCCGCCTCGAAAATGGCGGCATTGCCATCGCCGAGCCAGCCTGCCGCAGACACCGGCCATCCCAGCGCCGCCATCACCGCCGCCACGCCCACCCCCTTGCCACCCGGCTCGCTTTGGGCACCAGGCGCGCGGTGCACCGCGCCCGGCATCAACCGATCCAGCGCGATGGTCTGGTCGATTGCCGGGTTGAGGGTGATGGTGAAAACGCGGGACATCGGAGCGGCTCACGGAGAAGCGGTGACTCTCGCGCAAAGCTGCCAAAAGGACAAGCGCTTCACAGATGCAAAACCTCCCGCGAAGAGGACATTCCCAAAGCGATTCCGCTGCGACACAATGCGCCAGACCTGTCCTTGACACTGAATCCGATGACCTCCCCCGCTTCTTCCGACGGCGCCGCGGCGACGCTGTCCATCCTCATCGTCGACGACAACGCCGACGCCGCCGACAGCCTGGGCATGCTGCTCGAATTCGAAGGCCATGAGGTGACGGTCGTACTCGGCGGCGCCCAGGCGCTGGAAGTCGGCGCGCGCCTGCAGCCCTCCATCGCCTTCATCGACATCGGCATGCCGGTGATGGACGGCTACGAACTCGCCCGCCAGATCCGCCAGCAACCGTGGGGCCAGTCCATGCTGCTCGTGGCCTCCACCGGCTGGGGCGGCGAGGACGACAAGCGGCGTGCGCTGGAGGCCGGCTTCAACCGCCACATCACCAAGCCCGCCGAGATCGACACCCTGTTGGCCGCCATCGCGGAGTGGCAGGCAAGCCGGCCGGCTTGAACGCGTCTCCACCGGTCATTCGCCCAGCGCGACACGCCAAACCGCGCATTCGGGTCCAATAGGCCGCTGGAGCTGCCCTGCGCAGCGAGGGGGAGTCTGTCGTGAGTGCCTTGTTTTCTCCTTTTTCTCTGGGGCCGGTGAGCCTGCCCAACCGCATCGTCATTGCGCCAATGTGCCAGTATTCGGCCGACAACGGCTGCGCCACCGACTGGCACCACATCCACCTCGGGCACCTCGCCTTGTCGGGCGCCTCGCTGATGCTCATCGAGGCCACTGCCGTCGAGGCCATCGGTCGCATCTCGCCGAAGGACCTGGGCCTGTGGTCCGACGACACCGAAGCGGCGCTGCGCGAGGTGATCGCGTCGATCCGTCGGCACTCGCCCATGCGCCTCGGGATTCAGTTGGCGCACGCCGGGCGCAAGGCCTCGACCAAGGTGCCTTGGGAAGGCAGCTCGCTGATCGACTTGGCGCAAGGCGGCTGGACCACGGTGGGCCCTTCCGCCGAAGCCCACACCCCGGGGGACCCTCCACCCCATGCGCTGTCGGCCGATGAACTGACCGCCTTGTGCGAGACGTTCGCCGCCGCCACCTGCCGCGCCGTGGCGCTGGGCTTCGACGTGATCGAGCTGCATGCCGCCCACGGCTACCTGCTGCACCAGTTCCTGTCGCCGCTCGCCAACCACCGAACCGACGATCACGGCGGCTCGCTCGAGAACCGCCTGCGTTTCCCTCTGGCCGTGTTCGAGGCCGTGCGTGCTGCCGCCGGCGCGGTGCCCGTGGGCGTGCGCTTGTCGGCCACCGACTGGGTCGATGGCGGTTGGGACCTGGACCAGAGCGTCGCCTTCTCGCAGGCACTCGCCGCGCGGGGTGCGGCCTTCATCGATGTCTCCAGCGGCGGGGTGTCGACCTTGCAGAAGGTGAAGGTATCGCCAGGCTACCAGGTGGACTTTGCCGAACGAATCCGCCGAGAGAGCGGCCTGCCCACCATTGCCGTCGGCCTGATCACCGAGGCCGCGCAGGCCGAGGCCATCCTGACGCAAGGCCAGGCCGACTTGGTCGCGCTGGCGCGCGGCATGCTGTACGACCCGCGCTGGCCCTGGCATGCGGCCGCCACGTTGGGCGCGCGGGTGGAGGCGCCACCTCAGTACTGGCGATCACAGCCCCGCGAGCTGAAGGACCTGTTCGACACAGCCGCGCCGAAGTGACATCACCCGGCGTTCAACCCGCCTTGGGCGGCTCGAAACGCTGCGCCGGCTTCGGCGCTCGGGAGTAAAGGCCTTCAACACGCGGCAGTGACTCCTGAATGTCCTTGATGCGCGTGGGCCCCGACGGGTGGGTGGACAGGAACTGCGGCGGCGCATTCTTGCTGGCCGCGGCCATTTTCTGCCACAGCGTGACACCGGCACGCGGGTCGTAGCCGGCGCGGGCCGACAGCTCCATGCCGATCAGGTCGGCCTCCGACTCGTCTTCGCGGCCGAACTTGAGGGTGAGCAGCTGCCCGCCCAGGTTGGCGACAGTGCGCCCGGTGTCCTTGAGACCGAACAAGGCTGCACCGATCTCGATGGCGCCGCGCGTGGCCACGTTCTTGCCCATGCGCTCGCGCGCATGCTCGCGCAGCGCGTGGGCGATTTCGTGGCCCATGATCATCGAGACCTCGTCGTCATTGAGCTGCAGCTGCTCGAGGATGCCCGTGTAGAACGCGATCTTGCCGCCGGGCATGCAAAAGGCATTCACCTGCTTGGAGCCGATGAGGTTCACCTCCCACGGCCAGTCGCGCGCACGCGGGTTCCACTCGTAGCTGAACGGAATGAGTCGCTGGGCAATGGCACGCAGGCGGACCACCTGCGGGTGGTTGGCGGGCGCGAGCGCCCCCTTGCTGCCGGCCTGCTGCTTCATGCCGGTGTACTGCTGCAGCGCGGCCTGCTCCACCTGCGCGGCGGACACGAGCTTGGTGAACTGGGACTCGTTGCCCACCTCCACGCCATCACGCGCCCAGGCCGGCACCGCCAGCAGGGCCCCTCCGCCCAGCAGCGCGGTGGTGAACAGGCGCCGACCATGCAGGGCACAGGCGCAACGGGATGAATGAAGTTCGGCGTTCATGGAAACATCGGCATCGTGTGACATGGGAGCATCAGACCTCAAAACAAGGGGCTTGTTCCATCAGACAAATGCCCATCGGGCGGCAAGCAAAAACCCGCGCCGCGTCCGGGCTCAATCGTCCATCAGCAGGGCGCGGGGGTCAACTTCAAGGGCCTTCATCTCGGCCCGCAGCCACCACAACAGCACCAACGCAGGCACCGCCATCAGCGTGGACAGGATGAAGAACCGCGGCCAGTCGATGGTGGCGGCCAGCACCCCGGCCAGAGGCCCCACCCACACCCGGCCCACGGCCGCGAAGGCCGACAGCAGCGCGTACTGCGTGGCCGTGAAACGCTGGTTGCACAGGCTCATCAAGAAGGCCACGAACGCGGCCGTGCCCATGCCACCCGACAGGTTCTCGAAGGCAATCACCATGAGCAAGCCGCCATCGACCTGAGTGGCGTGCACGAGCTTCACGATGCCCCAGTCGAAGGCCGGGATCAGCAGGCCGGGCATGGCGCCCTTGCCATTCACGGCCAGCCACCAGAAGCCGAGGTTGCTCAGCATCTGCAACACACCGAACAGCATCAGCGAGCGCCACAGGCCGAGCTTGAACATGAGGGCGCCGCCCAGCAACGCGCCACCGATGGTCAGCCACAGCCCGATCACCTTGTTGGCCACGCCGAACTCGGCCGGGCTGAAGGCCATGGACTTCAGCAAGAACGGCGTCATCAGCGAGCCCGCGAACGCATCGCCCAGCTTGTAGAGCACGATGAACGCGAGGAAGGCCGCAGCCCCGTTCTGGCTGAAGTAGTTGCCCAGCCCGCCGAGCAGCGTTTCGAAGCGAGCGCGGCGTGCGGCCCAGGTGGCCAGCGGCAACGTGAAGCCGATGCCCATCAGCAGCGACAGCAGATCAGCCCATTTGCCTTGCAGCTCGACCGTCATGGTGGAGCCCGCCATCAGCGGCTGCAGCAGGGCAACCGACACCGGCTTGAACAGACCGTTGGCGATGAGCGACCACAGCGTGCCGTGGGTGCAGGGGTCGGCACCGGCACAGGCCCATGCATTGGCCGCGGTCTGCCCCAGCCCGGCCGTGACCAGATAGCCTGCAAGGAACGCAAGCGCCACCGCCACGAAGCCACGCAGGTCGTTGCCCGCCTTGCTCTCCGGCCGCAACATCACCGGCAGCTTGGGCAACAGGACAGCCGACACGCCGGCCGCGACCACCATGATCCAGGCCATCACGTGATAGACCTCGGACCAGCTCATGCCGCCGCCCTGCGCAGGGTCGACCCAGATCAGCACCACACCACCCGACAGGATCATCGCCAGGCGATAGCCCAACACATTGAGGGACGAGCCTGCGCCCCGCTCGGTGGGCGCCAGCAAGTCGGTGCGGTAGGCGTCGATCACCACGTCCTGCGACGCAGATACGAACGCGACCAGCACCGCGAGCAGCGCGAACATGCGAGTGGCGGCCGTAGGCGAGGTATCGGCCATCAACCAGAGCGCACCAGCCAGGCCGAGCTGCGTGAGCACGAGCCAACCGCGACGCCGCCCGAGCCCCGGCGGCTCGAAGCGGTCCATCAGCGGCGCCCACAGGAACTTGAAGGTATAGGGCAGCCCCACCAGACTCAAAAAGCCGATGGTCGCCACATCCACACCGGACCCACTGAGCCAGGCCTGCATGGCCTGCCCGGTCAAGGCGAGAGGAAGCCCCGAAGCAAAACCGAGCACCGCCACCACCAGCAACCGGTGAAGTGCAGCAACGCGAGAGCGCGCCGTGCGAGGAATGCGGGGAGTTTCCGCAGCAGCGGCGAGGGGTTCGGACATCCGGACGATTCTAGGCGAGGGCATTGGGAACAACGCTGCATGAGCCTTGAAACTCAAAGACTTGCCGCGTCAGAATGAGGTCACGCGAAGCGAGACCGACCCATCAAGCAACGCCCGTGGATCCGGCTTTGCCGGGCCGCAAGGCGGGCCTTGCAGCCTGCGATGAGGCACGGTGGGTAGCGGGCAAAGGAGTCTAGAGCGAAGCGCATTGCCTAGAGCCCGCGGATCTGGCTTTGCCAGGCCGCCAGGCGGGCGCCCCTTGGGGGCAGGAGTGAAACGACTGGGGGGCTAAATTCAATACGCTCCCCAATCCAACGAAGCAAATCCACCCACATCTGCCGCATCTCCACATCCCCAGGCGTCCGAATCGCACTCGGCAACTCGATCGTCACGACAGGCACCCCCTTGTGCACCCCGCCATAGTGTCCGAGCGACCCCGGAAAGATCCCCACCCGGTCGAGGTACAAACGCCCCAAGCGCTGCGGCGGCACGCTGGGCCCGTCGTAGTCGAGCACGCCATAAGGCGCATGGATGCTCACGATGATGTCCGGCTTCCACTGCGCCATGGTGTCGACCACGAAGCGGCTCTCGGGCTCGGACAGCGCCTTCGGGCCCGGATAGCGGCGCGGGTCTTTTTTCGTCCGGTTCACCCAGTAGGCCGACGCCTCCCTGTCCCAGCGGGGCGTGGGGAAGTTGCGGTTCAGGTCGACCCCGCGGGCATTCATCCGGGTTGGGCGCGGCAGCAGCAGGCCATCGGGGTTGAGCGCGGGCACGAAGCGCCAGTCCATGTTGGCCGGCGTGTTCATCGCGTGGGCCATCCAGTGGAAGACCAGCGCGGTCGACGACAACTCGTCGCCATGGATGCCGCCGATGACCAGAACGCGGCGCCGACGGGGAGACTTGCTGCCAACCGGCGGTGCAGGCTCATCCATCGACATCGGCATCAGCACATCGCGCTGGTAGATCGGCACCCCGTTCACGGACCCGGCGCCGGACGGCAACAGCGCCGCAGCTTCGCAGCGGCCAAAGGTGACGTTGGGCAAGCGGCGGGCAAGTTCGCCGCAATGATTGGCCTGCGCGGTAGCGGCGAGGGTCAGCAGGGCGGCGGCTGCGGCCGCCTGAACGCAGTGCCGCACCCCCGCGGATTTCTCAGAAAATAAGGTCATGGTGCGAAAGTGTAGGCGGGCCTCCGGGTGGCGCCGTTTCGCCGACAATCACCCCATGAGCATCTCCTCGCGCGCGCTGGCGCCCAGCTTTTCCTCCCCTGAGTTCCGCAAGGCACTCGGCATGTTCGCCACCGGCGTGACCGTGGTGACGGCCCGCGGGCCGGACGGCGGTCTGGTTGGGCTCACGGCCAACTCGTTCAACTCGGTGTCGCTCGCGCCGCCGCTCGTGCTGTGGAGCCTGTCCACCCGCGCGGGGTCGATGCCGGCCTTCACTCGGGGCTCGCACTACGCCATCCACATCCTCGCGTCAGAACAAAAAGAACTGGCCGAGCGTTTTGCCTCCAAGGACATAGACCGCTTCGCCGGCCTGCGCCTGCGCGAGGGCGCAGGCGGTGCGCCGGTGCTCGAAGGGGCTGCGGCCGTGTTCGAGTGTTTCAACCGCAGCCAGTACGAAGAAGGCGACCACGTGATCTTCGTGGGTGAGGTGGAGCGCTGCGAACACCGCGAAGGCGCACAGCCGCTCATCTACCATGGTGGGCGCTACTTCACCGAGCTGCCGCTCTGACCCTCCGCCCGCTTGAAAGCGGGCGGGTCGTCACCACGTGACGCAGCAAGGACCCACCACCATGCTCATCGCCTGCCCCCACTGCCACGCCACCAACCGCGTACCTGACGAACGCCTGCTTGACGACCCCGTCTGCGGCCGCTGCGGCAAAGCCGTGCTGAGCGGGGAGGCGATCACGCTCACCGACCAGAACTTCGAGGCTTTCACCCGGTCGACCGAGCTGCCTGTGATCGTGGACTTCTGGGCGCCGTGGTGCGGCCCCTGCCAGATGATGGCGCCGCAGTTCGCGCAGGCGGCGCGCACGCTGAAAGGCCGCGCCGTGCTGGCCAAGATCAACAGCGACGAGAACCCGGTGCTCGCCTCGCGTTTTGCGATCCGCAGCATTCCGACGCTGCTGTTGCTGCAGGCCGGCAAGGAGGCCAAGCGATCAGCCGGGGCGATGCAGGCGTCGCAGATCGTGGCGTGGGTCGCCCCTCGCTGAACGACCTCAGCAAACAGAGCCGCTGCAGCGAAGACCTACTTGCCTGACGGCTTGGCCGAAGGCCGCTCGACGTCGAGGTAGTGCCAGGTGTTGTTCCAGAACAGCGGCCGCCGGTAGCCGATCAGCCAGGGCTGCGTCAGGTCCATGGCCACTCGGTGAACGTTGAACTTGTAGGGCATGTAGGCCACGAGCAACTTGTTGGCCTGCGTGAACAAGGCTTGCCGTTCGGGCCCTTCGGGCAGGTTCTTGATGCGGCGGTAGAGATCGTCGAATGCCGGCAGCTTGAACCGGGCCAGGTTGGCTGAGCCTGCCGAAGGCCCGAACGCCGACTCGAGAGCCTCCTGGCTGTCGGGCGAACGTGAGGCCGATCCGACCTTCCACACCATCAGCTTGCCCGCTCGAGCCTGCTTCAACTGCTCGGGCCACTGGCCCACCTTCAGCGCCATCCGCACATGCAGCAGGTCCATGGTGCGTTTGCCAAGCTCATCCATCTGACGTGACGTGGGATCAGGCTGGGTGGCGATTTCGATGACCAGCGGTTTACCATCCGGCCGATCTCGCCAGCCATCACCATCGCGATCCACATAGCCGTAGAGGTCGAGCAAGGCCTTGGCCTTTGCCAGATTGAATTCGCTGTTCTCCGACTTGTAGGCTGGATCGAACGCAGATGTATGAGGGGCGACCACCGACTGAGCGGGAATGGCCTGACCCTTGCGGACCAACGTGATTTCACGGTCCACATCGGTTGCAAGCGAGAGCGCGCGGCGCAACGCCACCTTCTCTGGCGTATAGCCACCGACCACGGGGTCTTCCATGTTGAAGTAGGTGTAGGTCACATCGGACGCCAGCACCCTTTGCATCTGGATGCCGCGCGCTGCAAGGTCCGGCGCCAGTTTGCCCCCCGGCGCAGCCACGGTAGCAAATTCGATGGGAACCGACACGGCATCGAAATCGTTGTTCAGAAAAGCCAGCCAGCGCGGCTGAGACTGCTCGATGACACTCACCTCCACCCTGTCCACCATCGGCAGGCGGCGGCCTTTGAAGCGCTTCAGCAAGGCCTGGCCCTCGACATCATCAGCAGCCGGAGAGGCGTTGTAGAACTCCTCGCGGTAGTTGGCATTTCGCTCGAACACCATCAGCGAGCTGCGCCGCCACTGTGTGAGCACGAACGGCCCTGTTCCGACAGGGTGTTCCATGATGGTGTCGCCGTAGGCCTGAACGACCTCACGCGCCATGATGGGCCAATTGGCCAACGAATACAGCAAACGCGGACGAGGCTCACTCAGCTTGATCTGCACCGTGTAGCGGTCTAGCGCGCGCAAGCCTTCGATCTCGCTGTCGTAGTTGAACGCCAGCTTGCTTTGAACGGCCGCCTCGCGAAGGGCCTCCAGACCCACGATGCCCTCTTCTTGGACACTCGGCAGCGTGGGGCTGTTCAGCTTGGGATCGAAGTAGCGCTTGATGGAATACACAATGTCCTGGGCCACCAGTTCACGCTTGCGACCTTTGAAGGCGGGATCGTCTGCGAAGTAGATGCCGTGCTTCAGGGAAATTGTGAACGTGCGGAAATCCTCCGACACCTTGGGCAGTGCCACCGCCAGGTTGGGCTTGATCTTGAACGGCCGCGCCAGGTGGTCGTAGTCGTACAGCGAGTCAAAGATGTGGTTGATGACCGTGAAGGAATAGCTGTCGCTGGCCTGCATCGGGTCGAAGCCCGTTTCGGGCGCCGGGAACATCACACGCAGCACCTTCTGGCCGGGGGCCGCAGCCGCCACCGGAGCGGGAGCCGATGCAGCTCTCGCCGCCGACGCAGGTGCCTGCCCCAGCGCGGGCGACAGCCCCAAACCCAGTGACAGACCCGCTGCAAGAATGCCGAGCAGGCGACGAAGATCGAAGTGCCTTGGTGTCATGGCGCGAGTCTAGTGTCAGTTGAGGGCCGCGGCGCGCCACCGGCCCCGACTCCACAGACGTTCCCCGAATGAGCACATGCGCTCAGCGTGCCAGCACACCCCCGGTGACGAAAAAAAGCCCGGGGATTGCCCGGGGGTGCCCCTCGCAGCGGCCATGCTGGCCGTAGACTTCGCGGGCAAATCCGCGTCCGAGATCCCCCTGCATGACCGCTTACCTGCTGCGACGGCTCTGCCAGATGGTCCCCACCCTGTTCGGGGTGGCGCTGCTGGTGTTCCTGTTGTTCAAGTTCGTGGGGCCCGACCCGGTGCAGGTGCTGGCCGGGCTCAACGCCACGCCGGAGCGCATCGCTGCCATCACCACACAGCTCGGCCTCGACCGGCCCGTTTATGAGCAGTTCGGCATCTTCCTGAAGCAGGTCGTCACCTTCGATTGGGGCCGCAGCTGGACCACCGGCGAGTCGGTGACCGGCCTCTTTGCAAGCCGCCTGCCGGCCACCTTCACGGTGATGCAGCCCATCCTGTTGCTCGAGGTGCTGCTGGCCATTCCGATCGCACTGGCCGTGGCCTACCACCGCGGCTCGCTCACCGACCGCGCGGTGATGACCATCACCACGGTGGCGATGTCGGTCTCGTTCCTCGTCTATGTGATCGGCGGGCAGTACGTGTTCGGTTTTCTGCTGAAATGGTTCCCGGTGCAGGGCTGGTCCGACTCCACCTGGACCAACCTCATCCGCTTCGCCCCCCTGCCGGTGATCCTGAGCGTGGCGGTGTCGCTCGCGCCGCAGACGCGTCTCTACCGCAGCTACTTCCTCGATGAGATGGGCCACGACTACGTGCGCACCGCGCGCGCCAAGGGCCTGGGCGAGCGCCGGGTGTTCCTGGTACACGTGCTGCGCAACGCGATGATCCCCATCCTCACGGGTGTGGCCGGTTCGCTGCCCGGGCTCTTCGTGGGCTCATTCCTGATCGAGACCTTCTTCTCCATTCCAGGCATCGGCCGCGAGGTGTTCCTGGCCGTGGCTCGCGGTGACTTCCCGGTCATCCAGGCGGTCACCATCTATGTCGCCCTGATCACCATGGTCGTCAACCTGCTCACCGACCTGCTGTACACGGTGGTCGATCCCCGGGTGGTGCTGCGATGAGCGCGCCCGTGCATGCCACCACCGCCACGCCCGCGCGGGCCGATGACATCGGCCAGGCCGCTTGGCGCCGCTTGAAGCGTGACCGCGTGGGCATGGTGTCGATGGCCGTGGTGGCTGCGTTTCTGCTGATGGTGCTGCTGTCGGCCTTCGGGCTCATCGCGTCCGACTGGCAGCGCGAGCGCGCCGTGTCCAACGCGCCGCCGACCTTCATGGGCCCGGCACCCAAGCCCGCCGCGGCGCCCGTTCCACTGCCGAGCGGCCCGAACATCGACCTGTCCGACGTGGACCCGCTGGCCCCGCGCTATGCCGAGTGGGCCCAGCGCACGCAGGCCCTCGCCGTCGACAAGTCCACGCTGGCCGACACCCTGCCCTTCGGCGCCGACATGCAAGGCCGCGACGTGCTCGCCAAGGCCGTGAAGGGTGCGCAGGTGTCGGTGCTGGTGGGCGTGCTGGCCGCCCTGCTCGCCACCTTCATCGGCACGGTGCTCGGTGCGCTGGCCGGCTTCATGGGCGGGCGCATCGGTGACGTGCTGGAGTGGTTCTACAACGTGTTCACCTCGGTGCCGGGCATCTTGCTCATCCTCGCGTTCGCGGCCGTGGCCGGGCGTGGCCTGCAGTCGGTCGTGCTCATCCTCGGCCTCACCGGGTGGACGGGCATCTACCGGCTGGTGCGCGGCGAGTTCCTCAAGCACGCGCAGCGCGAGTACGTGCGTGCCGCCGAGGCCATCGGCGCGAGCCGCCGCGCGCGCATGTTCCGCCACATCCTGCCCAACGTGAGCCATGTGCTGCTGGTGCAGTTGTCCATTCACGTGGTGGGCTTCATCAAGGCCGAGGTCATCCTGTCGTACCTGGGCCTGGGGGTGTCGGTCGACGAGGTCAGCTGGGGCACGATGTTGGCCGAGGTGCAGAGCGAACTCATTCAGGGACACTGGTGGCAGCTGGTGGCGGCCACGGCCTTCATGGCCGTGTTCGTGACCGCCTTTTCCCTCTTCACCGATGCGCTGCGCGATGCGCTCGACCCCAAGCTGCGTGGCCTGGAGTAGCCGATGTTGCTGAGCATTCAAGACCTCAAAGTGTCGTTCCGCCTGGGCGCCGAGCATGGGGCGGTGCAGCGCATCGAGGCCGTGGGCCGTGGCGCACAGGCCGTGAGCTTCGATGTACCCGACAACACGACCGTTGCGCTCGTCGGCGAGTCGGGCTCGGGCAAAAGTGTCACGGCCATGTCCATCGTCAACCTGCTGCCGGACAACGCCGAGCGCGAGGGCCGCATCCTGTTCGACGGCCGCGACCTGTTGCAGGCCACGCGCCCCGAACTGCAGCGCTTGCGCGGCAAGGACATCGCCTGCGTGTTCCAGGACCCGATGAGCTCGCTCAACCCGGTCTTCACCGTGGGCCGCCAGGTCACCGAAACGCTGCGCCAGCACCTGAAGCTGAGCCCGCGCCAGGCGCTCACGCGCGCCGAAGAGCTGTTCGCCGAGGTGGGCCTGCCCGAGCCGAAGCGCCGCTTGGGCAGCTACCCGCACGAGCTGTCGGGCGGGCAGCAGCAGCGCGTGATGATCGCCATGGCGCTGTCTTGCAGCCCGCGCCTGCTGATTGCCGACGAGCCCACCACCGCGCTCGACGTGACGGTGCAGCGCCAGATCCTCGAACTGCTGGCGGGGCTCAAGGAAAAGCACCGCATGAGCATGCTCTTCATCAGCCACGACCTGGGTGTGGTGGGCGAGATCGCCGACCAGGTGGTGGTGATGCGCCAGGGCACGGTGCGTGAACAAGGCGCGGTGGCGGACGTGTTCACCGCCCCCAAAGATGCGTACACGCAAGCCCTGCTCGCCTGCCGCCCCACCCTCGGCGAACGTCCGGCGCGGCTGCGGGTGATCGACGACCACCTGCAGGGCAAGGTCGTGCAGGCGGTCGCCGCCGTGAAGGACCCTGCGGCGCCGGTGGTGCTCGATGTGACGGCACTGACCAAGAGCTTCTGGGTGCCGAAGGGCGTGTTCGGCCGCAGAGAGTTCCAGGCCGTGAAGGGCGCGAGTTTTCAGCTGCGGCGCGGCCACACGCTGGGTGTGGTGGGTGAGTCGGGTTCGGGCAAAACCACCATGGGCCTGGCGCTGCTGCGCCTGCACGAGCCGAACAGCGGCCCGGTCGGCGGCACCGTCATGTTCGATGGCCGCGACCTGCTGGCGCTGTCACGGCGCGAGCTGCTGCCGGTACGCCGTCGCATCCAGGTGGTGTTCCAGAACCCCTATGCGGCACTCAACCCGCGCTTTGCCATCGGCCGCACGCTGATCGAGCCCATGGCCCTGCATGGCATCGGCCAGGATGCCGATGAACGCGAGGCGCGCGCGCGCAGCCTGCTCGCCAAGGTCGGCCTGCCCGACGACGCGATGAACAAATACCCGCACGAGTTCTCGGGCGGCCAGCGCCAGCGCATTGCCATCGCGCGCTGCCTCACGCTGTCGCCCGAGGTGCTGGTGCTCGATGAATCGGTGAGCGCACTCGACGTGTCGGTGCAGGCGCAGGTGCTCAACCTGTTGCGTGACCTGCAAGACGAACTCGGCCTCGCTTATGTGTTCATCAGCCACGACCTTGCCGTGGTGCAGTTCATGGCCGATGACGTGATGGTCATGAAAGACGGCGTGGTGGTGGAGCACGCGAGCGTGGCTCAGGTGCTGAGCCAGCCGCGCGAAGACTACACACGCCGCCTGCTGAGCGCCATTCCCCGCGGCCATGTGCCCCTGTCGCCCCACCACGTTGCCCCATGAAGAAGATCGCCTCGGCCACCCTGCAACGACACCCGCCGCGCCCACGCCAGTGCACGATCGATCTGGTGGAGCTGGAGGTGGCGTCCACATCGGACGCCGACGCTCGCTTCATCGTGTCGTTGCGTGAAGGCGATCTGACCGGCGGCGTGCTGCTCAAGCCCACCGAGTCCTCCCTCACGGCCGTGCCCTGCCGGCGCGACGACGCCGAGCGGCGCGCCATCGACTTCATCCAGCGGCGTCTCAGCGCCGGTGAGCAGCTGGTGCGCCAGCACGGCTTTGCCGCACTGACCGAGACGGCACCGCTGACCCCAGCGGGGGCCTGGGCCACAGCGCCTGCCGTCAATGCTGGCGCGAACGCGGCCGTCCATCCTGCCGTCACCGCGCTCACCGCACGGTTCCACCCCGACCGCTGGGTGCTGCTCAAGCCCGCCGACCGCGCCCGCACCGTCTGGCGCATCGGTGAACGCAGCGACCTCACGGCGGACACCGCCACCCAACGCGCCCTCGCCGCGCTGGTGCCCTTGCTGGTCGACCTGCTCGAGAGTGGCGACGACCTGCTCGACCTCTGCCTGGCCTGGACGATGGGCCGGCTGGGCGATGCAGGCGCTGCGCCAGCGATGCACAGCCTGGTCGAGCGCGGCCGCTCACCCGCCACCCGCCGCATGGCCCACCAGGCCTGGCTGATGTTGGCGTCCCCCGAAGCCCGCCAAGCTCATGCCGTGAGCCTGCTGCCGGGCGAGGCCTGGGCAACGGCAC
>JBEGTX010000334.1:0-11747 GCA_041179165.1 Pseudomonadota bacterium | reverse complement strand
GACATCGGCGCGTTCCAGATCAACAGCATCCACCTGCGCCGACTGTCGGCCTACGGCATTCAAGCCGAGGCCTTGAAAAACGGGTGTGTGTCGGCGTATGTCGGCGCGTGGCACTACCGCCAGCAGGTAAGCCGACATGGCAACAGCTGGCGAGCCGTGGGCGCCTACCACTCCAACACCCCCGCCAGAAGTGCGTGGTACGCCAATGCCATCGCGGGCGTGTTGATGAAATGGAAGGTCGCGCCCGCCGGGCCGCTGCCCTACCCCGTCGGCAGCACGCTGGCGCCAGGTCAAACCAATGCGCGTCCGATTCGATCGACACAGAGCGATGCGGTCGATCCAGTCACGGCTGCCGTCTTTGACCAAGGGGCCGCCGGTCCCAACTCCTTCTGACCCCATCCCTCCCGACACCATGCATCCCTCGCAAACCCACGAACACCGACTGACCACCGACGTCACGCAGGGCATCGCCGCCTCAGTCAAGCACGCCTTGCTGTTTGCCCACTCGATCACCGACATCATGATTCACGAGGGCCGCACCATGATGGCCAAGTCGGCCAAGGGAACGCGCCCGCTTCACGAGTTGTTTCCATCGATCCCGGAGTTCGTGGTGACACGCGAGCACATCGTGTTCTACCTGGCCGGCTACGTGGAAGGCGAAACGCGCCACGACAATGTGCAGACGTATTGGGATACCAAGCTCAAACCCATTCTTGAGGCACGCCGCACGGCCAACTTCCGGCTCGACGGCCTGGGCCAGCACTCATTGCGCTACACCTTGTTCCTGCATGCCGGAGGCCAACTTGGATTGGCCATGCGCATCACGCCATCGGCCATCACCCCGTTGAACAGCCTCTCGCTGCCGGTGCAGCTGCGCGCCACGCTGACCGAGTCGACCTCAGGCTTCATTGCCATCACCGGTCCCACCGGCGCAGGCAAGACAGCGACAGCCATGTCCATCCTCGACCACCACAACCGCACGCACTCCGGGCACATCGTCACCATCGAAGACCCTGTGGAATTGAAGCTGGCCCCAGTCAAGTGCATGGTCACGCAACGCGAGGTGGGCTACGACGTGACCTCGTTCGCCGATGGCATGCGTGACTCCCTGCGCATGAGTCCCGATGTCATGCTCACATCGGAGATCCGCGACAGCGAAACGGCAGAGGTGGTCATCCAGGGAGGTGAGTCCGGCTCCCTCATGCTGGCCACCATGCACGGTCGCACCTGCACCGGCACCTTGCGCAAAATCCTGAGCTACACGGGGGCCAACGCAGTGGTGTTGCGCTCCGTACTGGCAGGCAGTCTCATCAGTGTGGTGCGGCAAGCACTTGTGCCATCGACCAAAGGTGACCGCTACCTGCTGGCTGCCGACGTGTTGTTCAACGTCGGCAAGGTCACGCAGTTCATCGAATCGGGCGACTGGATCGGTCTCGAGTCCGCCATCCGCGAAGAGAAGCTGGGCGCCAGCGAATTCATCAGCATGAACACGAGGCTCGCCGAGCTGGTTCGCCAAGGCGAAATCGAGCCCATTGAAGCGATGCGCGAAACCTCGGACATTCCGGGGCTGAAGCGCAAGCTGCAGTACCGCTGAGGCGGCGCGGGCCAAGGCTTGTTTGAAAGCGAGGGGCATTCCGCGCCATCCGCACGATGGCGCGGAACCCTGGCAAGGGCCGAACCTCGAGCGGCCCTGACCGCTCAAGCCCTCAGTCAGGTGCGGCCAAGCACCCAGGCCACACTCACTGCCGAAGCGCTTGTGCACTGCGCATTCATAGCGCCCACGTCCACGGCGCCATCCAGCGGCTTCACGTCGGCACCCGCCACGATGACACGCCTGGCGAGGCCATGCGTGCCATTGACCAGGCTGCTGCACAAGTCACGAGGCACCCCCGCGTACGTCAGCAGGGCCGTGCCCTGTGTCGTGGCGCCATGGTCCACCAGGTTGATGGCGCCTCCGAACTTGTTGTTGGCCGCGGCGTTGCTCACCTGGAGGTGTTCGGGAATCACTCGCGAGCCGACCGCCACCGACGTGGTGAGCGCGTTGTACGCGTACTGCCCATAGTTCTGTTTGGCGTTGCCGATGATGGCATTCACCTCTGCCACGGTGCTCTGCACCGTGGCGGCCCGGTCGGCATCCTGGTACTGCGCAATGCCGACCGACACCACGATGCCGCCGATCACCATGGCCAGCAAGGTGAACAGGATCGCATTGCCGCGCTGACGCTCGCCGCCAACCGCTTGGCGACCTCGGCGACAACCGGGGCCTGTCGACGTAGGCTGCGGCTTGCACGCAGTCATACCGCGGCGTGCGCAAAAGCTCATCGGCATTGCTGGCTTGATCATGAAAAACCTTTCGAACGTGGATGCCGCGGTGCGGCAGATGTGGATGGAAGGAGCGACGCCGCGTCCACCGGCCTTTGATGGGCGCAGCGCCATGCAGGCGCGGATTTCGGGTGGGAACGTCAGGGTGGCAACTTCTGCTTCGCCTCATGCGCCTGCTTGAGACCCATGAGGCTGTTCGGCTCCATCAGCGCTGAAAATCGTCCAGGCACCGTGAGACTGGCAATGCCCATGAACGCTGCCACCAGCACCGACACACCAACAATTGCGGCATTGGCGACCACAGCGCCTCGCTTGACGCGTGCAAGCACACGTTCACCCTCGCTGGTGCCGAGTTCCACCAGCACATCGGAAAACGAAGCAGATGTTCTTTGCAATGTGGCAGCTCTCGCCAGCAGATGGGGAGACAACAAACCACGGCCGAACGCCTCGATGGTTCCCGTGGGGTTGTCGTCCAGCGCACGGAGCACACGCCCCAGCTGCCATCGCATCCAGAGCGAAGAGCTTTGCGCAATGTCTTCCAGCGAGCCTTTGAGGGTTCCACCCGTCTTGATCAGCATGGCCATCGAGGTCAGCAGCAAGCCCGCTTGAAAATCCCGGTACAGGCTGTAGATGGGCCAGCCATCTATGGCCAGGCGACCGCGCCCCCGCCAACGGGGCAGCGAGAGTACGGCAGCCAACGCCAGGAGCATCATGAGCACCAGGCATAACAGGCCGTGGTCAGAGGTCAGTCGAGCCAGAGAGCGCGCCCAGCCGTTGGCTCCAGTCCAGAGCAGGTCCTGCACGTACACCGGCGTGCTCTTTTCAATGGACAGAATGACGTCTCCCAGCACCTTGATCAGGCCATAGCTGAGCGGCAACAAGATGGCTGGCAAGGTAGCTTGTGTGAGCATGACCGCGCGCATCTCCATCTGGCGATCAACCGCCTCGGCAATGATGACCAAGGCCTGCGCCTTGTCGGACGCCCGGTCCAGACCGGCGAGCATCATCGAATCGCAGCGCGGCATCACCGCCTCGAGCAGGTAGCCCACGCGGCCTGAGTTTTCACCGGACTGGTAGCGAGCCAGCATCAGGCGCAACGCAGCCGCCCGAGAACCTTGACGGGTGCGCACTGCGTTGGCGATCTCCCCTTCAAAGAAGCTCATCAAGGCTTCGTTGCGCCGGAACATCTCGGACATGTCCCGGTAGAATTCCGCCCGCTTCAATCGAAAATTCAGCAAGCCGATCCATCGCCACCATCTCTGCAGCATCATGGCGCGGCCTCAGTGCGTCGCTCGGTCAACTCAAAACGGGTGAAGGAGTCGAACTCTTCACAGTTTCTGACGTCGACCTCGCCCTGCAACGCCTTCCACAGCGTGTGTTCGAAAACGGTTTTGCCCGTCATGTCGGGGCTGAAAAAGTTGCCGTCGGACGCTGATCGGAAATGAGTGACGGCCGCATCGTCGTCGTTCTGTCGAACCAGCCTCAACCATGTTCGATCCGGCCGAAGCATCTCGGCCACCAGCGTCTTGCCGCAGGTTCCACGCCCCTGACAGACCGCGCAACCTCCCGGATGTTGCCAGCGCAAGGTGGTCGTGCACACCTTGAAGCGTGTTTTCAACACACCCACCAGCTCGGCAATGTCGGCGTCACGTGCTGCCGCAACGTCGGTGTGGTCCGCACATGACCGACACAGACGTGGAACAAGGGCCTGGTAAATCAACAGATTGAGGATGTTCGGACCGGTGAGCGCTTGGCGCGACACACCGATCTGGTCATTGGTGAGCCGCGGCACGATGGTGCTCAACAAGTGGGCGTGCACCGTCCCCATGGCCAAGTGCCCGGTTTCTGCAATCTGCAAAGCGAACATGGCAGTCAGACGATCACGGATCTCTCCCAGCATCACGCCATCGGGGTCCCCACGAAGCAATGCGCGCATGGTGTCGGCATAGCGGCTTTCAGTAAGCTCTTCATCGGCCAGGTCTCGCAGCACCTCGATCTGGTGTGCGCCTCGGATTTCATACTCGATCGGGTCTTCCACCGTGTAGATGGCCTTCGACTCCAGCCCGGGCAAGGTTTCAATGAGGCACTTCAGGCTGGTCGATTTGCCCGAGCTGGTCACGCCGGCGATCAGCACAATGCCTTTGCCCGATCGACCCGCCTCGCGCAGCAGCTTGAGCTGACTCGGCGCATACCCGGCGCCCTCGAAGGTGATGGCATTGCTTTCACCCGACCGCAGGATGCGGATCACCGCTTTGGGTCCCGAGCGGCCTTTGAAGTTCTGGTACCTCAAGTGACCTGTGAGCCCGGGCAGATTGAGCGCGATCATGCAGGCCACGAACTTGTCTTCCGTGTACTGAGACACGTTGTTGCCCTGACGCGTGTTGTTGTAGCCCGCCGCGAGCGCATCGATCACATCGGCACGTGAGTAGGTGCCACCGTTGCCATCGGGTAACTTTTCCAGGCGGCCATGGACCCGGATGCGCACATGGCCCACATTCCCTCGCACTTCGACATGAAGGTCTGTGGCGTCTGCACGCGCTGCCAGCTCGAGCCAGCGATTGAACAGCCGGACCGGCTCACCCTTTCCCGCCGAGCTCGTGCTCTTGCCAGCATTGCGCATGATGACCTGCATCACCCCTCGAGACGCGACAAGCTCCTCCGCGATCTGATAGCCTTTGGCTCGCAGATCGCCCTTCAACGCCCGCAGATGAGCCTGCAGCGCATGGACCTCTGACCGTGACACCTCGGCGCGGATGATGTTCACGCGCTTGCCGCCCAGGTCGGCCGCAATGAGAAGTTCCTGCTGGTCCAAGGGCAGCCGATAAACGGGATCCTCTCCCCCCGTCAACAGACGCACATACTGGGGCAGGTCTGCGTAGTGCTTGATGAGGGCGGGCCCCGCGCTGCCGCTCGGAACGCCGTGGGTGCCCTTGCCCATTCCTGGTGCCGGGTTCTCGGCCGTTCGCAACACAGCACCATGGCCGGCGCCGACTGCTGAACCGAGGTTCACAGTGGCTCGGATGGATGAAGACGAAGACTGTGGCGGGAGCGTGACGTGCGTCATTTCCTCATCCGTGCCCGCCACACTGCGTCGATCGGAGAGCCAGCCCATCAGCCGCCCCCACCAAGCAGGAACACCCGCGAGGCGGGCTTCTTTTGGTTTGCCCGCCCAGCGGCGCCCGAGCGTGCACTGCTGGACACCACGATCACCTTGTGTGCCGCCACGACGTCGATGCGCCAGGACGTGCCAGGGATCTCGTCTCCTACCACCAGCAGGTAAGGCACCCCTTCAACCACCACCTCGGCCACTTGACGCGACGCTGACATGAACACGCCCGTGACGTCCCACGCGGTTCGGGTGCCCTCATCCGCCGCCGCACGGAATGGTGCGTGCCCTGATCCGAAAGGCAGTGGCATCGAGGGCACGGCAAGGCCAGCCCCTGCGCCACGTTCGCCCAGTGAAGGCAAGGGACTTGGCAGCGACGTTGCGGCACCCGATGGCAACGGGGGCAAGCCAGCCGGCACAGAGACGCCAACGCCGCCGAGAGCCTTGGCATTGTTGCGCGCGATATCGGCTTCGATGACCGCACGCTGCGATCGGCTGAACTCACCGATCGTCTGAGCCCCAGCCTGACACACGGCAACCGCCGAACAAACGGCCAACAGGCCCTTAATCACGAAGTGCATAGTAGGTTCCGATCGCCTTGAATTTGAGCCGTCCCTTGATGTCGCCCTCGCCGACATCGACCTGAACGGTCTCCCAACTGATCCATGTGGGGGCGGTTTGCAAGGCCTCGACAATGAAGGGACCAGGCACATCGCTCACGGTGATCAATCCGCTCTGCAATGCGCGCGGATGCGTGAATCCCACCGGCACGCTCTCGACCCTCGGCCACAGCTGAGGACCTTTGATGTCGAGGTTGAGGTCGGCCGTCTTCCAGACTTGCATCAGCGGCCCCGCTTGGCGGATGGCCTCACGGAACGGCAGCAGTGGTGCGCTCGCAGCAGCAAGGCTGTGTCGTTTCACCGTCAATGGCTTGGCGGTGCGAGCGAGGTCTAGTACAGGTACGGCGCTGCCATCGGAAGACAGCAGCTCCAACTGTTCGCCCGCCACAGCGGCATGCAGATCGTCGTACGAACCGCCCCGACGCTGCCACAGAGACGCACACCGCTTCGACAACGCGCTGCACTCAACCGATTTGAGGCTCCACCCCGGGACACGCACAGGCGTCTCGAACATGCGCTCCACGGCGGCCACCATGGAGCTCCGATCCGCCGCCATCCGCTGCGACTGATCGTTCAAAGCCGCGAGGTACCGGGGGGCTGGATCACTCGCCGCGGCAGCAGCGACCCGCTGTCGCTCAACCTCCACCTTCTTGCGATGTTGAACAACGCCCCATCCCAGAGCAATCAAGGCCACTGCCACGCCCAGCATCGCAAGCGGCCACGGGTTGATGGGAATGGGCAAGACCCTCGAGGACTTGTCGGCGCCCTTCACCAGCCATTCGAAGTCGACCTCTGTGGCATTCGGATAGGCGGCGATGTGATCGGACCAGATCAACCGGTCTTCCGACCCCAGGGCATTGCGCGCCTCCATGTCGGTCGTGAGCAAGTCCACCACCGGCACGCCATCGTCGAGCACGACGACATACACCTTGTCCTCGGCGCGGTTCCGGTCGGACAGCACGCTGAGAATGAGCGCGGCATTCGGTGCCTGCTGCCCGACAAGCCGGGCAAAACAATGCGCAGCCGAAAACAATTCACGCGGCAACCTGCTGTTTTCTTCAGCCGCCCGCGGCTGATAGAACCCATACACCGCGCCCTGGCCTGATTCGAACAAGGCGCAGTGGGTGGCATCCGGCACAAGATGCCGCGCGGCGTGCAGCCTGCGCATCGAATGCCGGCCCGTGCCGACGGGTCGCCACGCCAACCCACCCAGCAAGGGCCCGGCCGACGTGGTGGACAGAACGCGTTCAACGTTCATGGACTGCCCCGTCAGAGAATGGTGGGACGCACGAAGATGACGAAGTCCTCGCGCTGACGCAACAGCTTGCGGCTTCCTCCGGCAATCAGCGGAGAGTCCTCGGTGAGCGTCCGGGTATCGTCATAGGTGACGATGCGGCTCAACCCGGTGATGACAAGCAGCTGCCCGGCCTTGAGCGCCACAGTGGACTGATCAATCAGGTTGCTGATTTCGGGAGTCTGCACGGTTTGCTCCGTGAGACCGGAGCCGCTTTTGAAGTTGGCAATCTGCACGAGCGAAGACAAGCCCACGCCGAACTTCAGCACCACCGTGTTGTTGTCCATGATGTACGGCTGGGCGAGATAGCGGTCACCCGTGGTCACCGTGGCCGTCTTGAGTCCTGGGGCGCCAGCGCCCAGCGTGGAGCCCGTGCCAGGAACGGTTTCGCTGACGTAGGCGCGGCTGCCCAACGAGGCTTTGCGTGCCCACTGACGATTGAGGCTGAGCAGGCTGACGGGCCGGTGCTGTGTGGAAGCACCGTACTGACTCAGCAGTTTGAGCACAGAGCTGCTCTCGCCCATCACACGCGCGAGCTTGCCCGGGCCCGCTGGCGGTGAGCTGAGAATGGAGAAGCTGACCCCTCCGGCTGACGAGTCAGCCAGGCTCACCGGGGACACGATGCCCATCTTGAGCGCGCGGCCGAGCGACTGCAGCACCAGGTCCCACTCGATGCCCCGCTCGTCGGACTCGTCACGGCGGATGGAGTAGATGTCGAATTGGATCTGCGCCTGGCGCAGCATCGATTCGTTTTCGGAGCGCAAGAAGTCGCGCACCTTGCCCATGCTGTCTTTCGTGGTTGTCACCGCGATACGGCCCGATCCTTCCGAGCGCACCACCGACGACCCAGGCGAGCCGGCAATGATCTGTTGAACCGACGACAGGATGGTCGCAACCGCGGCAGCCTTGCCCTTCTCGGTGACGTCGGCACTCGCACTGTTCGTGCTCAGCCCTCCTGGGGAGCCACCAGCACTGCCACCGGTGGTTCCCGTGCTGCCCTGGTCGCTCGAATTGAGGCCCATCGAATACGCCGTCTCTCCTTCGATCGACGCCAGTTCGAAAAACTCTGTGCGGAACCGCTCGATCACGATGGCCCCATCGCGGTATTCCCACGAGAGGTTGGTGAGGTCCGTGATGTGATTCAAGAAGGACTCGAGCGAGCCGTTCCATCGCATGGCGACGGCGTGCACACTGGTTTCACGCACGGGCAAGCTGCCGCGTCCGGCAGACCCGCGCACTGGCGCAACCCCCGGTGCGGTGCCCGCTGAAGTCTGCATGAGGGTCACGGGTGCTGCGGGCGTCCGTGGACCGGACGTGTCTTGAAAGACGTCGGGCTTCACCCGCACCGGCACGCCCGTCAGCGAGGTCACGCGGTCAGCCACGGTGCGCATGGACACCTTGCCGCCGCTGGCTGCATCGTCAAAATTGAGCTTGATCGATTCCTGGAATACCGAAGGCAGTTTGTCATTGGTGCCCATCGGAATCGACACCGACGCCACCCACGGACGAGACGCGCGGCGGAGCACCACCTGCGTGGCCTGCTCGTTGCCGCGGCGGTCTGCATCTGCGCTCCCTCCAGCCACCTCGTTGCTGTCGGGGCGAGACAGCGGATCGCGTCTCAGGGCGGGCGCAGCTCCCTGCTGGCCGTCGGCATGGTCCTGACCGACCCGCGACAAGATGCTGGGCACCGCACAGGCGCTCAAGGCGGCAAGGCTGGCTGCAGCCAACATCAACCGAACTATGCGAGTCGGCTGGAGCTCGGCAGGTGGATTGAGCGATGGGCGTCCGGTCATGATGTGGCGGGATTTCAGAGAATGATGGAGTGACATGGCGGTCGGCGTTCTATCGTGCGGTGGCCGCAACACACTCACGGCTTTGCTCGCCTTGTCGCGTGATGCGCACAAGGGGCGGTGTGTTGGCATAGATGCAGGCCTCGAGCGGATACTCGGAGTAGCGGATGCCGGGGGACGAGAGAACCTGCTCGATCGCCCCTTCGAAACTGCCGAGGTAGACGTCGGAGGCGCCTATGAGGAAGTTGCGTGAGGCATCCCATTTCAGCTTGTGGCCCGCGGCGTGGGCCCAACGCTCCAGGGTCCGAGCAAGCGTCACGTCAGAAGCCTTGACCTCCCAGCGCATTTCGGCGCCAGCCTGCATGCCCTCCGTCAGATTTGAGGCGGCGCTCCCTGTGTCGGCCGCTTGGCGACGTGCCTTGGCGACCGGACTGGCTGGAACTGCCACCACGAAAGAAGGGTTCGCCTGCGGCGACTGAGCTTGTGCGGCGAAGCAGCAGCCCAACACGACCAGGCCGGTGAACGTCCAATTGAGCATGAAATTTCCCTGAGGCGCCTCCGAGGCGCTCTGCTTGATGAATCGGAAGTGAGGTGGCTAGGAGCCTGTCGGACTTGGAACGTCGAAAGCGAAAATCGGCCCCAGCGAGGACAGTTTTTGCCGGATTTGCAGGCCCATAGCCTCGCTATGGGACAAAAAGACGGTGAAAAATGGACCGCTGCGGTCGATTTGCAGCCGACGCTTTCCAAGTCCGACAGGCTCCTAGAGGCTCAGCCGCGTTCCACGATGCGCACGACGCCGTGGGGTTCGAGCACCCAACGCACGGGGTAGCCCATGCCTTGCATGCCTGCCACCACCTGGGACACTGCTTCAATGAAGCTGCTGGCGTTGAGCGTGAAATTGCCCGTTACCGGTGCGACAACGGGTGTGTCCCACAACAGCGTGCGGTGATTGGCTTGGGCCCAACGGCGGAGTGCCGCCTCGACAGTGCCATCCTGCTGGCGCACGGCAAACACCAGAGCACGGGTCGGTGCAACAGAGGTCGCCTCGGCAGGCCGCCCCCTGGGAAAGGCTGCGGTGCCGGAGACGTCTGCACGGGACAGCTCGGGGCCGGCCGTGCGATTGGATGACCAGCGGACATAGGACGGCAAAGGCGCCGCACCCCGCTGGCTTGCGCCGATGGATTCACGTGACACTCCCTGATCATTCTGGTGGCTGCGCACGATCGCAATGCGATTCGACGGCACGCCGTTTTCCATCAATGATGCCCGCAGAGTGCGCGCTCGGATATCCCCTAGATCTAAGGAGGACGTGTCGTCGCCCGCGCCAATGACCTGAACCTTGGCATCCGGGCCGATGAGCCGGGCCAGCCGGGCGACTGCCCGTTCGTAGACGGGCGACAACAACCCATCGCCCTTGCTGAAGAACACGGCCTGCTGATAGCGGGGGTGGGGGTCAAGCCATTCCACGACATCCCCGCGCAGCGGTGTGGCGTAGCTGCTTTGCGCCGGATCGGCTGCGTTGTAGCGAGCAGGCCCCACCTCTGACGTCTGCCCCTGCCCCTGCGCGGAGACCGAAACCGAAGACGGCTCCGCCGCGCCCCCTCTCGGTTGAGCCCCCGACAGCACAGCGGCATGCCGAACTCTGGCCCGGGCCACGCCGAGCGCAAGAACAAAGTCTCTGGCACGGCTGGCGACGACGTGGTACGGGCCTTCCGGGGTGAGCAGCAGCACCTCTTCGCCGTCTCCGGCGAATACGGCTGGCAAGGCGATGCCAGGTGCAAACTGGAAGAATGTCTTTCCGATGCCGTCGTCGAACACCTGCAGGGGTTTGATTCGGGCGTCACCCGTCAGGGCATAGGCAAAATCGAAACGCCCCACCGCCGACGAGCCGGTCTGAGGCGCCCCGGTTGCGGCCGAGGCCATCAGCACCATCGCGCCGAGGACGAACAGGAGACGCCGGGTCCGTGGGAAATTGATCATCATTCAGCCGCCTTGTAGATGCTTGGAAAATCCATGTCGCGAACGACCTCGACGTTCAGTCGCGAGCCCTCTTCCACCACGATGGTGTCTGGCACTTGGCGATGCCGTTCGAGCTCGCTGCGCGCGGTGTCCACGAACACCTGGCCCGTGGCCGACAAGCCGCCACCTTGGGATCCGCCCCCGTTGGGCAATGCACTGCGCTTGGTGACACGGTCGGCCAGCAGCCCGATGAGCAATGCCGATCCGAACCGGCGAAGGTAGTGGCGATTGACATCCCCAGGTACACCGGCCTGCCCCGCCGCATCCGAACCAGTGGCCCCTGGCAGCTCGTAAGTGGAGCCATCGGGCATGCGAAGGCGGGTGAAGGCAATCTGCAAACGCTCCTGGCCGTCCTGAACCTCGTTGCTGTAGGCCCCCACCAACAGTGCACCCTGCGGCAGCAGCAGGCGGCGGCTGGTCTTGGAGTCGTACACATTCATCGACACCCGCGCCGTCACGACGCCTGGAAATTCGCTGTGGATGCGGCGAGTCAGCACACAAGGGATGACGGTGCCTTGGTGCAGCATCAGGCCGCCCGCTTCGGCCTGCGGGCGCAGCGCGGCAAGCTGGGCCGGCAGCGCCATGTCCTTTGCCCA
>JBEGTX010000333.1:0-7621 GCA_041179165.1 Pseudomonadota bacterium | reverse complement strand
TCATCGCCAACTTGATGAGGTCGGCTGCAGTGCCTTGCATCGGGGCGTTGATGGCGGCTCGCTCAGCGCCGGCGCGGCGGGGGCCGTTGGGGCTGTTGATCTCGGGCAGCCACAGGCGGCGGCCGAAAACCGTTTCGACGAAACCTCGGTCTTTGGCCGACGCGCGCGTTTCGTCCATGTAGTTCTTCACGCCGGGATAGCGCGTGAAATAGCGTTCGATGTACGACGCCGCAGCGCTGCGCTCGATGCCGAGGTTGCTGGCCAGGCCGAAGGCGCTCATGCCGTAGATGAGGCCGAAGTTGATGACCTTGGCGTAGCGCCGCTGCTCGCTGCTGACCGCCGCGGGCTCCACGCTGAAGATCTCGCTCGCGGTGGCGCGGTGAACGTCCATGCCTTCGGCAAAGGCACGCAGCAGGTTTTCGTCGCCGCTGATGTGCGCCATGATGCGCAACTCAATCTGCGAGTAGTCGGCGCTCATGATGACGTGGCCCGGTGGCGCGATGAAGGCCTCGCGCACACGCCGGCCTTCGGCCGTGCGGATGGGGATGTTCTGCAGGTTGGGGTCGTTGCTCGACAGGCGGCCGGTCACGGCCACGGCCTGCGCGTAGTTGGTGTGCACGTGGCCGGTGTCGGGGTTCACCATCAGCGGCAGCTTGTCGGTGTAGGTGCCCTTGAGCTTGGCGAGGCTGCGGTGTTCCAGCAGCTTGGCGGGCAGCGGATAGTCTTCGGCCAGCTTGGCCAACACCTCTTCGTCGGTGCTCGGTGCCCCGCTCACGGTCTTCTTGACCACCGGCAAGCCGAGCTTGCCGAAGAGGATCTCGCCGATCTGCTTGGGCGAGCCCATGTTGAAGGGTTGGCCGGCCAGCTCGTGGGAGTCGCGCTCGAGCTGCATCATGCGTTCGCCGAGTTCATGGCTTTGCTGGGCCAGTACCGCGGGGTCGATCAGCACGCCCTGGCGTTCGATGCGTTGCAGCACCGCGGCCACGGGGATCTCGATGTCTTGGTAAACCTTGAGCAGGGCCGGTTCGGCCTGCAGCAGCGGCCACAGCGCCTGGTGCACTTGCAAGGTCATTTCGCTGTCTTCGCCCGAGTACAGGGCCGCGCGCTCCAGCTCGACCTGCGCGAAAGGAATCTGATTGGCGCCCTTGCCACACACGTCTTCGTAGCTGAGCCCGCTGCGGCCGAGGTGGCGTTGTGCGAGGCTTTCCAGGCTGTGCGGCTTGTGGGCTTCGAGCACGTAGCTCTGCAGCATGGTGTCGTGTTCCAGGCCGCGAACGGTGATGCCGTGGTTGGCAAACACCTGCAGGTCGTACTTGATGTTCTGGCCGACCTTCTTGGCATCGGCATTGGTGAGCCACGGCGTGAGCTTGGCCAGCACCTCGTCGATCGGCAGCTGGGTGGGCGCGCCCGCGTAGTTGTGCTGCAGCGGCACGTAGGCCGCCACGCCCGGCTCCACGCTGAACGAGATGCCGACGATGCGCGCGCGCATGGCGTCGAGCGAGTCGGTCTCAGTGTCGAGGGCGGCCAAAGGCGCGGCTTCGAGCCGGGTGATCCACTCATCGAGCATCTCGTGCGTGAGCACGTTGTCGTAGCGTCGGTCGACGAGTGCCGCGGGCTGCACCACCAGCGGGTCGCCGAACAAGTCGCCCGTGCTCCCCCCAGCGGCCGCCGGCACGGCCACGCTGCCCTTGCCCAGCGCGGCTTCGAGGTCGCGCTTCAGGCTCTTGAAACCGTAGCGGGTGTAGAAGTCGAGCAGCTTGTTCTGGTCGATCTCGCCGAGCGCGAGCGACTCGAACGCCGGCCAGTCGCTCACGTGGCCACTCAGGTCGCAGTCGGTCACGACCGTGATGAGGCGGCGGCCTTGTGGCAGCCAGTCGAGCGCGCGTCGCAGGTTTTCGCCGGCCACGCCCTTCATGCCACCGGCTGCCGCCATCACGCCTTCGAGCGAACCATGTTCGGTGAGCCACTTCACGGCGGTCTTCGGACCCACCTTCTCGACGCCGGGCACGTTGTCCACCGTGTCGCCGATGAGGGTGAGGTAGTCGATGATGCGGTCGGGCGGCACGCCGAACTTGGCGGCCACGCCGGGCACGTCGAGGGCTTCTTGCGTCATGGTGTTGATGAGCGTCACGCGCTCGTCCACCAGCTGGGCCATGTCCTTGTCGCCGGTGGAAATGATGACGCTGTGGCCCTTCTTGGAGGCGGCACACGACAGGGTGCCGATGGCGTCATCGGCCTCGATGCCCGGCACCATCAGCACGGGCCAGCCCAGCAGTTTGACCATCTCGTGGATGGGTTCGATCTGCAGCGCGAGGTCTTCGGGCATGGGCGCGCGCTGTGCCTTGTACTCCGCATACCAGTCGTCGCGGAAGGTGCGGCCCTTGGCATCGAACACGCACGCCCCCAGGCGCGCCGGGTACTGCTCGCGCAGGCGCCGCATCATGGCCACCATGCCGTGGATGGCGCCGGTGGGGAAACCATCGGGGCTGCGCAGGTCGGGCAGCGCGTGGTAGGCGCGGTACAGGTAGCTGGAGCCATCCACCAGCAGCAGCATGCCGGGGTCGAACAGGGTGGGAGCATTCATCCTGACATTGTCGGGGATGCGGGCGCTCTGCTCCAGATGGGCACGCATCGCCACCTGACAGGCCGGCGCTTCAATGCATCACGCAATGGCAATAGACAAACTGCTGCGAAGCGCCCCAGGGGGTCTGATGCACCTCGCTGAGGTGCTCCACCAGTTCAAACTTCCCACCAAACTCAGCATGCAAGGCATCTGGGGCATAGCGCATGACCGGCAGACCGCTGCATTGCAGAGGCCCGTCGGGACCGAAAGTCGCCACGATCACGTGCCCACCCGGACGAACTGCGCGCCTGACCTGCGCCACATAGGCCGCACGCTGCGCGGGTTCGGTCAAAAAGTGGAAAACCGCTCTGTCGTGCCAGATGTCATAAGCCTGCTCGGGCAGCACCACCTGTGTGATGTCGCCCACGATCCAGCTTGCTCGATCTGCCTCCTTCGCAAGCCGATGCCGAGCCACGTCCAGCGCCGCGGCCGAGATGTCCAACACCGAGACCTCGACCTGCCGCTGCGCCAGCAGATCATCAATCAGGGTGGATGCACCACCACCCACATCAATGACCCGGCATGTTCGCGCGGCAGCAATGCTGTGGATGAGTGACAGCGATTGCTGCGCATGGGGCTGGAACCAGCTGACGGAGTCAGCAGCCTTGTTTTGGTAGACGGTTTCCCAGTGCGATTCAACGGTCATCTTGGTTCTCCTTCTTCAAGCCAATGAAGCGAACAAATGGGGCGATCGACAGATGTCACCGAGCCACAGTATCGCGCTTTCGGCTTTCTGGCCCATGCGGCTCAAGACGAAAGCTCCCCCATGATCACGTCGTCTCAATGGGCTGTCGTGGCGACCGACCGCTCACGCCGGTGGATCCAGCGGACCAGCACCGGCAGCACCAGCAGCGTGAGCGCCGTCGACGACAGGATGCCGCCGATCACGACCGTGGCCAGCGGGCGCTGCACCTCCGCCCCCGTGCCGGTGGCCAGCGCCATGGGCACGAAGCCGAGCGAGGCCACGAGCGCCGTCATCAGCACCGGCCGCAGTCGCGACAACGCGCCTTCGCGCACGGCCTCGTCGAGTGCGGTGCCCTCGCTCTGCAAGCCACGGATGGCCGAAATCATCACCAGGCCGTTGAGCACGGCCACGCCCGACAGCGCGATGAAACCCACGCCAGCCGAGATCGACAGCGGAATGCCGCGCAGCCACAGAGCGATGAGCCCACCCGTCAATGCAAAGGGCACGCCAGTGAAAACCAGCAGGCCGTCGCGCACGTTGCCGAACATGGCGAAGAGCAACAGGAACACCAGCAGCAGCGCTGCCGGCACCACGATCTGCAGGCGCTTGGCGGCCGACTGCAATTGCTCGAAGGTGCCACCCCAGGTGGTCCAGTAGCCCGCCGGCACCTTGACCTCGGTCTGCAGCTTGGCCTGTGCCTCGGCCACGAAGGAGCCGATGTCGCGCCCGCGCACGTTGGCGGTCACCACGACGCGGCGCTTGCCGCTCTCGCGGCTGATCTGGTTGGGGCCGGGGGATTCATCGAAGCTCGCGACCTCACCGAGTTGCACATGGCCGGCCCGGCCTGGCAAGGCAATGGGCAGCCGCTTGAGTGCCTCCACGTCGCTGCGCACGCGCTCGGGCAGGCGCACGACGATCTCGAAACGCCGATCCCCTTCGAACACGGCGCCCGCTTCCTGCCCGCCGATGGCCGCGGCTGCGGTCTCCTGCACATCGGCAACGCTCAGCCCCAGGCGGGCCAAACGAGCCCGGTCGATCTGCAGCGTGAGCATCGGCAGGCCGGTGGTCTGCTCGACCTTCACGTCGGCCGCGCCGGCGATGCCTTCGAGCACCTTGGCAAGGCGCTCGGCGGTGGACTCCATCACCGCCATGTCGTCACCGAACACCTTGACGGCCACATCGCTGCGCACGCCAGAAATGAGCTCGTTGAAGCGCATCTGGATGGGCTGGGTGAACTCGTAGTTGTTGCCGGGGACCTGCGCCACCGCCGACTCCAATGCCGCCACGAGCGAGGGCATGCTGCGCTTCGGATCGGGCCAGGCTGCACGGGGCTTGAGCATGACGAAGGTGTCACCGACGTTGGGCGGCATGGGGTCGGTGGCGATCTCGGCAGTGCCGAGCTTGGCGAACACCCGCTCCACTTCAGGGAAGCTCTGGATGGTGCGTTCGAGCTCCAATTGCATGGAGACCGCCTGCGTCAGGCTGGTGCCGGGAATGCGCAGCGCGTGAAGCGCGATGTCTCCCTCGTCGAGGCTGGGAATGAACTCGCTCCCCATGCGGGTCACGAGCAGGCCACTGAGCAGCACCGACACCGCCGCCACCGTGAGCACGATGGGCTTGTTGAGAAGCGACCAGTCGAGCAGCGGTGCATAGCCTCGGCGGGCCCAGCCCATCAGGCGGTTTTCCGACTCGGCCACCTTGTCGCCGATGAACAGCGCCACGGCCGCCGGAACGAAGGTGATCGACAAGATCATCGCCCCCAGCAGTGCGGCCACCACGGTGAAGGCCATGGGGTGGAACATCTTGCCCTCGACGCCGGTGAGCGCGAAGATCGGCAGGTACACCACCATGATGATGAGCTGCCCGAACAGCAGCGGCCGGCGCGCCTCGCGGGCGGCGGCGAACACCTCGCTGAAGCGTTCCTCGCGTGTCAGTGCGCGGCCCGCCGCGGCCTGGGCATGGGCGAGCCGGCGCACGCAGCCCTCCACGATGACCACCGCCCCGTCGATCAGGATGCCGAAGTCCAGCGCCCCGAGGCTCATCAGGTTGGCACTCACCTTGTTCGTCACCATGCCGGTGAAGGTGAAGAGCATGGCCAGTGGAATCACCGCGGCCGTGATCAACGCGGCCCGCAGGTTGCCGAGAAACAGGAACAGCACTGCGATGACCAGCAGCGCACCTTCAAGCAGGTTGCGCTTGACCGTGGCGATGGCCTTGTCGATGAGCAGCGTGCGGTCGTACACGGTCTGCGCAATCACGCCGACCGGCAAGCTCTTGTTGATCTCTTTCAGGCGCAGGTCCACGGCCTGCGACACCGTGCGGCTGTTTTCACCTGCAAGCATGAAAACCGTGCCGAGCACGACCTCGCGCCCGTTCTCGGTGGCCGCGCCCGTGCGAAGCTCTTGCCCGAATCCGACCTCGGCCACATCGCGGATGCGAATGGGCACGGCCATCGATGCCTCGGGCCTCACCGCGATGACGATGTTGGCGATGTCCTCGATGGACGCCACCTGGCCCGGCGCACGGATCAGCACCTGCTCGCCCCGGCGCTCGATGTAGCCCGCACCGACGTTGCCGTTGTTGCGCTCCAGCGCCTGCACCACGTCCGCCAACGACACGCCATGGGCCACGAGCTTGTCGGGCAGCGGGGCCACCTGGTATTCCTTCGCATAGCCACCGACGGTGTTGATCTCGGTGACCCCGGGCACATTGCGCAACTGGGGCTTGATGATCCAGTCCTGGATCTCGCGCAGATCGGTGGGCGTGTACGGTGTGCCGTCGGCCTTGAGCGCGCCGGGCCGGGACTCGACCGTCCACATGGTGATCTCGCCCAGGCCGGTGGCGATCGGACCGAGCGTCGGCGCCAGGCCCGCGGGCAGGTTGGCCCGGGCCTGCTGGATGCGCTCGTTGACGAGCTGGCGTGCGAAGTAGATGTTGGTGCCGTCCTTGAACACCACCGTCACCTGCGACAAGCCGTAGCGTGACAGCGATCGCGTCTGCTCCAGGTTCGGCAGCCCGGCCATCGCGGTTTCGATGGCGTAGGTGACACGCTGCTCCGACTCGAGCGGCGAGTACCCGCGGGCCTCGGTGTTGATCTGCACCTGCACGTTGGTGATGTCGGGCACGGCATCGATGGGCAGGCGCTGGTAGCTGAACACACCGAGGGCTGCCATGGCCAGCACCACGATGAGCACCAGCCAGCGCTGCGCAATGGCAAAGCGGATGAGCGACTCAAACATGCGATGCCTCGCCTGGGGATGGCCACCGGCTGGAGACGGATGCGTTCTCAGTGGTCATGGCTGGCACCCGCCTTGCCGATGTCGGCCTTGATCAGAAAGCTGTTCTTGGCGGCGTACCGTTCGCCCGCCTGCAGTCCCTCGATCACCTCGACCACACGCCCGTCGCTTCGGCCGAGTTTCACGGGCCGGGCCTCGAACTGCGTTCCGTATCGCCCGAACACCACGGTCCAATCGCGGAGCGACTGCACGGCCTCCACCGACACGGCCACTGGCACCGTGGCCTCACCGGAGCTCAGGTCCACCGTGACCGGAAGGCCGGGCCGCCAGATCCCGTCGGCGTTCGCCAGCACGAGCCGTGCACCCGCTTGACGGCTCTGCTCACCCACCAGCGCGCCCACGTGCGACAGCCGGGCGCTGCCCAGCGTGTCGAACGAGGCCGACTTGATTCGCGCCACATCGCCCACCTTGAGCCGAGCCACATCCTTGGCCGGCACCATGAGTTCGATCCACACGGTGGACAGGTCGGCGACCTGGAACACCAGTGCGTCTTCCTTCACGACCTCGCCGACACTGATCTTCTTGTCGGTCACCGTGCCATCGATGGGCGAGCGGATTTCGAAACGCGTGAGGCCCTGGGTCGACACGCTGCCTCCTGCGCCGAGGCTGATGAGCTTCTGGCGCGCCGCCTCGGCCGTGATCTCGGCCTCATGAAAGGCTTGCCGCGCGGCAAGAAAGTCTTGCTCGGCCGTGATCTTTTCTTCCCACAGCTTCTTCTCGCGCTCGAGTATGGTGCGGGCCAAGGCCAGCCGCTTCTGCGCGGCGAGCAGCTCGCTTCGTTGGTCGGCCAATGCCTGGCTGGAGATCACGGCCAGCACCTGGCCTTTGCGCACACGGTCACCCGCATTGGCGCGCACCGACTCCACCAGGCCCGACAGACGGGGCGTGACGTGCACGCTGCGGTCCTGGTTCAGCGTCACCTCACCCAGCAGCTGCAGGCCGCTGCGGATGGAGGCCGACCCCGCCACCGCCACCTCGACACCGTGGCGCTTGAGCTGCTCGTCGGTGAACGTCACA
>JBEGTX010000332.1:0-4438 GCA_041179165.1 Pseudomonadota bacterium | reverse complement strand
ACCACGCTCTTTGCCGAGCAGCCGCTGCTGCGCCAGCTCAACGGTGACGCACTGCGCTCGCCCAAGGTGAAGGTCGTCAACCAGGACGCGTTCGCGTGGCTCGAGCAGAACCCCGGTGTGTTCGACGTCATCGTGGTCGACTTCCCCGACCCCACCAACTTCTCCATTGGCAAGCTCTACAGCACGAGTTTCTACACCCTCATCGACCAGCATCTGTCGGCCTCAGGCTATGCGGTGGTGCAGACCACCTCGCCGCTGATTGCACGCAAGAGCTTCTGGACGGTGGCGACCACCATCGAGGCTGCCGGCCTGACCGTCACCCCGTACCACGCGCACGTGCCGAGCTTCGGCGAGTGGGGCTTCGTCCTGGCGAGCCGCCGGCCCTACCATCCGCCCGCCGCCTTGCCTGCGGGCCTGCGCTTCCTCACCGTGCCCGGCTTGCCGGCGCTGTTCGAGTTTCCGCCCGACATGTCGCGTGTACCGGCCGAGCCCAACCGCCTGTCCAACCAGGTGCTGGTGCAGATCTTCGAGCAGGAATGGGGCAGGGTGCACTGATGGGCCCGCCCATGGGCATCACCCGGCGCGCCTGGCTGGCCGCTGCCGCGGCGTTGCCCCTGGCGGCCTGCGACCGCCGGCCGCCACCCGGCTATGCCGGTGGCTGGGTGGGTGCAGCGCACGATCGCGGCCACCGCCTGCGCGAGTCGCGCAGCGGCGCGTTGCCGCCGCCCGCCGTGCAACGCCGAGCGGGCGTGTTGATCGTGGGCGCCGGCGTGGCCGGCCTCGCGTGTGCCCGGTCGCTGGCGGCACGCGGCATCGACGACGTGCACCTGCTGGAGCTCGAAGACACCCCCGGCGGCAACAGCCGCGGCCACCAGCTGGGCGGCATGCGCTGCCCACTGGGCGCGCACTACCTGCCCTTGCCGGGCGACGAAGCCCACGAGGTGATCGACCTGCTGACGGAGCTGGGTGTGTGCCGCACCGAACATGGAAAGCGCGTCTACGACGAGCGCTTCCTCTGCCACAGCCCGCAAGAGCGCGTGTTCGTGCACGGCCAATGGCAAGAGGGCCTGCTGCCCTTCACTGAGGATGCCGCCACGCTGGACGAGTACCGCCGCTTCAGCGCCGACGTGACCCGCCTCACACGCGAGCTCGGCTTCAGCATCCCCACCTTTCGCAGTCCGTGGACGGCCGGCCATCAGGCTCTCGATGCGCTGACCTTCGCGGCCTGGCTCGATGCACAGGCCTATCGAAGTGCTGACCTGCGCACTTACCTCGACTACTGCTGCCGCGACGACTACGGCGCTGGGCTGGGACAAGTGTCTGCCTGGGCCGGACTGCACTACTTCGCCAGCCGGCACGGCTTTCATGCGCCCGGCGAGGCGGCGGACAGCCGCGAAGGCGTGCTCACCTGGGCCGATGGCAATGCCTGGCTCGTCGAGCGACTGGCTGCCCCATTCCGTGAGCGCACGCACGGCGGGCAGGTGGTGCTGAGGGTGAGTGAGGGCAAGTCGGGTGTGGAGGTGGACGCGTGGAACCCACGCAGCGCGCAGATGGAACGCTGGAGCGCAGCGCAGGTGGTCATGGCCGTGCCCTTGTTCATCGCTGTGCGTCTGCTCAGCGCACCACCAGCCGCGTTGACCGAGGCAGCCGCCACCTTGCGCTACGCACCCTGGCTCGTCGCCAACCTGCAGCTCGACGCCGCACTCGATGATCCTCCGGGCGCTGCGCCCGCGTGGGACAACGTCATTCACGGCAGTGCGCTGCTCGGCTATGTGGACGCCATGCACCAGAGCACGCGGCCTCATGCCGGCCCGACCGTGCTCACGTCCTACTGGGCCTTGGGGGGCGACTCAGCCGAGCAGCTGCGTGCTCAGCGGGGCCGCTTGCTCAGCGAACCTTGGCAGCTGTGGTCTGAGGCCGTGGTGAACGACCTGTCGACGGCCCACCCTGATCTGCGCGACAAACTCCGCCAGGTCGACCTCATGCGCTACGGCCATGCGATGAGTGTTCCGTCTCCCGGCGTGCGCGGTCATCCCGCTTTGCGTGCCTTGGCGGAGATGCGCGGCAAGGTGCGGTTTGCGCATGCGGACCTGTCGGGGTACTCGGTGTTCGAGGAAGCGTTCACGCATGGGCATCGGGCTGGGCTTGGATGATGGCGTTGGAGGCGCAGATCGGCACAGTTGCCAGGCACCTCGGCCGCCCCAACACTCCGTCACAACGGCGCATGCGGTATCCACTGCACGCAGGCCACGGCACAGTGATCATGGCTCGGCCGTGCGCACAGTAGGACTCTCATCGCCGAGCCACTGTCATTTGGCACACAGGGCATGGAGCCGCAGTTTCCAAGCGCGATCGCAGACATGACCCCACCCGACCACACCCATGCCCATCGTTGCAACACATGACATGCAGCCCAACTCGCACCCCGCAACAACCCGACATTGCGTCATTCTTGGCGTCTCTATCGGCATCCTCTGGCTGCTGGGCGTCGGCGTACTCTTCACCTGCGTTCGTGATCCCGTTTTCGGCGATTGGGGCAACGGCGACCCATCCGACGCTGTTGTCCTCATGAACGTTGTCGCATACGTGGCGACATGCGTGTTCGCAGCGGTCACGCCCGCTTTTCTGAGCAGCCGCTTCAGAAGCCCGAGGGCACTCATTGCGCTGTGCCTGGCTGCACTCACACCACTGGTTCTGCTCGTGGCGCTTGTTCTTTGGAGGGGCAATATGGTGAGTTTGGTCAGGTGAGGCTGAAACCGACCCGCGAACAATCGTCGGGTGTACTGCTTTCTTTCAAAGCGCATCCAGAGGGCTCCGAACACCCCGTCCACCGCGGTTCATCACATGCGTGTAGATCATGGTGGTGCTCACGTCGCTGTGACCGAGCAACTCTTGCACGGTGCGAATGTCATAGCCCGCTTGCAACAGATGCGTCGCGAAAGAATGGCGCAGCACATGAGGTGATATGGGCTTGTCACACTGGATGGTCCGCCCCGCTTCGCGCACGGCGCGTTGTACCGACTCCGGCGAAGCATGGTGACGTCGTTCGGCGGGAGGGTTCGATCGCGGATCGATCGAACGCTTGGCGGAAGGAAACACCCATTGCCAGCCCCATGCGCGCCCGGAGCGCGGGTATTTCGTGGCCAAGGCATGCGGCAAGTACACGTCGCCGAACCCTGCCGCCAGATCCTGCGCATGCAGGGCGCGGGTACGCTCCAACTGTGCGCGAAGCGGGATCATCAAATTCTCTGGCAGAACGGTGACCCGGTCTTTTCCACCTTTGCCTTCACGCACGATCAGCTCGCGTCGGGAAAACTCCACGTCTTTCACACGCAATCGCAGTCCTTCCATCAACCGCATGCCCGTACCGTAAAGCAGACTGGCCAGCAAACCCATCGGGCCATGCATGGCCTGGAGCAGGTCGCGCACCTCGCGCTCGGTCAACACCACCGGCAAGCGGCGCGGCGCCTTGGCCTGTACCACTTCGTCGAGCCAGGGCAGCTCAACTTCCAACACATGGCGGTACAGGTAGAGCAACGCCGATTTGGCTTGGTTCTGCGTGCTCGGCGAAACGTGCCTGTTCACTGCCAAGTGAGAGAGAAAGCTCTCCACCTCGGCGGCAGCCAGGTCCTTTGGGTGTCGCATCCCATGAAACTTGATGAACCGTCGAATCCAGTCGACATACACCTGCTCGGTGCGCAAACTGTAGTTTCGCAGTCGCAGGTGAGTGCGAAGTTGAGTCAGCAGCCTGGGTGGATGCGGAGGCTCCGCTGCTTCGCTCGGCGGTGGATTGGAATGTGAGCTCATCCGGCCATTTTTAGGTTTGGCTAAACGACACTCCCATCCTGGGTGGCGGCATAAGTCGCGTTGTTTTAGGCGACGTTGACCTGTACCATCTATGTTGTCTATTTAACGTTAGATGCGATCCGTTCTGGTCATGCAAACGCCCCCTGCTTCGCTGAACACCGTGTGCTCTCCAGCGGGGAACGGTCATCGTCAGCTGGGGCAGTCTGTTCACAGGCCATCGCTCTCATCACCGCCGTTCGGCCGTAGAAGGTTGGCAAGCCGCTGCTCGGGCAGCTGGCCAAGCCGAGGTACATTGCTTTCATCTCGGGTGCGTCGGTTCGTCTGGCGGGCAGGGCCTGCCGGCAGCGTCGCATCTAACCCGTCAGTCGAGCGGACAGCCAACAGCGGGCTTCGTTGGCCCGCTTCGGCGGCACCGAGCGCGCCGTTGTCTGCCGCTCACCTCCAACGTTAGAGGCGACCCGTCCTGGTCATGCAACCGCACGCTGCTTCGCTGAACACCTTGTGCTCTCCAGCGGGGCACGGTCGTCGTCAGTTCGTGCCGTCTGTGCAGAGGCCATCGCTCTTATCACCGCCGGCCGGCCGTAGAAGGTTGGCAAGCCGCTGCTCGGGCAGTGGCCTGCGCCGAGGTACA
>JBEGTX010000331.1:0-15087 GCA_041179165.1 Pseudomonadota bacterium | reverse complement strand
AGCCTGGTGGGCAAAGGCCAGCCCATCGAGCAGGGCGATGGACCATTCCACCACCTCCATCGGTGACGGGTTCGGTGTCGACGCCATGCGTTCAGCCAGCGTCTGACCCAATGCGCGGTCGACCACCACGTAGGGCCAGTGGTCCTGAACGCCGATCTCGACCACATGAGCGAGGTTTGGATGGTTGAGCCGGGCGGCGTGTTCGGTGTCTCGCTTCCACAGACCCAGCGCCGCTTCATCGGCGGGCTGGACACGGGGCATGGTGAGCATGACCTCTTGCTGTGAACGGGGATCAAAACCCAGCCAGACCATGCTGCGCGTGCTCTTTCCGAGCAGCTGGCGCAGCTCGAACCGCCCGAACGCCCGGGTGGGGTTCGTCTTGGCAGCAGGCGTGGAGGGATCAGGCATGAGGGCGCGGCGCATATCAAGCGGAATGTCCTTCTATTGGACTGCGGCGCGGGCCTGCCGAATAGGCCGATCAGGTGCCTGAAAGCGGGCTTATTCCCGCTGCAGGCCGTCACAGTGGCGTTTGGGGGAGGAACATATGCCGTGGCGGAACCGTGGGCTCGCCCACGCACTCTCCTATTGCTGCCATAGCGAGGCATGACGGCCCCCCGGCGGCGAGGCGAGGGGCTTTGTGTCAAAATCGTTTCACCTGCCCGCCACCTGGCGCGGGCCCATGCTTCAGGACCAGACCATGAGCAGCGAACTGATCAAACACACCACGGACGCGTCTTTCAGCACCGACGTCCTCGACGCGGAACAACCCGTTCTCGTCGATTACTGGGCCGAATGGTGCGGCCCTTGCAAGATGATCGCCCCCATCCTGGACGAAGTGGCCAAGCAGTACGAAGGCCAGCTTCAGATCGCCAAGATGAATGTCGACGAAAACCGTGAAGTGCCGGCCAAGTTCGGCATCCGCGGCATTCCGACGCTCATGATCTTCAAGGGCGGCCAACTCGCCGCCACCAAAGTCGGCGCACTCTCGAAAGCCCAGTTGACGGCTTTCATCGACGGTAATCTATAATCCGTCCATTGCGGCGAATTCGGGGCCCTGCTGAAGACCGGCACCCCCGCTTCGCTGCCTGAAGATTTGCCACCCTGCCCGCTCTGCGGCGCGTGGGTTCGGCCCCCCTCCCCAGTGTTTGTTGTTTCCAATTTCGGCCACTTTGGGGTCTGTGTTCCGAGTTTCATCTCGGCACCAGCCTCGGTTTTCATCCCCGTACCTGTTTCGGTACCCACGCGACATCGCCATTCCCGCCGGTTGAACAGCTCCATCGACCGGCTCGATCTGGACCAAACCGCAACTTCAGCGCCACCACAGCGCAACGTCAACGCCAGGTGACCATTCACCACGGCGCCGGCATTCACCCAGAGGGTCCACACCCCATGCATCTGTCCGAACTCAAAGCCCTCCACGTTTCCGAACTCATCACGATGGGCGAAGCGCTGGAAATCGACAACGTCACCCGCATGCGCAAGCAGGAGTTGATGTTCGCGATCATGAAGAAGCGCGCCAAGGGTGGCGAGCAGGTGTTCGGCGACGGCGTGCTGGAGGTGCTGCCCGACGGCTTCGGCTTCCTGCGTGCCCCTGACGCCAGCTACATGGCCTCGACCGACGACATCTACCTCTCGCCGAGCCAGATCCGCCGCTTCAACCTGCACACCGGCGACGCCATCGAAGGCGAAGTGCGGGTGCCGAAAGACGGCGAGCGCTACTTTGCCCTGGTGAAGGTCGACCGCGTGAACGGCCTCACCCCCGAGGAAAGCAAGCACAAGATCATGTTCGAGAACTTGACGCCGCTGTTCCCCAAGGAACAGTTCAAGCTCGAGCGCGACATCAAGTCCGATGAAAACATCACCGGCCGCATCGTCGACCTGATCGCCCCGCTCGGCAAGGGCCAGCGCGCCCTGCTGGTCTCGGCGCCCAAGAGCGGCAAGACGGTGATGATGCAGAACCTCGCTCACGCCCTCACCACCAACTACCCTGAGGTGTACCTCATCGTGCTGCTGGTCGACGAACGTCCCGAAGAAGTGACCGAAATGCAGCGCACCGTGCGCGGCGAGGTCATCAGCTCCACCTTCGACGAACCCCCTGCCCGCCACGTTCAGGTCGCCGAAATGGTGATCGAGCGCGCCAAGCGCCTGGTCGAAATGAAAAAGGACGTGATCATCCTTCTTGACTCCATCACCCGCCTGGCACGCGCATACAACAACGTGCTGCCGTCGTCCGGCAAGGTGCTGACCGGTGGTGTTGACTCCAACGCGCTGCAACGTCCGAAGCGCTTTTTCGGCGCGGCCCGCAATGTTGAAGAAGGCGGCTCGCTCACCATCATCGGCACGGCGCTGGTCGACACCGGCAGCCGCATGGACGAAGTGATCTACGAAGAGTTCAAGGGCACGGGCAACTGTGAAATCCACCTGGACCGCCGCATGGCCGAGAAGCGGGTCTATCCGTCGATCCTGCTGAACAAGTCGGGCACCCGCCGCGAAGAGCTGCTGCTCAAGCCCGAGATCCTCCAGAAGACCTGGATCTTGCGCAAGTTGCTGTACTCGATGGACGAGATCGAGGCGATGGAATTCATCCTCGACAAGATGAAGGCCACCAAGACGAATCTCGATTTCTTCGACATGATGCGTCGCGGCGGCTGACCGTCACGAGAGCTGCTTGCAGCTTCGTGACAGCGGGCTTGCCAGACAGGCCCTCCCTCAGGCTATAATCTGCGGTTTTCCGCATTCTGGAAAGTGCACCGAACGGTTCGGTGTGGCTTCCAAGTTCACCAGCGAAGAGGTTCCGCATGAAAGAAGGCATTCACCCCACGTACCGCGATGTGTGTTTCGTGGACCTGTCCAACGGTTTCAAGTTCGTCACGCGCTCTTGCGCGCAGACCAAGGAAACCGTGAAGCTCGACGACGGCCGCGAAGTGCCGCTGTTCAAGCTTGAAACCACGAGCGAATCGCATCCGTTCTACACGGGCACGCAAAAGAGCGTCGACTCGCTGGGCGGTCGCGTCGAGAAGTTCCGCAACAAGTTTGCGCACCTCAAGAAATAATCGCTCGCTCGAGTTCGCTCGATCCACGAAAAGGCAGCCATGGCTGCCTTTTTGTTTTTATGCGGCATCATTCCCTCTGCCCGATTCACTGTCGCCCCTGCCTTGAACTCACCCAATCCTGCCCTGGTCACCGAACGCGCTGCGAGGCGGCTTCCGCGCGTCGCGCTGTGGCTGTTCTGCGCCGCCTACCTGCTGCCCGGCCTGATCGGGCGTGACCCCTGGAAGAACGCCGACATCACGGCCTTCGGCTACATGTTCAGCATGGCCGAGGGCCGCAGCTCCTGGCTTGCGCCCACCGTCGGCGGCCTGCCGGCCGATGCGGCCATGTTTCCCTACTGGCTCGGGGCCTCGTTCATCCACCTGCTGGGTGACTGGGTCGGCCCGCCGATGGCTGCACGCATTCCCTTTGCGCTGCTGCTCGGCCTGGTCTTGCTGCTCACCTGGTACAGCAGCTTCCATCTGGCCCGCACCGAGGCCGCCCAACCCCTGCCCTTCGCCTTTGGCGGCGAGGCCCAACCCATCGACTACGCGCGTGCCATCGCCGACGGCGCACTGCTGGCGCTCATCGCCACGCTGGGCTTGCTGCAGCTCGGTCACGAAACCACGCCCGAGCTGTGCCAGCTCGCCGGGGCGGCGCTGTTCATGTATGGGCTGTCTTCGAGTCCTTATCGAGGCTGGCAGTGCAAACTCGCCGCCATGCTGTCCCTGCCCATGATGGCAGCGAGCGGCGCGCCCAGCATGGCCATGGCCCTCGGCGTTGCTGGCTTGGTGGTGTGCAGCCAGTCCAGCTACGAATCATCGCGCCGCTTCGTGCCCTGGGTCGCTGCGTCCGGCATCCTGGCCGCCGCGGTCGGATTTGCCCTGGGGGCATGGGGCATGCGGCTCGAAGGCTATGCCTCGGCACAAAGTGTCGTGCAGCTGCTGCGCCAGCTGCTGTGGTTCATGTGGCCCACCTGGCCCATCGCCCTCTGGACGCTCTGGCGCTGGCGCCGCCACCTGACCCACCGGCACATCTCGGTGCCGCTGAGCTGCGCACTGGTGGGTGTGCTGTCATGCATTGCCATGGGCGGCTCCGACCGGGCGCTCATGCTGGCCTTGCCTGCACTCGCTGTGCTGGCCGCATTCACGCTGCCCACGCTGCAGCGCAGCACCTCCGCCGCCATCGACTGGTTCTCGGTGTTCTTCTTCAGCATCTGTGCGCTGGCCATCTGGGTGCTGTACATCGCCATGCAAACGGGTGTACCCGCCAAGCCGGCAGCCAACGTGGCCAAGCTCGTGGTGGGCTACAAGCCGACCTTCTCTGCCCTGGCCCTGGTGCTGGCCGTGCTCGCGTCGGCGGCCTGGGTCTGGCTCGTGCAATGGCGCACCGGCCGCAATCGGCATCCTCTGTGGAAGAGCATGGTGCTGCCGGCCAGCGGCGTGGCCTTGTGCTGGCTGCTCGTGATGACGCTGTGGCTGCCGCTCATGAACTACGCGCTGAGCTACAAGCCCCTGGTCGAGCGCATCGGCATGCATGTGCCCTTCGGGTCGTGCACGGCCACGCCGGGCATGGCGCGAGGGCAAATGGTGGCCCTCGAGTACTTCGGCCGCTACCGCATCGATGCGATGACGTCCGAGAATGCCACGTCGTGCGATCACATGCTGCTCACCGAAACGCGCAACAGCCCTGCACCGGCTCACCCAGGCTGGACCTTGCTCGGCCGCGAGGTGCGCCCCACGGACAACGACCGCGTGGTAGCGATCTACCGCCGAGACGGCGCTCGCTGAACCCGGTGTTGGAACGGGCTCACTGGAGCGACCCACTGAGAGGGCCCACTGAGATGGCCGAATGAACGAGTTGCTGGAGGGGCTCATTGGGTGAGCCTCCCGGCCCACCCATGAACATTCAGACGCTGACGGCCGCCGCCTCGTCCGGCACCGCCACCAGCGACTGAGCGGTCTCACGCACCCGTGCTGCCGGAAACACCAGACTGAAACGCGAGCCCTTGCCGACCTCACTGGCGATGTCGAGCTCGCCGCCGTGGCGCTGCACCACGTGCTTGACGATCGACAGTCCGAGGCCGGTGCCGCCGGTGTCACGCGCACGGCTGCCATCGACACGGTAGAAGCGCTCGGTGAGCCGCGGCAACTGTGACTTCTCGATGCCGATGCCGGTGTCGGCCACGCACACCTCACCCGAGCCATCTTCGCGGACCTGCCAGCTGAGGGTGATACGCCCACCATCCGGGGTGTAGCGCACCGCATTCCTCATCAGGTTCGCCACCGCACTGAACAACTCTGCCTCGTTGCCCGCCAGCAGCGCCTGCGATTCCGCAGCAGGAACCAACTCATGCCGACCACGAGACAAGCCGGAGGCGTCAGAAACCGCTTGCCCCAGCAGCTTGTTCACCGGCACCCAATGGTCGCTGGCCGGACGGGGGCTGCCTTCGAGCTGGGCCAGGGTGAGCAGGTCACTCACCAAGGCCTGCATGCGCGCCGCCTGCTGGCCCATCAGCGTGAGCACGCGGGCGCGCTCCACCTCGGTCAAAGGCAGGTTGCTCATGGTCTCGATGAAACCCGACAACACGGTCAACGGGGTGCGAATTTCATGCGACACGTTGGCCACGAAGTCGCGCCGCATGCCATCGGAGCGTTCACGCTCGGTCACGTCTTGCGACAGCACGAGCTTGAGCCCTTCGCCGTACGGCCGGATGAGGATCGACAAGGTGCCTCGCCCTCGCCCGTCGCCCACCATCACCGGCCCATCGAACTGGCCCGACTGCAGCAGCGCCACAAAGCCGGGCGCGCGCACGAGGTTGGTCACCGGTTGCAGACGGTCGCGGCCGGGGTGCAGCCCGAAATGGTCGGCGGCAATGGAGTTGCACCAGCTGATCTGGTCCATGTCGTCGAGCAAGAGCACCCCGTTGGGCGAGGCCTCCATGGCCGACAGGAACTGCTGCAACAACAAGCGTTCCTGCGAGGCCGAGCGCTCGCGCAACCGGATGGCGCGCTCGGCGCGGTAGCCAATTTCGGCCCAGAAGCCATTGCCCTTGGGCGCAGCACCCTCTTGCGTGCCGCTCAGCCACTGGATAAGGCGGTGGCCGCGCAACGCATCGACCAGCACCAGCACACCCGCCGTCAAGGCCGCACCGAGCAGGCTGGCCACCCAGGGCACGCTGAGGTATGGCCCCACGACATACCCGGCCACCCCACCGCCGGCGGTCACCGCCAGCATCGCCAACATCACCCTCGAAAAAAGCCAACTCATGAGACGGACCGAACCGGTTCATCCATGAGATCAGGCCGACAGGCTCTGCGCCGGCTGGGTCAGCCGGTAACCTGCACCCCGCACCGTCTCGATCATGCTGGCGCACTGCACGGGCAGCAAGGCCTCGCGCAGACGCTTCACGTGCACATCGACCGTACGCTCTTCGATGAAGACGTGGTCGCCCCACACCCGGTCGAGCAGCTGCGCGCGGCTGTGCACCCGCTCGGGATGGGTCATAAAGAAGTGCAGCAGGCGAAACTCGGTGGGGCCGAGACGCACCTCTTGCGCATCGCGCGACACGCGGCGTGTGGAAGGATCGAGGCGCAAGGCGCCGACCTCGACCACACTGTCCAGCGCCTCAGGCGCCTTGCGGCGCAACACCGCACGAATGCGCGCCATCAGTTCCTGCGTGGAAAAGGGCTTCGTGAGGTAGTCGTCGGCACCGGCATCGAGGCCGGAAATCTTGTCGGTTTCATCAGCCCGCGCGGTGAGCATGATGATGGGCAGGTCGCGCGTGCGAACCTGCGACCGCCACCGTTTGGCGAGTGACAACCCGGACTGGCCGGGCAGCATCCAGTCGAGCACGATGAGGTCGGGCAGCACCCGGTCGACCTGGGCCATGGCCTCGTCAGCTGTGGCCGCGATGACGACCTCGTAACCCGCATGCCGTAGGTTGAGCGACATCAGCTCGGCAATCGCCGCTTCGTCTTCCACCACCAGAACCTGGCTCATGCAGACCTCCGCTTCATGAACATGACGGTGTTCATTTGGCCATCGACTCCACGGTTTCGATCGGGTTGTGACGCACGTCCGTGCCCTTCACGATGTAGATGATGACCTCGGCGATGTTCTTCGCGTGGTCACCCACCCGCTCGATGGCCTTGGCCACGAACACCAGATCGATGCTGGACGAAATGGTACGCGGATCTTCCATCATGTAAGTGATGAGCTTGCGCAGCAGGCCGTCGAACTCCTGGTCGATCTGGTCGTCTTGTTTGAGCACTTCGACCGCCTTCACGGTGTCGAGGCGCGCAAAGGCATCGAGTGCCTTGCGCAGCTGGGCCACGGCCAGTTCGCATTCGTAGGCCAGGTCGTTGACCGGCAGGCGCAAACGGCTCGACACACCAGTGTTGATCAGGCGCTGCACTGTGCGTGCGATGCGGGCGGCTTCGTCGCCCACGCGCTCGAGGTTGGCGATGGTCTTGGAGATGGCGATCAGCAAGCGCAGGTCGCGCGCCGTCGGTTGGCGCCGCGCGATGATGGTGGAGAGGTCACGGTCGATCTCCATTTCCATGCCATTCACGCGCTCTTCGTTGCGCAGCACTACGCTGGCGATCTCGCCGCTGAAGTTGGTCAGTGCATAGACGGCCTGTGCCACTTGCGACTCCACCAGCCCGCCCATCTCGAGCACACGGGTGGAGATGCCGCTCAGTTCGCTGTCGAACTGGGTTGAAAGATGTTTGTCGATCATGTCGCTTTCCTCTCTGGGGGAATCTTTGAGAACACTTCGGCTCGGCCGAGAATCAACCGAAACGGCCGGTGATGTAGTCCTCGGTGTCCTTCTTCTTCGGCTTCATGAAGAGCTCGGACGTGGGACCGAACTCGATCAGGTCGCCGAGGTACATGTAGGCCGTGTAGTCGGAGCAGCGCGCGGCCTGCTGCATGTTGTGCGTGACGATCACCACCGTGTAGTCGTCCTTGAGCTCATGAATGAGCTCTTCGATCTTGCCGGTGGAGATGGGGTCGAGCGCCGAGCAGGGTTCGTCGAGCAGCAGAACCTCGGGCCGGATGGCGATGCCGCGGGCAATGCACAGCCGTTGCTGTTGGCCGCCGGACAGGCCCGAGCCACTTTGGTGCAGCTTGTCTTTCACTTCGGTCCAGAGGGCCGCCTTCTTGAGGGCCCACTCGACGCGCTCGTCCATCTCCACGCGGGAGAGCTTGTCGAACAAGCGAACGCCGAAGGCGATGTTGTCGTAGATCGACATGGGGAACGGCGTCGGCTTCTGGAAGACCATGCCGATCTTGGCGCGGATCAACGAGACGTCTTGACGCGAGGTCAGTACGTTCTCGCCGTCGATCATGATGGAGCCTTCGGCACGCTGTTCGGGGTACAGCTGGAACATGCGGTTGAAGGTGCGCAGCAAGGTCGACTTGCCGCAACCCGAGGGCCCGATGAAGGCCGTGACCTTCTTCTCGGGAATGTCGAGGTTGATGTGCTTCAGCGCGTGGAAGGCGCCGTAGTAGAAGTTGAGGTCGCGCACCTGCAGTTTGGGGCGCTCGCTGATCAGGAAGTCGGGCTGGGTTTGCATGGTTCTAGCCTGTGATGTCAGTGTTTGTTGCGCAGGAAAACGCGCGCCAGGATGTTGAGGATCAGCACGCCGAGCGTGATGATGAACACGCCGGCCCAGGCCAGCTTCTGCCAGTTCTCATACGGGCTCATCCCGTACTCGAAAATCGTCTTTGGCAAACTTGCCATCGGGCGCAGCAGGTTGGACGACCAGAACTGGTTGGACAGCGCAGTGAACAGCAGAGGCGCAGTTTCGCCAGCAATCCGAGCCACTGCCAACAAGATGCCGGTGATGACGCCGGAGCGCGCCGACTTCAGCGTGATGGTCAGGATCACCTTCCACTTTGGCGTGCCCAGCGCATAGGCTGCTTCACGCAGCGCGTTGGGAATCAGGTTCAGCATGTTCTCGGTGGTGCGGATCACCACCGGAATTACGATGAGCGACAGCGCCAGCACACCGGCAAGAGCCGAGAACGAGCGCACTTGCGCAACCATGGCCGAGTAGATGAACAGCCCGATGACGATGCTGGGCGCCGAAAGCAGGATGTCATTGATGAAGCGCGTGGCACTGCCGAGCCAGGTTTTCTGTCCGTACTCGCCGAGGTAGATGCCCGCCATGATGCCGATGGGCGTGCCAACCAGGGTGGCCAGGCCAACCATGGTCAGCGAGCCGAAGATGGCATTGGCCAAACCACCGGTTTCAGCCAGCGGCGGCGGGGTCATTTCAGTGAACGTGGCCCAGGTCAGTCCACCAATGCCCTGGCGAACGGTCTCGAAGAGGATCCAGAACAGCCAGAACAGGCCGAAGGCCATGGCACCCAGCGACAGGGTCAGGGCCACACGATTGACGAGCTTGCGCTGGCGATGCCGCGCCATGCGGGCATCGCCCATCTCGAAGAACGACGGCGGAGTCGACTCCGGTGTCGGGGTGAGGACGGTGGAGTTCATGAGCGGGTCCCTTCACTGCGCTTGAGGCGGGAGAGCAGCAATCGCGACAACGACAGCACCACGAAGGTGATGAAAAACAAGACCAATCCAAGGTAGATCAGCGAGGCCTGGTGCAGGCCGGCATCAGCCTCGGCGAACTCGTTGGCCAAGGCCGACGAGATGCTGTTGGCCGCCTCGAAGAGCGACAGACTGTTGAGCTGATTCGAGTTGCCGATGATGAAGGTGACGGCCATCGTCTCGCCGAGCGCACGGCCCAGGCCCAGCATGATGCCGCCGATGACGCCGGTCTTCGTGTAGGGCAGAACCACCTTGAAGACGACTTCCCAGGTCGTGGAACCCAAGGCATACGACGACTCCTTCAGCATGGCTGGCGTCACGGCAAACACGTCGCGCATCACCGACGCGATGAACGGAATGATCATGATCGACAAGATGATGCCGGCCGACAGGATGCCGATGCCCACAGGCGCGCCGGACACCAGGGTGCCGAGCAGCGGCACGCCTTCGAACAGCTTTTGCAGAGGTTGCTGCACATAGGTGGACAGCACCGGGCTGAACACCAGCAGGCCCCACATGCCGTACACGATGGACGGCACGGCGGCGAGCAGCTCGACCGCAATGCCCAGCGGGCGGCGCAGCCAGTTGGGCGCCAGCTCGGTGAGGAAGAGTGCAATGCCGAAGCTCACAGGCACGGCGATCAGCAGTGCGATGAACGAGGTCATCAGCGTGCCATAGATCATCACCAGGCCGCCGAACTTTTGCTTCACGGGGTCCCATTCGGCCGTCCAGAGGAAGGCCAGTCCGTTCTCACGGATCGAGGGAGAAGCGCCCCACAGCAGCGACAGAATGATGCCGGCGAGCAGCAGCAGCGTCAGGATGGCGGCGCCATGGGCGAGCACTGAAAAGACGACATCAGCCCAGGGCTTGGTGCGCCGGGTCTCCGACGGACGACCCGACGGGTCGGCGCGCGAGGTGTTGTCGTTCTTGTAGTGAGATGCAGGAAGGGTAGCGGCCACGGCGCCTCCGGTTAATGCACAGGGCGCACGCGGCGCCCTGCAGGTAGGTCAGTCAGACGCAGGTCACTTGAATGCGACGGCCTTGCCGGACGCATCCGTGATCTGGGCCCATTGCTTGCGAACCAGCGCTTTCACCGGCTCAGGCAATGCCACGTATTCCAGATCGCTTGCCATCTTGTCGCCGCCCACGAACGCCCATTCGAAGAACTTGAGCGCGTTGGAGGCCGATGCTGGGCGGTCTTGCAGCTTGTGCATCATGATGAAGGTGGCGCCCGTCAGAGGCCAGCTGTCCTTGCCTGGCTGGTCGGTGAGGATCTGGTAGAACGACTTGGACCATTCAGCGCCAGCCGCGGCGGCCTTGAAACCGACGTCGTCAGGAGCGGTGAAGTTGCCGTCCTTGTTCTTCAGCAGCGTGTAGGTCATCTTGTTCTGCTTGACGTACGCATACTCGACGTAACCAATCGAGTTCGGCAGGCGCTGCACGAAGGTCGACACGCCTTCGTTGCCCTTGCCACCTGCGCCCGTGGGCCAGGCCACCGACGTGCCTTCACCGACCTTAGACTTCCACTCGGCGTTCACCTTGGACAGGTAGTTGGTGAAGATGAAGCTGGTGCCCGAGCCGTCGGAGCGGCGGACTACCGAAATGGCGGCATCAGGCAGCGGCACGCCCGGATTGATGGATGTCAGTGCGAGATCGTTCCACTTGGTGATCTTGCCCAGGTAGATGTCGCCGAGCAGCTGGCCGGTGAGCTTGATCTGGCCCGGGGCGATGCCCTTGATGTTGACCACGGGAATCACGCCACCGATCACGGTGGGGAATTGCACCAGACCGTCCTTGGCCAGCTCGTCGTCTTTCAGAGGGGCGTCAGAGGCACCGAAGTCCACCGTCTTGCCGCGGATCTGCTTCAGGCCTGCGCCCGAACCCACCGATTGGTAGTTGATGCGTGCGCCGGTGGCCTTGTTGTAAGCGTCAGCCCACTTGGAGTACAGAGGCGCAGGGAAGCTGGCACCTGCGCCGGTGACGTCCTGAGCCAGGGCGGCAGTGGCGGTGAAGGTGAGTGCCGTGGCGGCTACTGCAGCGCGGAGGGGAGAAATGGTCATGGGACAGCCTTTTCACTTTCTGAGGGAATAGCGCGACTTTAAAAGTCGAGTGTGACAAGCCGGTGACAGCGCCTTGGCGGCTTGTCATGAAGCGCACACCCGCTGCAGATGACAGTGTCACGGAAAAGTCACCGCGCTGTCACATGGGCTGCCTAAGCTGTGTGACAGCCCCGCTCGCGGCCTTTCGCATCCGGCCGGTCGCGGCCAACCCATCCCTGGAGTGATTGTCTATGAACCAACGATTTCGCCTGGCCACGGCCCTCAGCGCCGCTGCCCTGATGCTGAGCGCCTGCGCCTCGGCACCCGCCCCCAAGAACCTGGCTGACACGATTGCCACCACGCCGCAACTGAGCACCCTCAACCGCCTCGTGGTGTCGGCCGGCCTGACGAGCACATTGCAAGGCCCCGGTCCCCTGACCGTGTTCGCGCCATCTGACGACGCCTTCAAGGCACTGCCGGCCAAAACGCTCGAGTCGCTTTCCACCGACAAGGTGGCGCTGGCCAAGCTGCTGAGCTTCCACGTGGTGCCTGCGACTGTGCTGTCGGCTGATGCCAAGAACGGCAACGTCAAGACTGTGCAAGGCGCCAATGTGGCGGTGTTCAAGGCCGGGCCGTTCCTGACGGTGGAAGACGCCGTCGTGACGACGGCCGATACCGTGGCCACCAACGGTGTCGTTCAGATCATCGACAGGGTGCTCACGCTGCCGAAGTGACGTCACGGCGCTCATGACAACGGGGGCCTCGAACTTGCGTTCGAGGCCCCCGTTGTGTTTGATCGATGGCGCGCAGCACGCCATCTTCTTGTGAAGCGTGTGTATCGGACGGGCCAGCGGGCTGGGGCAGCGACCAGCTCGCGGCCAGCTCAGCGGCCAGAGAGGCCGCCCTGCCCGCTCAGCCTCGAATGACGTTGGCCAGGCGCTCGGCGCAACGCTGCGCCATGGCGGCATCGCGCGCCTCGACCATCACGCGCACCAGCGGCTCGGTGCCGGACGGGCGGATCAGAAGTCGGCCGTTGTCGCCGAGCTCGCGCTGCACGATCGCGGTTTCTTCTGCCAGGCGTGGCGCAGACTTCCAGTCTTGCCCTGCCTGCAGGCGCACGTTGATCAGCACCTGAGGAAACAATTTCACGGGCTCGAGCAGCTCGGCCAGCGTCTTGCCACTGCGGCTGATGGCCTGCAGGACCTGCAGCGCACTGACGATGCCATCGCCGGTGGTGTGTCGGTCGAGTGCCAGCAGGTGGCCGGAGCCCTCACCACCCAGCAGCCAGCCGCGGGCGGCCAGTTCTTCGAGCACGTAGCGGTCGCCCACCTTGGCGCGCACGAACTGCACGTCGCGGTCGCGCAGCGCCACTTCGACCGCCATGTTGGTCATGAGGGTGCCCACGGCACCCGGCACGCGCTGCCCCTGCGCGAGGCGGTCGGCCACCATCACGTACAGGAGCTCGTCACCGTTGTAGAGGCGCCCATCGGCGTCGACCAGTTGCAGGCGGTCGGCGTCGCCATCGAGCGCCACGCCATAGTGCGCCTTGTTCTCCCGAACGGCCTTGACCAAGGCCGCAGGCGCCGTGGCCCCGAAACCGGCATTGATATTGATGCCGTCGGGGTTGCAGCCGATGCTGATGACTTCGGCGCCAAGTTCATGAAAGACCTCAGGCGCCGTCTGATAGGCAGCGCCGTGCGCCGCGTCGATCACGATCTTCAGACCCTTGAGCGACAGGTCGTTGCTGAACGTGCTCTTGCAGAACTCGACATAACGGCCGCGAGCGGCGTCCAGGCGCTTGGCCTTGCCCAACTGGGCCGAGTCGACCCACTGGGGATCTTCGAGCAGCGCGGCTTCGACTTGCTCTTCCCATTCATCGGGCAGCTTTTCACCGCGGGCGGAAAAGAACTTGATGCCGTTGTCGGGAAAGGCGTTGTGCGAGGCACTGATCACGACGCCGAGGTCCAGCCGCAGCGCGCGCGTGAGGTAGGCCACGCCAGGCGTGGGCAAGGGTCCGGTGAGCAGCACGTCAACGCCGGCCGAGGCAAAACCTGCCTCCAGCGACGATTCGATCATGTAGCCGGAGATGCGCGTGTCTTTGCCGATGAGCACGGTCGGCCGGTCGATCTGGGCCTTGAGCACACGGCCCACTGCGTGGCCCAGGCGGAGCATGAAGTCCGGTGTGATGGGAGACTGGCCCACAGTGCCCCGAATGCCATCGGTGCCGAAATACGTTCTGCTCATGTGTTCACCTCGAATCTGTGGCGTTGGATTGTGCAGCACCTAGGGGGCGTAACCATCCACCAAACGGGCGCCCCCCCACACCTTGAGGGAGTCGACCGTGGCCGCCACGTCGTGGACACGCAACACACGTGCGCCATAGTGCACGGATGCCAGCGCCGCTGCCACGCTGGCCGCCAGGCGCTCACCCACGGCACGGCCCGTCAGCAGCCCCAGTGTGCTCTTGCGAGACCACCCTGCAAGCAGCGGATACCCCAGTGACATCAGGTCCTTCTGACCGGGCAGCAGCGCCAGATTGTGCGCAGGAGTTTTGCCGAACCCGATGCCCGGATCCAGCACGATGCGCTCTGCCCCCACGCCCTGCTCGCGCAGCAGCGAAGCACGCGTGTGCAGAAAACTGCGCACCTCTTGTACGACGTCAGTGTAGACCGGCGCCTGTTGCATCGATCGCGGTTCGCCTTGCATGTGCATCAGGCACACGCCGCAGGAAGGGTGAGCCGCCACCAGCTCCACGGCCCCGGGCTGCCGCAATGCGGCGATGTCGTTGATGATGTCCACACCCAGATCGAGCGCCGCACGCATCACCTCCGGTTTGAAGGTGTCCACCGCCACCGGGACGCCCAGGGTGAGCGCCGCCTTGAGCACAGGCAACACCCGCGCCAACTCCTCGGCCGCCGTCACCGGCTCGGCCCCCGGGCGGCTCGACTCACCACCCAGGTCGAGGATGTCGGCGCCTTCTTTCAGCAATTGCTCGCAATGGGCGATGGCCGTGCTGACCTGCGCGTGCCGGCCCCCATCGGAGAACGAATCGGGGGTGATGTTGACGATGCCCATGACCTGCGGCCTGCGGAGGTCGATGGTGTAGCGCGTCGTTTGCCAGCGCGTGGACATGGCGGGTCCTCGATGCGGGGGCGGGGCCCAGGGCCTCTGGAAGCGGAAAACGCGGCCGCACCCCTGAAACGGAAAACGGGGCCGAAGCCCCGTTCAACGGGAAACGGGGCCGAAGCCCCGTTGGTGCCGATATCAGAGAGACCGGCGAGTCTTGTCGAACCAATCAGGCCGCAGCTGGCGCGCTGTCTGGCGACACCGGTGGTGTCGGGCCGCCCGGCGGCTTGCTGCTGCTCACGTTCCAGTCTTTCGGTGGGCGTGGTGGGCGGTTGTTCATGATGTCGTCGATCTGGTCGGCATCGATGGTTTCCCATTCGAGCAGGGCCT
>JBEGTX010000330.1:0-25855 GCA_041179165.1 Pseudomonadota bacterium | reverse complement strand
GCGGGGCTATGGGCCTGCAAATCCGGCAAAAACTGTCCTCGCTGGGGCCGATTTTCGCTTTCGACGTTCCAAGTCCGACAGGCTCCTAGAGTGCACCATGGCGGGCTACGTTCCGTAGCTTGTCAGTGAAGGAACTTCTTTGAAATCATGGATTTTGGGTCGAATTCGAAAGTGAAACTTGATGTCGTTTCGTTTCCTTGATCTCCTCTAGGTGTAGTAAGAGAGTGCTTTAAGTTCCCCTCCTAGAACCTTGATTACAAATGAATTTGTATTCTGTGCATGCTACTGGAACTATTGCTCGGGCCAAAATGCTGGAGCCTGGCTTTGGCTCGGTGTGCTCTCGAGAGGAGTCGGCTGGATTCCGTTCCACGTCAACAATGCCAGCAAGCTGAACGAATGTCTTTACATAATATACATTGTAGCTACTGCTGGCACCCTTGGGCGACCATGCTGACGGCCACGCGGGCCATCCGCAAGGAACCGGGCCGCGGTGGCACGCCAATTCTGACGATGACCGCAAATGCGTACCGCGAGGATCGGCTGGCTTGCCAATCGGCGGGCATGAACGATTTCGTGACCAAACCTGTCGACCCGGACGAGTTCTACGGCGTCTTGCTCAGATGGCTGGACGTCGGCAAGTCTCGACGGCGTGATGAGGCCTGAGCATCACACCTAAGTGCGCAACGGCATGCGCCGCCTTGCCGGTTTTCGGCTGTGTCGAATCCTTCAATGTTTGATGGGCAGCGGATTCAGCGGCGCTGTCGCCAATGCGACCGGATCTTAAGACGACTGGTCATATTATCGCGGCATGGCCCGCACCGCTGATCCGACCGACATCCCCGAACGCTTGGTAAAAGCGGGCCTCCGGCTGTTCCTCCTGCATGGCTACAACGCCACGGGGATCCAGCAGATCACTGATCAGGCGGGTGTTCCAAAGGGCTCGTTCTACAACCACTTTGTCAGCAAAGAGGCATTTGCGGCCTCCGTGGTGGACCGGTACGCGCAAAACATGAAGCGTTCCTGGGAGCGAATCATGGAGGATGCGCCTGCGGAGCCGATGGGAGCCATTCGCCATGTGTTCGAGCAGATGCTCAACCACCATGATCGGGCGAGCAGCCAGGTCGGGTGTTTGATTGGCAACTTTGCGGCCGAGGTGGCGCGGTCCAGCGAACCCTGCCGCCTCGGCTTGATGGCCGCTCAGTTGAGCTGGCGTGAGCGCCTGGCAGGTTTGATCTCTGCCGCCCAGTTGTCTGGGGACATCCGCAACGACATCGACGCCACGGCCATGTCGGCACTGACCTGGAGTGCATGGGAGGGCGCCTTACTGCGCATGAAGGTCGAGCAATCGACTGCCCCCGTGCGCGACAGCATCACCCTCATGTTCGGTCACCTTTTCAAGCCAGCGTGATCCGCTGGTTGCATTCATCTTTCCTTCCGCCCCTCATCCTTCCTACGGAGCACATGCCCAATGGGTACTCAAGCCGATCAGTTCATCACCGACGCCCTCTTCCAGCCAATCAAGCTCGGGAAGATCGAACTCGCCAACCGCATGGCCATGGCGCCATTGACACGCAATCGTGCCGCCGCGGGAAATCTGCCTGCCGATCTCGCCACGGAGTACTACAGCCAACGCGCGAGCGTGGGTCTGGTCATCGCTGAAGCCACGCAGGTGTCGGACACTGCTCAAGGCTACAACGACACCCCTGGCCTGCACACGGCCGAGCAGATTGCGGGCTGGAAGGAAGTCACCGACGCCGTGCATGCAAAGGGCGGCAAGATCTTCGTCCAGTTGTGGCACACGGGCCGTATCTCGCACAGCTACTTCCAGCCCAATCAACAAGCGCCAGTGGCGCCGTCGGCCATCGCAGCCAAGGCCAAGGTGTTCATCGTCGGCCAGGGCTATGTGGAAACCTCGCTGCCGCGTGAGCTCGGCACGGCCGAAATTGCCACCGTGGTGAATGACTTCCGCACCGCAGCGGCCAATGCCATCAAGGCAGGCTTTGACGGCGTAGAGATCCACGGCGCACACGGCTACCTGGTCGATGCGTTCCTGCGAGAAGGTTCGAACACCCGCACCGACCACTACGGCGGCAGCATCGAAAACCGTGCGCGCTTTCTGGTGGAAGTTATGACAGCAGTGATCTCCGAAATCGGCGCTGACCGCACTGCCATCCGCATCTCGCCCGTCTCGCCGGTGAATGACTCGGTCGAGAGCAATCCCAAGCCATTGTTCGAGCACGTGGTGCGCGAGCTGGAGAAGCTGCACCCGGTGTACATCCACGTGGTTGAAGGCTACACCGGTGGCCCTCGCGACAACGTCCCCTTCGACTACGAAGCGCTGCGCGCCTTGTATTCCGGAGTCTGGATGGTGAACAACGGCTACACGCGTGAAATGGCTGTCGAGGCGATCCAGAGCGGCCGCGCTGACATGGTGTCCTTCGGCCGACCCATGATCACCACGCCGGACTTGCCACGTCGCTTCCGAGAGAACCAGCCATTGAACACGCCGTTCAAGGACGCGCCTTTGTATGGCGGCAGCGGCCCACATGGCTACGTTGACTACCCTGCCCTGCCTGAGTAACGACATGACCGGAAAACTTCAAGGCAAGATCGCGCTCGTCACGGGCGGCGCGGGTGGTATCGGGCGGGCCACGGTGCTCGCGTTCGCGCGCGAGGGGGCCAAGGTTGCCGTGGCCGACCTCAATGAAGCGGCCGCTCGCGCCGTTGCCGAGGAGGTCAATGCGGCCGGCGGCGAGGCCATTGGCATCGCCGTTGATGTGACGCGCGAGGCCCAGGTCGAGCAGATGGTCCAAGCGGTGGTGAAGCACTTCGGACGCCTCGACATCGCCTTCAACAACGCAGGCATCGAGATCGAGCATCGGCCTCTCGCCGAAGCCACGGAAGAAACCTTCGACCTGTTGATGAACGTCAACGTGAAGGGTGTCTGGCTGTGCATGAAGCATGAGATTCAGCAGATGCTCACGCAAGGTGGCGGCGCCATCGTCAACACGGCATCGATCGGTGGCGTCGCGGCTGCGCCTCGCCAACCGCTCTATGGCGCCACCAAACACGCGGTGATCGGCATGACGAAATCGGCCGCTGTGGAGTATGGCCGCAAAGGCATTCGCGTGAACTCCGTGTGCCCCGGCATCATCCGAACGGAGATGACGGAGCGTGCCATTGCACGCGAACCCAAGCGCGAAAAGTACATCTCGCAGGCCCATCCGATCGGCCGGCTTGGCGAGGCTGAAGACATTGCACGGGCCGTGGTATTCCTCTGCTCCGACGACGCATCGTTCGTGCTGGGCCATCAGCTCGCGGTCGACGGCGGATATTTGTCGCGCTGACGTGAGGCCCGGGTCTGGCACCAACCACGACGAGGTGGAGGCCTCTGGCGGTGCCAGGGACTCCGCCCTTTTTCATGGGGACGCCCGCTTCTCAAGGCTTGCCAATAGGAATAATTCTCATTACAGTAGGGTCCATTGCACCGCGTGTGCGTGGAGAACTCCCCAATGTGTGAGCAAAGCAGCTGGTTCACCCCCCCTCCCCTGGTTGCCTCTGGCGCAGAGGTCAGCGCGTCGGGATCCGGGTCGCGTCGACCTCGCCTGTGGGATCTCCCCAGACATTGTCACTGCCCTCTGGTGGGAGTTTGCGTTCCGATCGAGGTGCTGCGCAAGTTGGTGAACAAGGCTGTGGGTGGCGATACCATCGCCGATGACTACGATCTGCATGTGGGCGTCGTGGCCGAATGTGCCGTGAGAAATCGCATTTCAGAGGCCGTTCAGAACGAACTCGAACGCCGGTTCGCGCCGGTGCTCCGCCGATTTGCGTCAGTCAAAACCCCTGAAGCGTTGGCAGGTGTTTGGGCTGAAGCCGTGGAGAGCGGCGACGTCGCCGCCGCCTTTTGGGCCACCGTCACCCACGCCCGTTGCAACGCGGCGTTGCGAGAGGCTGTGTGCCGCGAGGTGCACATGATTCAGCATCAAGCGGGTGCTGCGGTGCGGGCCGACCTGAAACGCGTCCAGTCGCTGATCGATGAAAATGCCGTGTTGTCGCGCGAGTTGGGCCGTGTGCAGACGCGCAGCACCCAATGGCAATCCGAGCGCATCGCTGAACACGAGCGCCTGACCTCTCAGCTCATGCGCACGCGGGGCGAGTCGATGGCCAAGGACACCGTCATCGAGATGCAGCGGGTCGAGATCGGTGCGCTGCAAAGCGCCCTGCCCGATCTGCAATCTCGTTCCCAGCTGACGCGGCGCAATGAAGATCTGCTCAACCGCTTGCGGGGGCTTGAAGCCAAGCTTTCTGACATCAAGCGTGAAAATCTGGGCTTGCGTGACGACGCGCTGGCCGCGGCCAGCAGATTGGCCTTGAGCAGCAGAACCACGGAAGAGGCTCCCCCGCCTGCGCCTGCTGCTGACCACCTGCAAGCCCGAAGCATTCTCTGCGTGGGTGGGCGCAGTGGGCACATTCCGATCTATCGTGACTGGGTGGAGCGGCACGGTGGTCGCTTTGCCCATCACGACGGTGGCGTCGAAGACAACCCTCATCGCCTGGATGCCAGCCTGGCCGCAGCCGACCTGGTGATTTGTCAAACAGGATGCCTGAGCCACAACGCCTACTGGTTGGTCAAGGACCACTGCAAGCGCACGGGCAAGCGTTGTGTGTACGTCGACAAACCCAGCGTGGCGGGGTTCGTCAAGGGCCTGTCGCAGATTCAACCGCTGCCCTCGAACGACACGAACTCGAAGCGGATCCCGGCAGAGCAGCCGTGATCCGCTGACGTTCAAGCGTCTTTCTTGGGGCGGCCGGGCTTGAGTGGCTCGAGGGCGTTGAGCGCCGTGCTGAGTTGCTCAGACGTGAGCGACGACAGTGCTTTGAGACCGGCGCGCAGAAGTTCGCTTTTCTTGGTCGGACGGCGAAAGCCGAGTGCCCGTTCTTTGAGAACATCGATCAACGCAAAGTCGGACGCAGGCATGGCAAAGCTGTCTCGCACGAGCTTGGCTTTGGTTTTCAGCGGCTTGCTCACCGGGGCTTCTGATGCTGATGGTTTGGCTTTGGCCTTGACAGGCTGGGCGGGGGGCTTCACAGCCACGGGCTTGACGGCAGGAGTCTTTGCGGCTGCCTTGGCTTTGGCTGGTGCAGCCTTCTTGGTGGCAGGCGTGGTGGTCTTGGATGCAGGTGCTGCAGCGGACTTGGCCTGCGACACGGGTGCTGCGGCAAGCTTGGTCTTGCGAACAGCCGATGCAGTGGATGCAGTGGATGCAGTGGATGCAGGCGCGGAAATCTTGGGCATGACAACTCCATGAATAAAACGATGTAAATCGTTTATATCATATTCATCGTTTCGCCCAGAGCGGCTGAAATTTTCACTGCGCCATCACGAAACGCGGTGCAAAACCCGCCGTGGCTTTGCACTGCACAGGGCGCGGCCCGGCAGAAGCTCCCAGGTTCGCAGACCGCTCCCGCAGACTGCGAACTCGAGATTCGCTCAGCGTGGTTTGGGGCCCCGACCGCGATCCGCTTGTGCGGGCCGGCCACGGGTGTCTGGCCGACGAGGTTCAGGTCGGCGAACAGGCGGCGCAGGTTCGTTTGCAGCTTCTTCGCGGGCAACGGCCAGCAGTCCGTCGAGGTCACCAGCGGCGATTCCGCGCAGTGCACAGAAGTTTGCGGGCGTGAGTGTCGTCTGGGAGAAGTCTCGCAGCAGCGACGCACGCTGGCGTTTGGCATCCTGTTCCGCAACCAAGCGGGCTTCACGGTTGCCACGGCGGCGTGTCAGTTCAGCTTGAGCAGCCTCACGGTGCTCGGCGCTGATGTCGCCACTGGGTTCGCCATCAAGGTCGAACCGATGCTGCGACTTCGTGATGGCAATGAGGTAGGCGTGGTTGGCCGTGTGCCGACGAAGGAATGTCGACAGCGCCTTTTTGCTGAAGGTGCCGGGCGAGCGTGCCTGGATGTCGGCTTGGATGCCCAGCTTCAACGGCTGAGCTTTGGCGCCGAACACCTTGGGAAACAGCTGCTTCAACACAGCCGCGCAGTCGATGGCGGGCTCGGCGGCGGAAGCGGCTGAAGGTGCGGCCGGCTCCTCATCAGGCACAGCGGCAGGAACATCGGCGGGCTCAACAGCTTCGGGCAAGGGCGACTCGGAATTCATGGACATGGACACTGCAGCGCTGAAAGGTAAGCCTCGCATTGTGCCCATGTCTGGGACGGTGTGCGCCGTCCGTGTATCAAGGTGCTCGGTTCGGGGCTCAAGCTCGCATCACGAAGTCAGCCCCCATGACCCCGATCTTGACGGGCAATGCGCTCACGAAGGGCGCCGCCTGTGAGAATCCAAAGCTCAACTCGCCCACGTTGAAACCGCGCATCGAAGCCAATGAAGCGCGCAACTTGTCACGATTGAGGTCACGGCCGGCGCGTCGAACGCCTTCGATCAGCACCTGCGCGTTGATCCAGCTTTCCATGCCACCGCTGCCCTGAGGCACTTCAAACCTGGATGCCTCCATCGAGGCGAGGTAGTCACGCACCAGCACGTACTTTTTGCTGTTGCTGCTCGGAAAAACCATGGCCATCGCCAACCCGGTGGCGTTGCTCTGACCCAGGCGAGCCAGGTCGCTGAAAGTGACGGACAAGCCGACCATCGGAAGGCCGCCAATGGATTTGCGCACGGCCAGCACGAAATCGGTCACGCCGGAGCCGGTGGCCGCCAGAAACACGGCGCTCGCCTTGCTCTTGATCACGGCTTCCACCGCCTGTCGGGCATTGCTGCCATCGAGGGCCAGAGGCGTTTCCACCACGCCCTTGAGTTTGTACGTGGCCATGGCGGCTTGGGCGTCCTTCAGAATTTCCTTGCCGAACGAGTTGTCGAGGTACACGAAGGCGATGTTCTGCAGGCCCATCTGAACCATCTGCTCGACCACGCAGTTGACCTCGTCCTTGTAGCTCGGACGCACGTGGAACACATTGCGGAACTCGGACCGGCGAAGCGCACCCGATCCGGTGATGGGGCCGACCAAGGGTACGCCGTTCTTCTCGACCATGGGCAGCACGGCCGCCGTGGTGGCGGTGCCCATTTGAGAGATCAGTGCAAACACCTCGTTCTGGTCCAGCATGGCCTTCACGTTGAGCGCACTGCGTTCGGCGGAGTAGCCGTCGTCCTTGGCAATCAGACGGAGCTCACGTCCGTGAATGCCGCCCGCCTTGTTCACGGCATTGAAGGCCGCATTGATGCCCATCACGTGGTCTTTGCCGGCGTTGGCCAATGCGCCGCTCAATGCCAGCGAGGTGCCGATGTTGATGTGTTTGCCGGAAATGGCTTCGGCGGAGCCTGCTGCCCAGGATGGCGACAGCCACAGGGCTGCGCCCAATGCCGTGGCTTGCGTGTTGAGTTGGGACAGAAAAAGGCGGCGATTCATGCAGGGCTCCGTGCGGGTTGATCGGTCGGACTGGCGTCCGGCCATGGCAGGCTTCTTCAAGCCCGCACCGGATTGTGCCGCTGACTAAGTGAAAACCCTTGTTCCCTGGGATCAATTGTTTACGTTTCGTGACTTGTTGTTGGTTAATGCTGAAAAGGGGTCCAGCTGGTGCAACGATCTGACGTGAGCCTCCAAATCTTTCGGACTCAGGTGTCGCCCGTCCATGTCGGGCGACGGCAAAACAAAAAGCCGCTGGGTGTGCGCCAGCGGCTTCAAGTCAAAAGCCCCGGCGGAACGCCTCACGCGCTCGCCCGGGGTTGGGTCAGGTCAGAGGATCTGGTTCAGCGCATCATCCAGGTGCTGGACGGTGCGAGCGACGTTCTGGAGCTTGTCGAGACCGAACAGCCCGATGCGAAAGCTGCGGAACTCCGGGCCTTCGTCACACTGCAATGGCACGCCGGCCGCCGTTTGCAGGCCCAGCCCCAAAAAGCGCGAGGCATTTTGAATCGACGGGTCCTGCGTGTAGCTGACCACCACGCCGGGCGCCTGAAAACCCTCAGCTGCAACACTGCGAATGCCCTTGCGGGCCAGCATGGCGCGAACGTTCTCGCCCAGCATTTGCTGGGCAGCGCGCATTCGAGGCAAACCCAAGGCCTCGGTTTCCGCCATGGCATCGCGCAGTTGCTCGAGTGCGTCCGTGGGCATGGTGGCGTGGTACGCGTGGCCTCCGCCCTCGTAGGTTTCCATGATCTGAAGCCATTTGCGCAGGTCACACGCGAAACTCGTGCTGGTGGTGCTGTCGATGCGCTGGCGGGCCTCGACGCTCAGCATGACCAACGCAGCGCAAGGCGATGCGCTCCAGCCTTTTTGCGGGGCGCTGATCAACACGTCAATGCCGAGCGCGGCCATGTCCACCCAGATGGTTCCGGAGGCGATGCAGTCGAGCACAAACAGGCCGCCCACTGAGTGCACGGCGTCGGCCACTGCACGCAAGTAGGTGTCGGGGAGGATCATGCCCGAGGCCGTTTCCACGTGCGGCGCAAACACCAGCTCCGGGCGGTCGGCCTGGATGCGTGCGACAACCTCATCGATCGGTGCCGGCACGAAAGGATCTTGAGGGCTGGCCCCGGTGCGGCGGGCCTTCAAGACGATCTCTTCGGACGGGATGCGCCCCATCTCGAAAATCTGCGACCAGCGGTAGCTGAACCAGCCATTGCGCAGCACCAGACATTTCTTGCCCGTTGCGAACTGACGCGCCACTGCCTCCATGCCGTAGGTGCCGCTTCCCGGCACGACGATGGCCGAGTGCGCTCCATAAACGCGCTTGAGCGAGCTGGAGAGATCGTTCATCACCCGCTGGAAACGCTGTGACATGTGATTGAGCGCACGGTCGGTGTACACGACCGAATACTCGAGAAGACCATCAGGGTCCACGTTGGGCAACAAACCAGGCATCGTTCACTCCGAATGAAACACCTGCCACGAACTCCGGGCAGGTCAAGACGCCGAATGATGCACCAAAGCCCGGTTGCTGCCATCGGCAGAGGCCCTTGTCGAGCAACGACGCCCGCACATCCGGAGCTTCGATAGTGCCTAAGATGAGGCTTTGATTCGAAAGGATCGTGCATGAATGGCGTGAAAACCGCCGCTCGACTCCGCCTCGCCATGGTCGTCGTCGCCGCGGCGATGGGGATTGGGGGGTGCAGCAGTTATTCCCCGGCAGCGCTTCCAGTGGGGAGCGCCATGTCAGAGGCCGAGCAGGCACTCGGGCCGCGGACCGGCACGCATGCGTTGCCCGAGGGCGGCACGCGGCTCGAGTTTGCACGGGGGCCCTTCGGCAAACACACCTACATGCTGGACTTCAGTCCAGAAGGCCGGCTGCGATCGTGGCAGCAGGTCCTGACCGAAAAGACCTTCAATGACCTGCCAATCGGATTGCCGAGAGATGCGCTGCTGAGCACGCTGGGTCGGCCTGCCCATGTGATGATCCTGTCCCGTCAACGTCAGACCGTGTGGTCGTATCGGTACGACGCGCCGTTCTGCCTCTGGTTTCAGGTCAGCCTGGACGATCAGGGGAAGGTGGCAGAAACCGGTTACGCGACCGATCCGGTCTGTGAGGTTGGAAAGACGGATCGTCTGCGTTGACCTTCGAGCGGGCAGCATGCCCGCATGGCGCCCCCTCGCCCGTTTGGGGCGCAGAACAGCCCCGTCCGATGGCCCAGCCAAGCGAGTCAAGCTGGTGGTCCGGGCGCTGTTGCCTGTTGCGCGATGTCGAACACGATCACTCGGTCAGCCCGACATCAGAGGCGCCAGTGCAACCCGTGTGCTTCACCATGCCGGCTGGAAGACGAGGTGACGGCCTGACCATGCAGCAGGCCTTGCACGAGCTCGGACGGGCGGCACAACTTCGCGCCATTCGGCGTGACCACGATGGGTCGATTGAGCAGCATTGGGTGGGCCACGATGAAGTCGATCAATTCATCGTCACGCCAGCAGGTGTCGGCCAGACCCAGCTCGTCAAAGGGTGAGCCGGCTTGCCGCAGGAGACTTCGCACGGGCACATCGAGCAACGCAATGAGTGCGACCAGGCTCTCGCGGTCCAGCGGCGTCTTGAGGTACTCCACGATGTCAGGCTCGATACCGGCCTGCCTGATGAGCTGAAGCGCGTTGCGCGACGTGCCGCACTGAGGGTTGTGGTAGATCGTGACATCGTGGGTGGAGAGGTCTGGCATAAGAGCTCCATGCACAGTGGCGGGGAAAGACAAGCTTACCTCTTGAAACGAAGACGGGGAATGCCCACGCCGCCCTCCATGCAACGTGGAAACCCTAGAAATGGTGTGTTGTTTGCCACAGATGGCGCTTCCAAAACGCCGTTTCACGCCTGAGTTTCCATGGCTCGTCGCTTTGCAGTTTGTGGGGTGTGCGGCCCGCAGCACACTGCCTCGGCTTTCCCCTCTTGTCTTCGACGGAAAATCCATGAAATCCATTGTGACCCTCACCTTGCTTTTGGCCTGCGCCGGCGGCGCGCAGGCCGCGGGATTCCAAAGAGTCAGCGTGCCGGATGCCGACGGGTCGCCGATGGCCGTGAGCGTCTGGTATCCCAGCGACGTCGTGGCCCAGCGGGTCGACATGGGGCCCATCAGCATTCAGGTCGCGCTCGAGGCACCTGTGCGGGGTGACGCGCTCCCATTGATCGTGGTGTCACACGGCAGCGGTGGGTCATCACTGTCGCACCAGGACACTGCTGCTGCCTTGGCGGACGCAGGCTACGTGGTGGCAGCCGTGCAGCACCCCGGCGACAACCACGCCGATCAACGCGGAGCTGTTCAGATCATGGACCGCCCTGGACACATTCGCCGGGTGATCGACCACATGCTGTCGACCTGGGGGGCACAGGCCCGCATTGACGGCCACCGCATCGGCATCTTTGGGTTCTCTGCCGGCGGATTTACATCGCTGGTGAACCTGGGCGGTGTACCAGACTTCGAGAAGGTATTTCCGTTCTGTCGCCAGCATCCCAATCACTTTGGTTGCGCCCTGCTGGCCAGCAGGCGCGCAGACGTTGGGGAGCTTGATGTCACCCAGAAAGCGCCGTCGCCCGACCCCCGCATCAAGGCGGCGGTGATTGCGGCTCCCGCGCTCGGCTTCACCTTCACCCCGGATGGGTTGAAGCACGTGACAGTGCCGGTGCAGTTGTGGCGTGCGGAGAATGACGTGGTGCTGCCCCATCCCTGGTATGCCGAGGCGGTGCGCATGGCGCTGCCCTCGCCGCCTGAATCGCATGTGGTGCCTGGCGCTGGCCATTTCGACTTTCTCGCCCCTTGCAACGCGCAGTTCGCTGCGCTGGCGCCCCCGTTGTGCGCCACCCAGCCTGGATTCGATCGGGTGGCTTTTCATGAATCGTTCAACCGGTCGGTGATCGCGTTCTTCAACGCGAAACTGGCCCGGTGAGCTTGAACTGAGCGCGCCAGGGCCGGGGTGCGCACGGCATTTGCTAAGGTGGTAGGCAGGCCCTGGTTGTCCACGGGGTCTTGCGATGCGTTCGTCAGTCGAACGCACGTCACCCGGGCCGACGTTGTGCCTTTGCCGTTGTCTTTGCCAATTCCCCTCCCATGAACCCCAGAGAGTTCTTGTTCGAATCCGTGGCCCGACAGCTCGACCGCAGCGACGCCAGCCAGCAACCGGTCGGCCGGAATTACCGTTGCGTGTGCGGCCGCCCCATCTACTTTCGGAACAGCCAGTGCCTGGCCTGCGGCACGCCCTTGGGCTACGAGCCCCATCACTCGTGGTTGCTGCCACTCGCCCCAGGCCGCGACGAAGGCACGTGGCAGGCCGTGGGGGAGATCGGTGACGGCGCGCCACGCTATCGGCGGTGCGCCAATTTCGAATCTGCTGCCGGCTGCAATTGGCTTGTCGATGCGCCGTCGGGCGATGCTGCTGCTCCGTGGCAGCCGCTGTGTGTCGCTTGCCGTCTCAACCGGACCATCCCCGACCAGACAGTCGAACAGAACCAGAACTGGTGGCGGCGGGTGGAGGTGGCCAAGAGGCGCCTCGTGTCGTCGCTGCTGCTGCTCGGGCTGCCGGTGAAATCATTGGCCGAGGATCCGCAGCGGGGTCTGTGTTTCGATCTGCTGAGCCCGGCCGCGTGTGCAGCGCGGGTGATGACGGGCCACGAAAACGGCGTCATCACGCTGAACGTGGAGGAGGCTGACGATGTTCGTCGAGAGCAGGTTCGCAACGACCTCCATGAGCCTTACCGCACCTTGCTCGGGCATTTTCGCCATGAAGTCGGTCATTACTACTGGGACCGCTTGGTCGACAACAGCCCCTGGCTGGGCGAATTCCGCCGGCTGTTCGGAGACGAGCAACTGGACTATGCGGCTGCCTTGCAACGGAACTACGAGCAGGGCCCCCCGCCCGACTGGACACTTCATCATGTGAGTGCCTATGCCAGCTCCCACCCTTGGGAAGACTGGGCCGAGACCTGGGCGCACTACCTGCACATGATGGACACGCTGGACACGGCGCTCGGCTTCGGGATCGACGTCGAGGCGGCCGAACAGAACTACGAGGTGTTCACGCTGGCCGCCTTGTACCGGCCTGATGATGCCGGCGCTGTCGATTTCCTCGGGTTCGTGAATGCCTGGGTGCGCATGAGCGGCATGATGAACGAGCTGGCCCGCAGCATGGGCCACAACGACTTGTACCCGTTCGTGTTGCCCGTCGAGGTGGTGAGCAAGCTGCACTTCATTCACATGCTGGTGATGGAGGCGCGAGCCCAAGGCGAACCCCTGGAGCCCCATGACGCCTCGCTGCAGGCCTCACTGGCGCCCCGGGCGCTGGCAGCGGGCGATGAAAGCATGGGAGTGGCCAATGCGGGCGACCTCGCCGAAGCGTCGGTGGCGGGCGAAGAGGATCCTGGCGCGGGCGCAGACATGGAAGGCGCCTGAGTTCGGGCCCGCTGTGGTCATTTGAAACTCCGGCTTTCCGTGACCAGGCGTCCCAGCAGAGGCGTGAGGTCGACCAGGTGATGGGCGATGAGGTTACACACCTCCCCGTCGCGTTGCCACACGCCATACACGGCCAGCAGCCGTGACTCCAGCAGTTCACGCCGCTGGCGCTCGCGCAGCCGTTTCCAGACGATGACCTGGGTGGCGCCGGTTTCGTCTTCCAGAGACACGAAGATGGTGCCGCCCGCGGTCTGGGGCTGTTGGCGCAAGGTGACGATGCCGCAGGCTTTGGCCAGCCGTCCATCGGGCAAGCCGCGCAACTGGCTGTGGCTGAGCAGTCCGCGCGCAGACAACTGCGGGCGCAGCAGCGCCACCGGATGGCTGCGCAAGGTGAGCCCCATCGACGCGTAATCCCACAGCACCTCTTCGCCCTCGGCCGCAAGGGGCAGCTCCAGCACGTCCTCTTCGACTGGCGCCTGCTGCAGCAGGCGCGGCGTGGCATGCAGGGCCGCGGCATCCCACACCTGTTGCCGGCGGTGGCCGGACAGGCTCATCAGCGCGTCGGCCGCGGCGAGCAGCTTCATGTCGGACTGCTCCAGCGCGGCACGGCGGGCCAGGTCGTCGCTGCTGTCGAAGGGGGCTTCAGCTCGGGCCGCCACGATGCGCTCGGCAGCGGCGGCTTTCAGTCCGGCCACCATGCCGAGCCCCAGTCGCACCGCAGGTTTTGCAGGCAGGTCTTCGAGTGTGGACTCCACCGCGCTGTGCATCACGTCGGCCGCCCTCACCTCCACCCCATGGCGTTGGGCGTCCTGCACCAGCTGGCTGGGCGAGTAGAAACCCATCGGCTGAGAGTTCAGCAGCGCGGCCAGAAAACAAGCCGGATGATGCTGCTTGATCCAGCAGCTCGCATACACCAGCAATGCAAACGACGCAGCATGCGACTCCGGGAAACCGTATTCGCTGAAGCCCTTGATCTGCTCGAAGATGCTCTCGGCAAACGCCTTCTCGTACCCGCGAGAGGTCATGCCGTCCACGATCTTGGTGTAATACTTCTCGAGGCCGCCTTTGCGCCGCCACGCCGCCATGGAGCGCCGCAGGCCATCGGCTTCACCCGGCGTGAAGCCGGCCGCGAGGATGCTGATCTGCATGACCTGCTCTTGAAACACCGGCACGCCCAAAGTGCGGCCCAGCGCTTCTTCCAGTGCTTTGCTGGGATAGGTGACAGGCTCCCTGCCCTGGCGACGGTTCAGGTACGGATGCACCATGCCACCTTGAATGGGACCGGGGCGCACGATGGCGACTTCCACCACCAGATCGTAGAAGCAGCGCGGCCGCAGCCTGGGGAGCATGCTCTGCTGCGCGCGAGACTCGATCTGGAACACGCCCACGGTGTCGGCTTTGCAGATCATGTCGTAGGTGGGTTTGTCGTTGTCGGGGATGTCGTACATGGTGAACTCGTCCCCGTTGCACAGCCCGATGAGGTCGAGCGCCTTGCGCAAGGCGGTCAGCATGCCGAGCGCGAGCACATCGACCTTCAACAGGCCCACGGCATCGAGATCGTCCTTGTCCCACTCGATCACGGTGCGGTCGGGCATGGAGGCGTTTTCGATCGGCACCAGGCGCGACAGCGGCCCGCGTGTGAGCACAAAGCCGCCGGTGTGCTGCGACAGGTGGCGCGGAAACCCGATCAGCTGGCTGGTGAGGCGCAGCAACTGCCGCACCGCCAGGTCGTCTGCCGGCAGGCCGAGTTCGTGCAGGCTGTCGGTGCGCACCTCATGGCCATCCCACCACTGCTGGCCCTTGGCGATGGCGTCGATGGTGTCGGGATCGAAACCCAGCGCCTTGCCTACATCGCGGATGGCCGACTTGGGTCGGTAGCTCACCACGGTGGCGGTGAGCGCGGCGCGTTCGCGCGTGTATTTGGCATAGAGGTACTGAATGACTTCTTCGCGCCGGCTGTGTTCGAAGTCGATGTCGATGTCGGGAGGCTCGTTGCGCTCACGGCTGATGAAGCGCTCGAACAGCACACTCATGCGGTCAGGGTCGACCTCGGTCACGCCCAGGCAGAAGCACACCACGCTGTTGGCTGCGCTGCCACGGCCTTGGCACAAGATGCCCTGCGACCGCGCGAAGGCCACGATGTCATAGACGGTGAGGAAGTAGTGCTCGTAGTGCAGTTCCGCGATCAGCTCGAGCTCGTACTCGATCAGCGTCTGCACCTTGTGTTTCAGTCCGCTGGGCCAGCGTCTGCCTGCGCCTTCGTAGGTAATCCGCCTCAGGTAGGAGGTGGGTGTCTCGCCCTCAGGAACCACTTCGTCGGGGTACTGATAGCGCAGTTCATTGAGCGAGAAATGGCAGCGGTCGGCCACGCGCAGGGTTTCCATCAGCAGGTCGCGCGGGCAGGCTTGCGCCAGGCGCAGCCGGCTGCGCAAATGCCGTTCGGCGTTGGGTTGGAGGTCGAGCCCGCATTCGGTGAGCGGTCGTCCCACCCGGGTGGCGGTCAATACGTCTTGCAGGGGCTTGCGTGAGCGCACATGCATGTGCACGTCGCCCGTGGCCACGAGCGGAATTTCAGTCAGGGCACTGACCTCGCGCAAGCGGCTCAGGCAGAGCTCGTCGTCGAGCGTGCTCAGCATCTCGACGCCCAGCCAGCAGCGCCCCATGAACCCGGTGAGCAGCCAGCGGCACAAGGCCAGCAATGCCGCCGGGCTTGCTTCGCGGTCCGGCACGGCAATGAGCAGGCAGTCGTTCAACTGTGCGGCCTGCACATCGGCCAAGTGGAGGTGGTACGTGCCCTTCTCGCTGGCGCGGCGCAAGCCGGTGATGAACTGGCACAGGTTGCCATAGCCATTGAGATTGCAGGCCAGCACCACCAGGGTGAAGGAGGATGTCAAGGAAGAATCGGCTTGTACGCTGAACTGGCTGCCCACCAACAGCTTGAAGTCGAGTTCCTTGGCCGCCACGTGGGCGCGCACCATGCCCGCCATCGAGCATTCGTCGGTGAGGGCCAGGGCGTGGTAGCCGAGTTGGTGCGCGCGTGCGACCAGTTCTTCCGGCTGGCTCGCTCCCCTGAGAAAGGAGAAGTTCGACAGGCAGCGCAGCTCGGCGTAGGCAGGCAGATCGATCATCGGCATTCAGGCATTCAAGCGAAATGCCCGTGCAGAAACCAGCCCATGTTGTCATCGGACAGGCGCTCCTGAAACACCCACAGCACCCCTGCATGCAGGCTGGCCGCCACCCAGTAGTCGCGCTGCACATTGAGCATGCCTGCGCAGTCGGCATGTGTGGAGCGATGCCACCACCCCCCTTCGATGCGCTCTGGGCCCAGCAGCATCTGCAGCGGCCCCTGGTACATGGGCCGGTTGTCGCGCATGGCCAGTTTCAGGGGAGCCTCGAGCACCCAGGACGGCTGGGGCATGCGCTGAGTTCGGGCGTTGTTGCGTGAGGCCTTTCCAGGGGCCGGCAGCCACTGCTGCATCCATTCGAGGCGATGGTCTTCCATGAGGACCGGCCGCTGAACCCGCTGGGGGCCGAGCCTGGCGGAGATGCGCTCCAGGGTCTGAGCCAGAACCTCTCCCTGACGCACGGTGTCGGGCAGCAAGGTGGCGCTTTGAACCTCGAGGGGAGAGATGTCATCGGCCTGTACGGTGATGTCGCCCGCAGGTGCGAGCAGCTCCACCTTGGCCAGATGCTCTGACAGCAGACGGCTGAGGTGACGGATGTCGCGTGTGGGTTCGGCGGTGCGGATCTGGAGTTGCCCGCCCTCCCCCGCGCTGCGCGGACGCAGGCTGTCATGGCACCAGGCGAACACGAACGAGGTGATGCCGGCTTGCCGCGCTGCCAGCCAGCCGCACAGTTGCAGCAGCAGGCGATGGGCTCCGTGCATGAGCCCGGCGGCGTTGTCGATGCGGCCCGGAAGCTCCAGGCGCTGGCAGAAGCTGTCAGGGACCGTGAGCCAGTCGTGCACGGCCGGACGCAAGCCATAGGCCTGGTCGAGTGCCACCAGCAAAGCCTGATCGAAGCGGCGGCTGATACCGCCTCTCGGCAATTGCCGCACCGAGCCCAGGGTGTTGCAACCCAGCCGCGACAGTGTCGCCCCATGCCGGGCCACGGCCGACAGTGCGTGCAAGGGCAAGGGATCGAGGCGGCTGGCCAGAACACCTTTTGTACCGGCCTCCGCCGAACCTGCGCGTGCCAGCGCCAAGGCAGCCAGGCTGGTCTCGGCCCAGGCGACCGACACCACACCCAACTGCGCGGCCTCCCGCATCACCCGGGTGGTCAGCGCGGGCAGCCCACCGAACAAGCGGATGCTGGCGGCCACCTCCATCACCACGGCTTCGTCGAGGCAGGCCACCCGCGGCGTGAACTGCAAGGCCCACATCGCGACCCCTGCGGCCTCAGAAGGTGACAACGGGCTGCCGGTGTCGTTGAGGCGCAAGGCCACCCACCATGTCGACATGCTGCGCCTCCCGAGGGGCCAGAGGTTGAAGATGCTGCAGCCGCGGCGGCAATACAGAAGCCAGCCCACCCGGCACACACGACAGCACCACCCAGCCGGCGTGGACAGGCCCTTTGCGTTTCATGACATGAAGCTTCACTTGCCAGCCGGTGCCGAGCACGCTCAGCACCCTCAATGGTGCGGGTGATGCGTTGTGCTGGGCATCGATCGGACGGAACAAAAACACCGGTGCATCGCACGACTGCGCATGCACCTGCAGACGCCGCAACTGTTCGGGGCGCGCCTGAGGCAGCCACGCCAACACGGCCCCGCGCACATTCGCCTTGATCACCTGTTCGGTCACCCAGAGGCGCTCGCTGGCGGTGGTGGCCGAAATCCAGGACACGGCTTTCTCGGTCAGCCCGTGGTGCTGCAACCCGGGCATATGCGGCACCTGGGGCGGGCCGATCAAGACCACTTGCCCTCCCTCTGCCACCAGGCCCTTCAGCATCGGCCCCAACAACCGCCATTCATTCACCGAAGACTGCCGCTGCAGGATTTCGGTCAGGTTCCGTGTGGGCCACCCCCGGCCCGGCAGTTCGTCGTCAAGGGCGGAAAAACCGGTGGAGACAGTGGGAATGGAAATAGCGCCCAGCTCGGTGGCCCGCCACACTGCCGCCGGCCACGGCGCATTGTCAGCCCCACTGGCCGACGCTTTGCCCTCCGCTGGGCCGCATGAAGGGGCTGACGGTGTGGAAGGCGATGGAGGAAGAAGAGGCGGCGCGGCCGCCTCAGGAAAAAGCGACAGCGACTGCGTGAACATGGCGCCCATGAAACACACCCAGGTAACTGTACACAAACACAGTGTACAGGGGCTTGCGCGGTGGTTTCAACAAAAATTCCTGGCATGCGCCATGTCACGGCTCAAAGCCATTGCAAAACGCACACAGGTAGCCGCCACAACCCCTGGCTCCGTTTGAGCATCGCCCTGATTGCAGGCACCGCCAGCGTGGCAGCCGTGGCGCAAACGGCTTTCACCTCCACCTACAAGATCAGCGGCGCGGAACCGACGGCCGCCGGCAAGTACCCGGTGTACATCCACATCGTGGGCACGGGCGAGACCTTCAACGGGGACCTCGCCATGACGCAGGACAATGCCATGGCCGCCAAGGGCTTCGTGGCTGCCACGGTCGAGTACTCGAGCGGCAGCTTCGGTTCGTGCTCGGCCATCAGCACCAAGACCAAGTGCAGAACTGGCTGAAGTCCTTCGTCACGCCTTGATCGATCGGGCGTTCAAACGAAGTTGAAAGGGTGCCGCAGGGCACCCTTTTTCAATGGAGAGATCACCGCCGGACATGTGAACTTCTGGCGGCTTCGTCCGGGAAGTCAGGGAGCTCGTTTGCGCATGATGGCGCCATAGAGCACCAGCAGCAGGATCGCACCGACCACGGAGAAAATGAAGCCGGCGGATTCGCCTGGCGAATACCAATTCAGCGACTGGCCCAGGAAGGTGGCCCCGAACGAGCCGGCAATGCCCAGCAAGGTGGTCACGATGAAACCCATCGGGTTGGGGCCGGGGAACAGCGCGCGTGCCACCAGGCCGATGACAAAGCCGATCAGGATGGTCCAGAGAATGCTCATGAAAATCTACCTTTCAACAGAGTTGGAAATGAGGAATGCCGCGAGAGGTCACCCCCGTGGCCATACCCACCTGCGGCAGATGGTAGTGCACGGAATGTGACAACGTCGTCGGCCAACACGCCGCTGTGCTGTCCGCAGGTTCTGGTTTGTTGCATGTTTTTTTGGCAGCTCAGCACATCGTGCATAGACGTTCAACGACGATGCGCATGCCAAAGCCTTCGTTCACATGAGGGAACCTGCGCTGAAAAATGCAGGCTTGAAATGATCGGGTCCTCGAGGGCAGCCTGCCACCGAGAGACTCGACGCCAGACCGGAGGACCGACCCCATGCCTGTGAACGACCCTGTGCTCACCCTGCCCGAATCGCCCTCGCTGGCGCTGTCGATCCGCGCCAAGGCCATGTTGTTTCACGACCCCATCTCGCAGGCCTTGCTGCAGCAGGTCGAACGTGTGGCCCGCAGCGAGGCCACTGTCGTCGTGATTGGTGAAACCGGTACCGGCAAAGAACTCATTGCCCGCCACGTGCACACGGCCAGCGGCCGCCGCGGACCGTTCGTGGCCGTCAACTGCGGCGCGTTCACCGAGTCTCTCATCGACGCCGAGTTGTTCGGACACGAGGCCGGTGCCTTCACCGGCGCACAAGGAGCGCGCGCCGGCTGGTTTGAGACCGCCCATGGCGGCACCCTGTTTCTCGATGAAATCGGTGATCTGTCGCTACCCCTTCAGGTGAAGCTGCTGCGTGTGCTGCAGGAGCGACAAGTGGTTCGCCTGGGTTCGCGCCGTCCCATTCCCGTGGATGTGCGGTTGGTCGCGGCCACCAACATCGACCTGCAAAAGGCGGTTGAAGCGCAGCACTTCCGTGCCGACCTGTATTACCGCTTGAATGTGGCTTCAGTGAATCTGCCCCCGCTGCGTGAACGCCCGGGCGACATCCTGCCGCTGGCGCACCACTTCGCCGGCGTGTATGCCGCCCGCATGGGCCAGCGCGAGGTGTTCATCGCCCCTGACGCCGAGGCTGCGCTGCTGGCCTATGTGTGGCCTGGCAACATCCGCGAGCTCGAGAACGTCATGCATTTCGCGCTCATCGTGTGCCGCAACGGCGTGGTGCGTACCGGCGACCTGAAGCTGGTGCCCGTGGCCATGGCGCCCAGCGCGCTGACCTCTTCGGCCGCAACCGCAGCGGTGGCCACGCCTGTGGCGGGCGTACCCCGCGCGGAAACACCGGTCAACATCTACGGAGAGCTCACCGAGTTGTTCGAGCGCCTGGTTGCTCAAGGTGGCCCGGATGTCTTCCAGTCGGTGGAAGAAACCTTGGTGAAGTCGGCGTTCGCCCGGTGCCGAGACAACCAGGTGCAGACAGCGCGGGCGCTCGGCATCACGCGCAACTCCTTGCGCACGCTGCTCAAACGCTACGGCCTGCTGGACGCGGACAGCGCAGAGTCTGCCGCGCCCGTGGACCTCCATATCGAATCCGACACCGATACGCAGGCCAATGAACCCGTCGGCAGTGTCACGGAGTCGGCTTGCCACTTGGCTCATTGAACGCCCATCAACCACTGCGTCATCACGCTCGACGCAAGCGGGTCAAGCTGCTTTCACGAATGGCGCAGAAAAGCAGCGGGTGACGCCTTGGGCGAATTCGACGGTCACAGTCGCGGCATCGGCTGCACTCACGTGGCCCAAGCCGTACCGCGCCACACGAACCGTGGCGCCATGCTCGAACGCCGCGCGAGGCGACGGCTGGCTTGCGAGGTCCCAGGCCCCCTTGGTCTCGTCAGTCGAAGGTGCTGTGTCCCGGGCAAGTGCCAGCCGTTTGCAGTTGTCGCATTCGCCGCACGAGGTCAGCCTCTCGCCTTCGCCAAAGTGGGTGAGAAGCACGTGCCAGCGGCATGTGCCTGTCTGACCATAGAAAACCATGCGCACGAGCATCTCTCGGTCTCGTTCGCGCTTTTCTCGGTAGGCTTCAAGAAGCGTTTCCGCCGTGGCGTCGTCCATCCAGTTTTGACGCATGCGAAGCGTGCCGGTGCGGGTCTGCGTGACCACCCGCGTTGCCTCAGCCGGGCCACAACGACCCTCAGCTTGGACAGGGGACGCTTGAGGTGATCCGCCAGACGCTCTGCGGTCCACCCGACCTCTGGGGCAGCCTCGCCCAGCAAAGCGCGATGCACCGCATTCAGGTCCTCTAACGAGGAGTAGCGCCCAGCCATGAAAAACTGCTGAACCGCTTTGTCACCGGGCCAGTGCAGCAGCGTGCACTGGGCGGGCTGCCCGTCTGTCCCTGCCCTGCCCGCCTCCTGGTAGTAAGCATCAAGGCCGGCTGGCATCTGATAGTGAATGACAAACCGCGTGTCCCGCTTGTCGATGCCCAGGCCGAAGGCATTCTGGTGCTCGCGCCGCTCTCTGGACGACAGCTGCCCGTGGTACCGAATCACCGGTACACCAGCGTCCGAGAGGGCGTCGGCAACTTCATTCACCGTCTTCACCGTGGCAGCATAGACAATGCCACTGCCCGGCTCGGCTCGGCTCGGCTCGGATTCAATGAGCGTCTTCAGCGCACCAAGCTTCTCTTGGGCGGAACTCATGTGCTCGAAACGAAGTTTCAGGTTTGAACGGTAGATGCTCGTGCTGAGCACCTCGGCATCCTTGAGGCGCAGCTGGGCCACGATATCGTCCACCACATCGGGTGTGGCGGTGGCCGTCAATGCCAGCACGGCGGGGTGGCCGAGGGAGGCCAGTACCGAGCCCACTTCAAGAAAAGCAGGGCGGAAATCGTGTCCCCACTGGGACACACAGTGCGCCTCATCCACCACAAGCAAGCATCACCGGATGCTGGCGCAAGCGTCCCAGGAATGCATGCTAGGTCAGCCGCTCCGGCGTCAGAAAGATCAGCTTGGCCGATCCGGCCATGACAGAAGCTTCATGATGTCGTGCTGACTCGGCGTCCAGCGCGCTGTGCAGGCAGACCGCCGGGATCCCGATGGCGCTCAACTTATCGCACTTGTCTTTCATCAGCGAGATCAAAGGCGACACGACGACCGTGCGGCCTGCCAGCAGCATGGTCGGCAGCTGAAAGCACAGCGACTTGCCTGCACCCGTCGGCATGACCGCGACCGTGTCGTGACCTTCCATGACACGGTCGATCACCTCGGCCTGCCCCTCTCTCAAACGGCGAAGGCCGAAGGTGTCCTTGAGCAGCCGCTGGAGCGGCAAACGCCACGCAGGCAAGGTACCCGCGCGGGTCGAACGCGAATTGAACTTGGAGGTTGGCATGGTGAAAAAGCGGGCAGTCTGGGAGGAGTGCACATGCTGCCGCGCCCGCGGCGGGCGTTTCGTAGGCCAACGCCGGCATGCGCCGTAGGGTGGATCTGCAAGGTCGCTGGTCGGCGAGGTCTCACCCCACGACTTCTCGTCCTCCAACAGCGGTGCGCTCAGCCCGGTTGCATGCTGGGACCTTCAGCCACAAGGAGATCCTCTTGGGACGCTCTCAACGCACCGATGAAGGCTTTGCGCCACAGCGGATCCTGGTCGTCGACGACAACGTCGACAGCGCGGACAGCCTCGCCTTGCTCTTGGCGTGTACTGAGTACGACATCCGGACGGCATATCACGGCCTGGAGGCCGTCGAATTCGCGCGCGAGTTCAACCCGCATCTGGTCATTCTTGATCTGGACATGCCGGTCATGAATGGACTCGATGCTGCACCAACCCTGCGGGTCAGTGACCCCACTGGCGCCGTGCTTCGCTTGGTGGCGCTGTCGGCGCACGTTGGGCCGGCCGACCGTGTCGAGGCCAGGCGCTCTGGGTTCGACCTGATCTTGCCCAAACCGGTTGAAGGCCAAGCGATGCGCCGACTCGTCAACAGCGTCCTGCGCGACTCCCGTCACCGCTGACTCCCGTTCCAGCAGACACCGCTGCTGACTGAGGCCCAGTTCAGGCTGATGGTTGGTTCAAGAAAGTCGCCAGACTTCGTGCCGCCGTGGCACGCACTTTGTTGTGCAAGAAGCCCGACCATCCCAGCAGCCATCCTGGCACACCGAGCGCTTGGCGCGACCAGCGCCAGAAACTGAACGAGTCGACATGGCGAACGATGAGACCGTCGCGAAATTCGAAGCGCGCATCGATGATGTTGAGCACCTTGCGTCCCGTCGCCGAGAACGTGTAGGTGGCCTCCCAGTGGGCTCGCCCCACGTGGTCATCGGCCGAAATGCCGCTGGCCTGCAATGAGAGATCGCGTCCATTGGTGCAGAGCATGCGCCACATGCCTGCAGCCTCCGCTCCATGCAGGTCGAACACCGGGTCGGTGAAGTGAACCTGCGGGTGGTAGCAGGCGGCCATCGCGGCTGCATCGCGCTGACCAAAGGCCGCATAGAAGCGCTGGAGCAAGGCAGTGTTGGCGTGCATGGTGCGGTCCGATGAGAGTGCTGAGCGAGTGTGCCACGAGACCCGCTGAGCGACAGCTCAAGCCAACACAGGCGCCGCCGGGTTGCCGGCCCAGACGGAGCCGGTGGGAATGTTTTCACCTTTCATGACGAGCGTCATGGGGCCAAGCTGGGCGCCATCGCTCACGCTCGCGCTGTACAGCACGGTCGAGCGCGCGCCCATGGTCACCTTGCTGCCGATGCGCACGTGGTCGACCTTCATCACGCGATCTTCGAAGAGGTGGGTTTGCGGGCATGTGAGCGCGTTGAGTTCACTGTGGTCGCCCACGCTCACACAATCGAACTCGGTGATGTCGGTCGTGTCCAGGTACACGCCCCGCCCCATGCGGCAGCCCAGCAGGTTGAAGGCGATGGGCAGCCACGGTGTGCCGCGCAGGTAGCGCATGAAGTTCGGCACGGCCACGCCCTCGTACAGGTTGGTCGCCGCTTCCGACAGCCACACGAACGGGGTCCACATGGGCACGGCGCGCTGACGATAGCGGCCGATCAGCAGCCACTTGAACAAGCCCACAAACACGAAGGTGCACAGGCCGAAGAGCATGCCGTCGAAGGCGAGTTCCCAAGCCACCTCCCCCCACCGTCCGGCCGCAGCAGAAGGCATCACCGCGAGCACGATGCCATAGCCGGCCGAGATGACGATGGCATGCGGCGCGACGATGCGGAACGCTTCGATCAGACCGCGGCCGATGCGGCGGGTCGGAGACGGCCTGAAGGTCAGTGACTCAGGATGTCCTTGTACCCGCTCACGTGCCGGCAGGTGAATGGGGGGCGAACCCAGCCAGGTGTCGCCCGACTTCACCTTCGAAGGATCGGGCGCACGTGACAACACGCCGATGAGCACGTTCTCCGGGAGGATGGTGCCATCGGGAATGTAGGCGCCATTTCCCACGAAGCTGCGCCGTGAGATGACGGTCGGCTGCATGGTCATCCAGCCGCCATCGATTTCTTCGTCACCCAGCAGCACGGCATCGGCGATGAAGGTTTCGTCTCCGAGCGTGAGCATGTCGGGCACCACCCCCAGTGCTGTCGAGATTTCGGCATCGCGGCCGACCTTGGCGCCCAGCAGCCGATACCAGGCCGGGGCATACACCGTGGCATACACGCCGTGCAGCACCTGCAGGCTCGACTCCTGGATCTGGTTGACGAGCCACTTGCCGCAGTACACGTTGCTGTGCACCGGCCAGCTGCCACTGCGCATGCGCGGCAGCACACTCCAGCGGATGGCCGCCGACAGCAAGGCCGTGCAGACGATCATGACGCCGCTGGCGGGCAGTGCAAGCAGGAAGTACTTGAACAGAAGCACCGCGGTGGAGGTGCCGCCCAGTCCGGAAAACACGTCGGCTTCGTCCAACCGGTCGATCAGCATGAAGGTCGGAAACACCGGCAGGAAAAAGAGCGTGGCCACGAGCAAGGCGCCCACCACGAAGAACACGGCCTCGCCCCTTGAGCGCCGCTTGCTGGCTTGCATCCGCGGCAGCAGGGAGCTGGGCTCGAACGCACCGGCGTCGCGCGCAGGAGATCCGCTGAAAAGGCGCAGCGCCGGCACGTGTTGGCCATCAGCCAGGGCCGACTGCGCATCGAGGTGCGCCCAGTCGCCCAGTTGGGTGTTGCCTTCGAGCACGGCGTAAGAGCCCACATGCGCATGCGCGCCCAGTGTGATGGGCCCCAGCAGAAACTCGCCATGAACCACCCGCGCATTTTCGAAGTTCACCGCATTGCCCACGCTGGCGTGGTCGCCGATGTACAGCAGGTCGGCCGCGCGCAGGGTGATGGAGCCGATGACCACGTCGCGCCCGATGCGAGCACCCAAGGCCCTCAACCACCAGGCATGCAGCGACGAGCCGCTGATGAAGTAGGTGGGCGCCGCTTCGAGCAGGCGGTCGGTCAACCACCAGCGGTAGTAGGTCAGCCCCCAGAGCGGATAGCGTCCTGCCTTCAGGCGTCCGGCAATGAGCCACTTGCCCGCAATGGCGATGGCGAACTCGAGCACGGTCGCCAGCAGAAACATCAGCACCGACATGACTACGGCGTACGGCACGGAGTCTTCCGGGCTGCCGGTGAAAAAGTGGTACGTGAAAAATGGCGCCAGCCACTGGCCCATGCGGATGGTCAGCAGCAGTGGAATGGCCGCGGCCTGAGCCACACCGCAGCGCCAGCGGCGCCAGGCCGAGGGCGGCGTCCAGTCGGCAGTCATGGCGGCTTCGACCCCGGAGGACGCCTGCAAGGCCGTGGCGATGCGCCCGATCTGACGGTGCTGGTAGATCTCTCGCACCGTGACGTGCGAGAAACGCGGGTCGGCGCGCAAAGCCGATGCCAAGCGAGCCGCAAACAAGGAGTGTCCGCCCAGGTCGGTGAAGAAGTCCGCGCTGCGACGGATCGGCTGGCCTGGAAAGAGCTTCGCCAACGCGGCGAACAGGGCTTCTTCCAGCGGCGTTTCGGGGATGTCGGACCCCTCCACGTCGCCAGCCTCTGC
>JBEGTX010000329.1:0-3685 GCA_041179165.1 Pseudomonadota bacterium | reverse complement strand
GAGCTTGTGGTCCTTGAGGTTCAGTAGGTGCTTCGGCTCGTCCCAGGTCAGCATGCGCTTAGTGTACCCACAAAAAGCGGCGACGTGAAGCGGGTGCTTTTTGTGAAGCCTAACGTTCGAGCTAACCCCGACCGCGGAGGTAGGCGGCGTAAGCCTGGCTCGCGATGATGCACGAGTGCCGCGGGCCAGGCTTACAGCGCCTGCCGTAGCGGGTCGGGGTGTTGAGCGAATACGAAGGGACTTCCCACTTTCCAGTAACGGTGTCGAGGCACCAAGATTGACTTGCGTTTTCAATCTGAACCTTAGAAAGGGGAAGTCCCATGAGCGAGATGGCACGAGGCACGACGAGCGCGATAGTGCGGGTGGGTGTGGACCTGGCCAAGCAGGTGATCCAGGTCCATGGTGTGGACAGCGGGGGCCGGCGGGTGGTGGGCCGAACGCTCAAGGGCGATCAGTTCGCTGCGTGGGCCGCGCAACTGCCACCGGGGTGCGTGGTGGCGATGGAGGCCTGCAGCGGCGGGCATCACTGGGCACGCCGGCTGAGGGCGATGGGATTGGATGCGCGGCTGATCGCGGCGCACTTCGTCAGCCCTTACCGCATGGAGGGCAAGAGCGGCAAGAACGACGCCACGGATGCGGCGGCGATCTGCGAGGCGGCCTCCAGGCCGAGCATGCGCTACGTGCCGATCAAGAGCTGCGAGCAGCAAGGCGTGATGAGCCTGCACCGGATACGCGAAGGGTTCAAGGAGGAACGCACGGCGTGCGTCAACCGCATCCGCGGCGTGCTGGCCGAGTTCGGCCTGGTCTTCGGCAAGAGCCCGAAGGTGCTGCGGGCGAGACTGGCCGATGTCATCGAGGACGCCGGCAACGAGCTCAGCACGACAGCGCGCCTGGTGGTGCAACGAGCCTTGGAGCACTGGCGCGAGATCGACGAGCACATGCGCTGGTGCGACAGCCAGGTCGGCCAGCATGTGCGCGGCAGCGCCCAGGCCAAGCGGGCGGCCAAGGTCACCGGCATCGGCGAGCTCGGGGCTTCGGCGCTGGTGGCCGGCGTGGGCGAGTTCAAGCAATTCAGCAGCGGGGCACAGTTCGGCGCCTGGCTGGGCATCGTGCCGAGTCAGAACTCCAGCGGCGGCAAGGCCAGCCTGGGGCGCATCACCAAGCGAGGAGACGACTACCTGCGCACGCTGCTGATCCAGGGGGCGAAGTCCGCGGTCATGAGCGCGGGCAAGCGCGACGACCCGACTTCGCGCTGGCTGGTGCAACTGACTGCGCGAGTGGGTTGGCAAAAAGCCTGCGTGGCCATGGCCAACAAGAATGCCCGGATCCTGTGGGCGGTGATGACGCGCGAGCAGGGCTTCGACCCGCGGCACGTCAGTGTCAAGCCTGGAGCCAAGGTGCCACTGAAGGAACGAGCTGCGGAGGCAGCGCAGGCCGCGGTCACCTGCGCGGCTTGAAGCCTCGAGCCAGACCGATCAACCCGAAACCCAATACCCGAATCCTTCCACGAAAGACGTGCTCTCGAAGATGCATTGACAGGTCAGACCGGCAGCCGGTGAACTCGACTAACCCTGCGTGGCGGCAATCGCGCCCAAACCCGCGGAGCGAATGGAGCCCGACTGAGCGGTTCGTATCTGGGTCCGCACCCGTCGGGGTGCAACAAGGCCGTTTGTAGATGTGCAGTCTGTTCTCTGTCGCACCGCACCTTCGCTCCAGCCGTCCTCCAAACGAAACAGCCAACTACCAAACAGCCGGCTTGACAGAGGGGGAAGTCCTTGTAGAGGGGTTAGGCCGCGCTGTGTGTCCTGAACGAGCGTTGGATGAGAAAGGAGAGTACAGCAACGTTCGGTGCTTTGTCGAAGATGGAGGTAGGCCCTCCGGAGCCGGCGTGCAGGCGCAGGCTTCAAAGCGCCACGAGCTGCTGGGGTCAAGAGCCCTGGTGGTGAGCGTCGATGGCAAAAGGCGCGGCGTTGACTGCGTCAGGTGAGTTGCGTGGAGTCGAACGAGAGTGAACCGTTGATGACGTGTCGAGATGACCTAAGCGGCGTCCAAACCAGGGCTGAGTGCGGTCCCTGGGATAGAGGGTGGGGGCGGAACCTGTGTAGTGCCCCACTGGCGCCCGGCATGAAGACGGCGAGAACGCGCAACAGGCTTCGATGAGGAACAGGAGAACCTGTCGTCCCGATGCGAAGGGAGCAGCGCAAGTGGGAGACACCACGAGCGCCCGAGTACCGAAGCGGGGCACAGGGGCAGAGGTGTCCGTAGTAGGGTGGAAGGTTCTGTAATGGGACTGGACCGAAGGGGCACCGTCATCCGGCCACTGCTGCACGCCCAACCGACGGGTCAGACCCGAGGGGAGGAGGCGTATGGCGGGGGCCAAGACGTTTGAGATTGCCAAGCGAGAAGTGTGGCAGGCGTACAAGCGCGTGAAGGCCAAGGGAGGAGCGGCGGGAGCCGACGGGGTGACGCTGGAGCAGTACGAGCAGGACCTGCAAGGGAACCTGTCGAGGCTGTGGAACCGGCTGAGCTCGGGGAGCTACATGGCCGCACCGGTCAAGCGCGTGGACATACCGAAGGCAGATGGCAAGACGAGGCCGCTGGGCATACCGACGGTGGCCGACCGGATTGCGCAGATGGTGGTCAAGAACAGGCTGGAGCCCTTGCTGGAGCCCTTGTTCGACCGGGACTCCTACGGATACCGCCCGGGCCGCTCGGCCAAGGACGCGGTGCGCAAGGCACGCCAGAACTGCTTCAAGCACGACTGGGTGCTGGACGTGGACATCCAGGGGTTCTTCGACAACCTGGACTGGACGCTGCTGATGAAGGCAGTGGCCCGGCATGCCAAGCTGCGATGGGTGAAGCTGTACACCCGGCGCTGGCTGCAGGCGCCGGTGCTGATGCCGCAAGGCATGCTCCAGGAGCGCGAGAAGGGAACGCCGCAAGGCGGGGTGATCAGCCCGTTGCTGGCCAACCTGTTCTTGCACTACGCCTTCGACGGATGGATGAGACGGCACCAACCCGGTGTGCTGTTCGAGAGGTACGCCGACGACATCATCTGCCACTGCGACAGCCAGGCCCAGGCCGAGAGCCTGAAGGCGGCGCTGGAGCAAAGGCTGGGTGAGTGCGGGCTGCAACTGCACCCGAGCAAGACCAAGATCGTGTACTGCGCCGACGAGCATCGGCGGGGAGAGCACGAGACCTGCAGGTTCGACTTCCTGGGATTCACGTTCAAGCCGAGAAGCGCGTCGGGGCGAGGCAAGGTCTTCACGACCTTCGCGCCGGCGGTCAGCGACAAGGCGGCGACGGCGATGCGCCGCACCATGCGGAACTGGCACCTGGGCGAACGCGGCAGTCAGAGTCTTGCGCAACTGCGGGCCGAGATCGTGCCCAAGGTTCGGGGGTGGGTGCAGTACTACGGCGCCTTCCGACCATCCACGCTGTACCGCGTGCTGCGGGCTCTGGATGAGCATTTGGCTCAGTGGGCTCGGGGCAAGTACAAGCGAATTGCCGTGCACAAATCTCGCGCATGGGACTGGCTCAAGAGGCTGCAATCCCGCGAGCCCCGGCTGTTCCCGCACTGGTGGGCGGCGATCAAGGCGTCTGGATGATGGGAGCCGTATGAGTCGAGAGGCTCACGTACGGTTCTGAGAGGGCCTGGGGGTGCGATTCCCCCGGGCTACTCACT
>JBEGTX010000328.1:0-15265 GCA_041179165.1 Pseudomonadota bacterium | reverse complement strand
CGGTTTGATCGAGCTGCCCCTGGCCCGCACTGCCGAGTTCTTTCCCTTTGCCTACTCGGTGGAAGAGCGCTTCGACCTCGAGAACTACCTGCGGCCCCACTACGACGACCCCGAAGGCAAGCTCACCGCCTGGGCCCGCCAGTTCATCCGCACGGACGGCCCGACCGGTACGCGTGCGCTGCTGGTGGCGATGAACCAGCACATCCGCGATGCCTTCACGTACATGTCGCGCGATGAAGAAGGCACTCAGCCGCCCCTCATCACACTGCGCACCGGTTCGGGCACCTGCCGCGACTTCGCCCTGTTGATGATGGAGGCCGGGCGTCGGCTCAATGTGGCCACGCGCTTCGTGTCAGGCTACCTGTACGACCCGGCGCTCGACGAGACGGGCGAAGACGACATCCGCGGCGTGGTGGGTGCGGGGGCGACCCATGCGTGGCTGCAGGCCTACCTGCCGGGCGCCGGATGGGTGCCGTTCGACCCCACCAACAACCTCATCGGAGGCTCGCAGCTGGTGCGTGTGGGCGTGGCACGCGACCCCAAGCAGGCCGCGCCCATTTCCGGCAGCTGGTACGGTCCGAGCGACGCCTACCTGGGCATGGACGTGGATGTGCGGGTGCGGCGCCTCTGATCAAGACGACGACTGCGAAGGCCCGACCGGATCGGCCTCTTCGTCTTCGAGCGCCTCACCCGGCAGGGGCTCGCCATAAGCCTGCAGCAGCTCGCGCTGTCGCTCGATGATGCGCAGCCCCAAGGCATGCGTGTCGACATGGGCGGCCTGAAGCCGGCGCTCGATTTCACGTTCAGCCCCGGACCACTGACGCGCCAGATCGTCGGCCATGAGGAGCAGGCGAACATCGAAGCGGGGTTCGCCCGGGTCTCCGCTGGACAGATGAGCCACCAGCGCCCAGGCGGCGTCGCGCGCTGAATGCATCAGCGAGGTGTCATCGGCCACGAGGCGAAGCGCGGGGTCGATCAGCTCTTGCTCGACCTGTGCATGCAGCGTGAGTTCGAGGTTCAAGCGGTCGACGATGGCAAGCTTCTCAGCCTGGGTACCCGGGCCCCGCTCGCACAGCGTTCGATAGGCCGACACCAGCAGCGCCACGGACGCATTGCCGGCATGGAGAACGGCCTGTGCGTCGGCAGGCCGGGATGAAGCGTCGGTCATGGCGTCTCCCTTTGCAGTCGGAGCGTGCGCTCGCTGGTGTGTGCTCAAGTCATGGAACGAGGGTGGCCACCAGTGTGTGCTCAGCGCCGTCGTCATGCAACTGAACCCCTGCTGGCGCATGGATGGACTCGCCGTCATGCACCCACGTCAGCGCCCCACGTTCCTTGCCCGCAGGATTGCGGACCTCGATCAGATAGCGAGACGACCCGACACGCAGTGACACTTTGTAAGACGGCCAATGGGCCGGAATGCAAGGTGTGAGATGGAGCATGCCGTTGTTCAGGTGCACGCCGAGAATCTCCTCGAGCCCGACGCGGTAATACCAACCTGCCGCGCCCGTGTACCAGGTCCATCCGCCCTTGCCGGTGTGCGGGGCCTCGCCATAGATGTCGGCCGCCATCACGTAGGGCTCGACCCGATAACGTTGAACGCTCAATCGCGAGTCGCTCTTTCCCACCGGGTTGATCATGTCGTAGAGCGTGTTGGCACGGGTGGCGTCGCCCATGCGCGCAAACGCCATCACTGTCCACACGGCGGCGTGGGTGTACTGGCCGCCGTTCTCTCGGATGCCAGGCACATAGCCCTTGATGTAGCCGGGGTCGTGGACGGTCTTGTCGAAGCTCGGCGTGAAGAGGCGCAGCAGCTGGGCTTCGTCGTCGATGAGCTTGGCATCGAGGCTGGCCATGGCCTGGCGTGCGCGATCGGGGTCGCCACCGCCGGCAATGACAGCCCAGCTCTGCGCCAGCGAGTCGATCTGGCACTCGTCGTTCTGGGCAGAACCCAGCGGTGCGCCATCGTCGAAGTAGGCGCGGCGGTACCACTCGCCGTCCCACGCCCGGCTTTCGATGGCCGCGAGCAGCTCGGTCGACAACAGCGTCCACTCGGCCACGAGGTCGGTGCGGTCGCGTCGCGCGGCGCAGGGCATGAAGGCATCGAGCACAGCCTTCAGGAACCAGGCCATCCACACGCTCTCGCCTTTCCCCTTCCACCCCACGCGGTTCATGCCGTCGTTCCAGTCGCCGCAGCCCATGAGTGGCAGGCCGTGCACACCGCGTGCGCGGCTCACCTGGATGCTGCGCACACAGTGCTCGAACAGCGTGGCACTCTCGGAGGTGACCGTGGGTTCGAAGTACAGGCTCTCCTCGTGCGGCGGCAGCACCGGCCCCTCGAGGAACGAGACCTGCCTGTCCAGCACCTCGTGGTCACCGGTGACGGCCACGTAGTGGGCCACCGCCAGCGGAAGCCAGAGCCGGTCGTCGGAGAACGTGGTGCGCACGCCCTTGCCGCTCGGCGGGTGCCACCAGTGCTGCACGTCGCCTTCCACGAACTGCTGGGCCGCGGCACGCAGCAGGTGATCGCGCACATGGCGCGGCCAGGCATGCACCAGCGACATCACGTCTTGCAGCTGATCGCGGAAACCGTAGGCGCCACCGGCCTGGTAGAAGCCGCAGCGGCCCAGCACGCGGCTGCTGAGCGTCTGGTACAGCAGCCAGCTGTTCATCATCACGTCGCGTGCGCGGTCAGGCGTTTCGACCTGCACGGCGCCGAGCAGGTCGTCCCACTGGGCACGGGCGGCATCGAGCGCCGCGTCTGCGCCATTGACACTCATGCGCGCGCCTTCGTCGGCACCCGCCATGCTGCCGGCTTGCCCGAAGGCGAACACCACGTCTTGCGACTCCCCTGGCGCGAGGCGAACCTCGACCTGCATCACCCAGCACGGGTCCGGGCCCACGCCCATGGCTTGGCGGAGCGGACGCCCGGTCTCCAGCGCCAGAGGCGAGGCGAGCGAACCACCTAGTCCGAAAAACTCGGCGCGGTCGCAGGTCCAGCCCTTCACGGGCAGCGAGCAGCCCATCCAGGCGATGTCGCGGCCGAAGTCGGCATTGGCCGGATTGCGGGCATAGAGCGTCGTCGAGGTGCCGTGGCTCCCGGCCCAGGTCGAAAGCAAGTCGACGCGGCCGCTGCGGCTGTCGCCGAGGCACAGGTTGATGAAGCCGTTCACGTTGAGCGTGCGCTTGCGGCTGCTGTGGTTGGTCAAGCGCAGGCGAAGAAACTTCGACGGCTTGTCCCAGGCCACGAAATGGGTGAGCTCAGAATCGATGCCGTCCACGCGTGTCGAAAAGCGGCTGTATCCGGGCCCGTGGGCGCACTCATACACGGCTTCGGGCACGCGGCGCGGTTGCGCCGTGGGGGTCCAGTAGGCACCCGACTGTTTGTCCTGGATGTAGATGAGTTCCGACGACGGGTCGCTGAGCGCATCGTTGGACCACGGTGACAGCTGGTTCTCGCGGGCATTCATGCGCCACGTGAAGCTGGCGCCGCTTTCCGACACCAGCGTGCCCATGTGGGGACTCGCAATCACATTGACCCAAGGCGACGGCGTGGCCCGGCCCGGTGGCAAGACCACGCGGTACTCGCGGCCGCCATCGGCAAAGCCCCCCAGGCCGTTGAAGAACTCGAGCTCGGCCGCGGTGGATGCCTTGGCGTGAGCAGCCCCCGTGATGCCGATGGGGGCTGGCAGCGGCGTGGGCGCGACGGCGTCGGTTTCTCGCGGTGCACGCCGGCGCAGCTGATCGCTCAGCAGTCCCTGGCCGCCCCTGAGCAGCACGCGGCAGATGGTCATCAGCAGACGTCGTTCGTCATCCGGCAGGCGGTCGCCGCGGAGCACGTAGACACGGCCCTGCTGAGCCGGTGCATCGGGCCCTGCCCCTGACTGACGGATGAGCGCCTCGATGACGTGCTGCATGTCGTCGGAATACGAGGTGCCGCGGTCGTTGAGCACCACGATGTCTGCCGCAAACGAGCGTGCGCGCCAGAACTGATGCGCGCGCAGCATCTGTTGCGCGAGCGGCAGGTCGTCGTTCGAGTCCACCGTGATGAGCAAGATGGGGCGGTCGCCCGAAATGCCGTATCGCCACAAGGCCCGTGCCGACAGTTGATTGCCCCGCATGAACTCGGTGCCGGGGCGGAAGCTCGGGTCCGAGAACATCAGGTAGCCGGCCAAGGCCTGGAAGCTCGCCGCATCGTCGCTCGTGATGCCGAGCTGGTGCAGCTTGGCCTGCGCGTACACCCACGAGCGCGAGATCTCGCGCTGCAGGGCGGTGAAGGTGGCAAGCCGGAGGTAGGTGCGCACGGCGCTGTCGCGGTCGGCGCCATAGGCCATCACGAAGGACATGCGGGCGGACTCACCCGGTGCCAGCTCCATGGTGTGACGCAGGCACAGCACGGGGTCGAGCACCGCACCCACCGTGAACGCGAGGCCGCCATGGGCGGTGAGCGCAAGAGGCTCGCGCTTGGTGCGGCCGCGGCCGATCACCACGCGGCGATCGGTGTCGTACGCCAGAGCGCTCGGCTGGCCGCCCTCGAACACGGCCCCCAGCATGACGGTGGTGGCGGCTTCGTGCTCGGCACGCGGGCGGCGTGTGGCGAGCAACGCACCCCGGGCACTGTCGTACTCGGTGGTGATGAAAAGGTTGGAGAACGCCGGATGGGCCAGATCGGCATTGCGGTGATTGAGCACCACCTCGGTCAAGGCACACACCTCGATGCGCCTCGCCGAATGGCCTTCGTTGGTCAGCTTGATGGTCCGGATCTCGGCATCTTCTTGCTGCGCCACCACCACCTCGAGGCTGGAACGGATGCCGTGGATGCGCTGGTCGAACTGCGCCCGTGCTTCGGCGAACTCGACCGAATAGAAATCAGGGTCGGCGAAGGTCGGCGCCTGGGTAGCCGACCAGAGCGTGCTGGAGTCTGCATCGCGCAGGTAGACGAACAGACCCGATTCGTCGAGCACGCGGTCTTCGCGCCAGCGTGTGATGTCGATGTCCGCACACTCGCTGTAGCCAGCCCCTGTGGTGGTGAGGGCGAGTGCATAGCGGCTGTTGGACAGCAAGTGCACGGCAGGCCGGCGCGGCTCGACGCCACTGAAGCGGCGCACGCGCTGCGTGGTGTGGCGTGCCGTCTTGTCTGAGCGTTCGTGCGTGATCGTGGTATCGCGCGCAATGATCACCGAGCCTGCCACCTGCTCCTGCAGCAGCAGATCGAAGGCATTCACTTCGGGCTCGCGGTGAAAGTGATCGACCAAGCTGTGTTCGGTCAGCAGGCTGGTCAGTGCCAACAGCGACATCGCCTGGTGGTGGGCCATGTGGCTGCGCACCACGGTACAGGTCTGGTTTTCGGCCTGGCGCTCCGCGGTGAAGTCGATGGCTTCGAAGAACCCGTGAGGTCCCAGGGCACCGGCGCTCGTCAGCGCAGCAAAGTTGCGCGCCACCTCGGCGGGCGCAAACGGCGCGGCCATGGCGCTGGCATAGGGCGCCACCACCAGCTGGCGGTCCATGCCGCGCTTGAGGCTCAAGGCCGGGGTGCCCGCGGGTCCGTACTGGTAGGTGAGCTCGACATCGCGGATGTTCACGCCACACTCGGAAATGCCCCAAGGCACCCCTTGCTCCTGCCCGTAGCGGATCTGCTCGGCGATGGCATGGTGGCAGGTCTGGTTCAGCAGGCTGCCTGGCGGTGTCTTCATGACCAATGCAGGCATCAGGTACTCGAACATCGAGCCCGACCACGATATGAGTACCGGTCCGGCCTCGACCAGGCCCATGTGGCGACCCAGCCTGAACCAGTGGTCCACGGGCACGTCGCCCTTGGCGGCGGCCAGGTAGCTGCCGAGCCGGGATTCCGACGCCAGCAGGTCGTAGCGGCCTTCGTCGAGCTGATGTTCGTTGACGCGGTAGCCGATGGAAAAGAGCTTGCGCTTGGGGTCGAACAAGAAGCGGAAGTCCATCTGCCGCCACGCGGCCTCGGCCTGCGCCGCGCACTGGTCGAGCGCTGCCAGCCAGCCACTGGTGGCTGCACGGGCTTCAGACAGGACCTGAAGCGCAGTGGCCAAGGTCGATGCGAACGGCGGTGAATCACCATAGCGGCGCGAGGCAGCCACCAGTTCCGCGTCGATGCGCGCGAGATGGGCAGGCACCTCACCAGCGAGTGGAATGGTGTCGAGAAGAGCCACCAGCCCGTCGTCGAACAGCATGTGAGCCTGTGTGCGCAAGGCTTCAAAGGACGGGTCCACCGCCCAGGGGCAATGCCGCTGCAGGTCGTCGAGATGGTCGCCCAGTTCAGAGCACAGGCGCTCGCTGTCTTCGACCAGGCTGCCGATGCTGCCACTCTCTTCGAAGGCATAGGCGTCGAGCAGCTCCTTGAGATGCAGCGCATGGCCAAGTGCCAGCGTGAGGCTGCGCCCATAGTCGGAAGGGGTCTTGGGGGCAGCGTCCAGGCTCTGCCCGATCACCTGCAATGCGCGGTCGATCTCCACGGGCATCACGTTGCCGCGGGCGGCAGGGCCGCGCGACGAGGCCCACAAGGCATCGATCTCGAGCCAGGTGTCGCGCGGGCCCAGCAGCACGGCCGGCGACAGCACAGGCCGCGTGCGCAAGGCTTGGCACGCACGGGCCAGCACGACCAGGTGGGCCGCCAGGTTGCCGCTGTCCACAGACGACACGTAGCGCGGCTCCAGCGATCGAAGGCTGGCGGTGTCGTACCAGTTCAGAAGATGGCCGTGATAGGTCTCGAGCCGCGTCATGCTATTGAGCGTGCAGCCCAGACGGGTGAGGTACGGGCCGCCAGCAAGCCAGCCGAGGTCGTTGGCGCGTGTGAGCGCCAGCAGGTACAAGCCGATGTTGGTCGGCGACGTGCGATGGGCCACGACCTCCTCGGGTTCGAACTGCACGTTGTCGGGCGGCAAGTGGTGGTCGGCTTCGCCGACATAGCGCTCGAAGAAGCGCCATGTGCGCCGCGCGATGCGTCGGAACTCCCTCAGGTCGGATGCACCGACATCACCACGGGCAAACAAACGCGGGGAGCTGATCCCGACCGCGATGATTGGCGCCAGCCACCAGGCCAGCAGCAAGGGGGCGGCCCCCACGAAGGCCGCACGGTGAAAGACCAGGATCAGCGCCGAAGAGGCAATCACCGGCAAGGTCGCACTGTTGATCGCCCAAGTGAACTGCCGCAACTGGCCGCCTGCGGCCGCCTTGGCCTGCGCGGCCGTGCGCCATTCAAGCAGCCGCCGTTGCGACGAGAACGTGCGCCACAGCGCGCGCCCGATGGCGTCGGCCATCACGCAGGCACTCTGCGCCAGCAACACGAGTTCGATGAACGCGTGCCCTGCCACGTGGCCCAGGTCGCGGGTCAGCTGGATGGGGCGGTTGGTGCGCCCTCCCTTGGGCACAGGCGCGGTGAGCGCGCCCAACCAACCCAGGATGCCCGGCAGCGACACCGCCGCCACCACGAGCGCCAGCCACGCGAACGACCGTGCTTGCGGGTCGAGCCAGGCGACGACGATGAGCAGGAATGACGCGATCGGCAACAGCGAGCGGCGGAGGTTGTCGGCCATCTTCCAGCGGTTGAGAAGCGTCAGCGGCTCGCGTCGCAGGCCGATGAGCCAAGGCAGCAGTTGCCAGTCGCCGCGCACCCAGCGGTGGGAGCGCGCCGCGGCCACCTCGGAGTGCGACGGCGAGTCCTCGAAGAACGACACATCGCTCACGAGCGCGCAGCGTGCAAACGCACTTTCGAACAGATCGTGGCTGAGCAATGCGTTCTCAGGCACGCGGGTGCCCAAGGCCGACTGGAACGCTCGCAGGTCGTACAGGCCCTTGCCGGTGTAGGTGGCTTCGCCGAAGACGTCCTGGTAGGTGTCGGAGATCGCACCCGCATAAGGGTCCACCCCTTCACCGGTCGAGAAGATCCAACGGAACAGCGAGCGGTCTTCGTCCTGCGGCAGCAGAAAGGAGATGCGCGGCTGGAACAGCGCATAGCCCCGGACAACCCGGCCCGTCGCCGGGTCGATCACCGGCCGATTGAGCGGGTGCGCGGCGGTACCCACCAAACGCGCCACCGAGCCCACAGGCATGCGCGTGTCGGCATCGAGCGTGATGACGTACTGAACGCCTTGCGGCACGCGCTCGGCTTCACCGGGCAACAGATCGTGGGTGGTCTCTCCCTCGCCAAGCAGCAGGCGGTTGAATTCATCGAGTTTGCCGCGCTTGCGCTCCCATCCCATCCACACGCCTTCGCCCGCGTTCCAGAGGCGGCGCCGGTGGAACACATAGAAGCGGTCTTCGGCCGCGGGCGCGGGCAATGGGTAACGGGCATTGAGTTGGGCCACCACCTTGCGTGCAGCACCCAGCAGAGCGGCGTCGCCCGGCAGCGTCTGAGCCCCGGCATCGGCCCAATCGGTCAACAGCGCAAAGCGCAGTTGATCGTCGCGGTTGGAGAGGTAATGGCGTTCCAGCTCGCCGACCTGCGCGCTCACATGGTCCGCGCGGGTGAGCAGCGTGGGCACCACGACCATCGTCTTGTGTCCGGGCGGCAAGCCCTCGGGGAAGTTCAGCCGAGGCAGGCGCGTGGGCGGAATGACCTGCGAACTCAGCCGGTTCACCAAGTGAAGCGCCAGTTCGGAGGCCGGCCAGAACGCGAGCAATGCCAACACCACGCCGAGCGCTGGCACGGGCCCCTCGCCATAGCTCATGCCCAGCGAGAGGGCGATGATGAACACGGTGAGTGCCGTGGCCAGCAGCCCGTAGGCCAGCAGGCGTGCATGGGGGAAGCTCGCCTCCAGTCGCCTCAAGGGGTTGCGGTGAACGCCCAGCGCCTTCTCGAGTTCTCCGCGGCCGTCGGACAGCAGCACCGCGCCGATGTCGATGTCTTGCGGTTCACCGATCGGCCGATGGGCGCGCCCGAACCGCTCGATCACGAGCTCGGCCAGGTAGGGCTCGGGCAGCCCGGCACGCTCGCTCAGGCGCTCGATCTGCTGGCGATACAGCGCACGCGAGGGGGGATCCATGTGCGCATAGATGCTGTTTCGCTGCAGCGTGCGGTCGACCAGCGACGTCTTGGAGAAGATGTCGACCCAGTCGCTGAGCTCGATGGCCTTGATGCTGCGGAAGATGTTGCGCACCCGAACATCGAGCACGGTGCGGGCGAGCAGGTCGCGTTCGATGTCTGCCCCGTGGGTGCTGTCGGCCCCTTGGGGGCTGTTCACCTTGGGCTGCAGCCCTTCGGGATCGTCATAACGATGGCGTTGCCCGAGCTGGCCCAGGTACGCCTGCCGAAAGACGGCCGTCTCGATGCCCAGGTCGGGGGCCACATGGCGAGGGGCTGGCACGCCCGGCTCCACGCGGCGGAGCTGGGCATCGGCCACCTGGTCGGCCCAGTGGGCAGCGCGATGCACTTCCAGAATCTGATCGGCACACACGCGCAGCTGGCGGATCAGCAGAAAGTTGAGGATCGGGCCCAGCAGCGAGAGTTCACGCAGTGACAGCGGATGGGCGCGCTGGTAATCCACCAGCACCTGCACGAGTTCATCGGCCTCGAAATCGAAGTCGCATGCCTCCAGATAGAAGTGCGACAGCAGCTCGACGCGGGCACGCCGGTGACGCAGGTTGCGCTGGTACGCAGGCAGGCCGCGCAATCCGGCGTCGGTCAGCTGCAACGAGAGCTGCGTCTGGATGCGCTCGATGATGTAGAAATTGTCGACCAGCCACTGCGCCGCTTCAGAAAGCGACCGCTGCTCGTCGGTGAAGGTTTCGATCTGACGCGTGCAGGCCTGCAGCGCATCGACGGCTTGGTCGAGTTCGCGCCTCAGACCGGCACGGTTGACGCGATGCCCCGGCGCTTCCCAGCCGGCAAAGGCACTCGAGAATTCTTCGATCGTGGCAGGGCGCGCAAAATCGAAGCCCTCGTAGGCATGGGTCGACGTTTGAGCAAGCATGCGGGTGTTCTCTGGTCGGAGGCAGCGACGGCAGCTCCCGGGGATGAAGACGGTGTCTCGGGCTGAACACCCCCGGGAGCCGTCGATGGGTCAGCGGCGCTGTGGCTCGCTGTCGACTGCGAATCGCGGACGCCGCTGATGATCAGCGGCTCTGAACTCAGCGGCTTTGAACCGTGCCGCCATGGCCCAGCGCCAGGGCTTCGCCCGAACCGCTGAAGCTCACCATCACCATGCCGAACACAAGAAACGGAACACCTACAGCCCACATCAGCACTTTTTTCATGTCCTGCCCTTGTTGTTGAATTTGAATGGAACCAGTCTAGATTTCACCCCTTCCATTTACAGCCGGACGAGACGGCAATCCCCTGTGAGCCCCGTCCTACGCTGATTTGCACAACGGCCTGTCGCAAATGGGCGCGCCCATACTTAAAATGCCTTGTAAGTTTTGTCCTACAGTTTGTCCGGCGCTCCCCCGACGCTGACAAACCCCGCACGTTAAATAGAATAGCCCCATGACTTCAGCAGCACCCGCGGCGGGTTTTCGGCTCTGCCCGGCAACGACGACACCCCGCATGGCGGGTGAGTCGGCACGTGGCATGAGGCCTTTTCATCGTCCATCCCTGTGCGAAGGCACCGTGCCAAGCTCGTTGCCATGTTGAAAACCTACATCGTCGAAGACAGCCCCGTCATCCGCGAAAATCTCATTGCGACGCTGGAAGAACTGGTGGCTGTTCAAGTCGTCGGAACCGCCGACAACGAAACGGCCGCAGTGACCTGGCTCATGCAAGAGCGCAACCCTTGCGACCTCGTGATCGTCGACATCTTTCTCAAAAGTGGATCGGGCTTGGGCGTTTTGAGCGCCAGCACCCATTTGCCCGACAGCACGAAACTCGTGGTGCTCAGCAATTACGCCACCCCCGACATGCGCCGCAAGTGCATGGAACTGGGTGCCGACAAGGTGTTCGACAAATCGAATGAAATCGACGGCCTCATCACGTATTGCCAGCGCTTGGCGGCCGGGGACCCGTCCACGTCGGTGATGGGCAACCTCTGACATGGCCACCTGGACGCTGCTGGGTCGGCGCACCCAGGGCGCCCTGACCTTCTTTTGTGATCAGGCGAGGCCTGCCCCCAAAGGTGTCGGGCAGGCGCGTCTCGTACTGCAGCGGCCAAAAAGCGGCAGCCAGAAACCAAAACGGGGGACGACCTCCCGGCCATCCCCCGCCCCGTGGCGTTCGGCAGCTTTACTGAATCAGGCCGTTCTTCAACGCGTAGTAGGTCAGGTCGCTGTTGGATTCGAGTTTCATCTTTTCCATCACGCGGGTGCGGTAGGTGCTCACGGTCTTCACGCTCAGCGACAGGCTGTCGGCCATGTGGCCGATGGTTTCGCCCTTGGCCAAACGCAGAAACACCTGGAACTCCCGCTCCGAGAGCTGCTCGTGCAAGGGCTTGTCGGCGTTACCACCCAGCGTGTCGGCCAGCAGTTCAGCCACCGCCGGGGTGATGTACTTGCGGCCGCGGGCCACGGTGCGAATGGCGGTCACGATTTCCTCAGGCTCGCATTCCTTGTTCAGGTAGCCACTCGCGCCCTGGCGCAGCAGCGTGGTGGCGTAGTGCGCTTCCGGAAAGCCGCTCAGGATCAACACCGGCAGCTCAGGGGCGCGAGCCCGGATGGCTGCCAGGGCATCGACACCGCTTTGCTCGGGCATGGACAGGTCCATCACGAGCACATCGATAAGTCCCTTGCGAACGATGTCGAGCGCGTCGCGCCCGTTCGCTGCTTCGGCCACGACTTGAAGGTCGACCTGCTCCGACAGGAATTGCCGGAGACCTGCGCGAACCAGGGCGTGATCGTCGACGATGGCAATTTTGATCATGGGGTCAGGGGCAGTTGAGGGATGAGGCGCGAATCATTTTAGATGCACAGGACGAATTAACGCATGAAGAACTTCTTTCGGCACTTGCAACGCAGTGCCGTCACCTTTCCACTGGCGGTGGTGACAGCACTGAGCCTGATGGCGATCAGTGAGTCGTCGTATCACTCGTCGGTCGAATCGCTCAACCGTCTGGACGAACGATCCGCCGCCCGAACCGACAACCTGATGCTGCTTCGACTGATTCTCGATGCCGAAAACGGTCAGCGCGGGTATCTCATCACGGGCCGCGCCGACTACCTGGCGCCTTACCGCTCGGCCATGAGCAAGCTCGGCGAAACGCTCAAGACGCTGGAAGCCTTCTACGCGAAGGAGCCCAGCCAGACAGCCGACTTCGTGCAGATGGCCACCCTGGTCAACAACAAGGTGTCGGAGCTGAACACCACCATTCGCCTGCGCACCGAAGGCAGAGAAGATGCTTGGCGGGCAGTCATCGAGACCGACATCGGACGTGAACAGATGGATGCCATACGCCAGGCTTCGGAACGCCTTGTGCACCGTGAGTCGGCGCAGATCGACCAAAGCCGCGCGTCCGTCTATCAAACGCTCCAGCTCAGCCGCCTCGGCGTGGCGGCCATGACGGCACTCAGCGTGCTGGCCCTGTTCATGTACCTGAGGCAGACCGCAGCGCTCGACAAGGAGCGCCGACGCCAGCAGTTGGCCCTGCAGGTCGAGCGCGACCTGCTCGAGCACCAGGTGAAAGGCCGCACGGCACAGTTGACCGAACTCGCCAACCACCTGCAAACCGCCCGCGAAGACGAGCGCAATCGCCTCGCGCGCGACCTGCACGACGAACTCGGCGCCCTTCTCACGGCGGCCAAGCTCGACGTGGCGCGCCTCAAGTCGCGCATTGTCAATATCACTCCCGAGGCCACCGAGCGTCTGGTTCACCTGAACGAGACCTTGAACAACGGCATCGCCCTCAAGCGGCGCATCATCGAAGACCTGCGCCCGTCGTCATTGAACAACCTGGGCCTTGTGGCCGCGCTCGACATCCTCAGCCGCGAATTTGCCGACCGCTCGGGCATTGAGGTCAAGACCGATTTCACCCCGGTGCGCCTGAAGCCGTCGAGCGACCTGACGGCATACCGCCTCGTGCAGGAGGCGCTGACCAACATCGCGAAGTACGCGCAGGCCAAGACGGTGCACATCACGCTTCGTGAAGCGGGCGACCGCGTGGAGGTCTCGGTGGCCGACGACGGCGTGGGCTTCGACACCAGCGTGAAACGACCCAGCAGCCACGGCCTTCTGGGCATGCGCTACCGCGTGGAGGCCGAGGGCGGCAACATGCACCTGGATGCCGGCCTTGGACGGGGCACACGCATCCATGCTTCACTGCCTGTGAGTGGCGAACAAACGCCCTCCAGCTTGAGCCTCGCCTGAGGAAAAATCAAGCCATCCCGGCTCGGGTTTCCACCGTCGGAGCCGTCCTACAGATTCAGCGACACGCAGCCGACACAGCGTCGGCTCACCGTCTCATGGTTCGTCCTTGGTGACCGCCGTATTCTCTCTTCACACCCTGATTGACACGAGTTGCACCGCGTGCAGCGCGCCCAACCAGAAGTCCAGAGACCGTCACACAAAGGACCTTCACCATGCTGCACTACGCCGTCGTATTTTTTGTCATTGCACTGATCGCCGCGCTGTTCGGCTTTGGTGGCATCGCCGCCAGCGCCGCTGGCATCGCCAAGATCCTGTTCATCATCTTCGCGATCATGGCCGTCGCGACCTTCCTGTTCAGCCTCATCAAACGAGGATGACGGTTCGCTGCTGAACCTGCTCACCCCCCTCGACCGCTGAATTCAACCTTCCCCACTAGGAACACATCATGAGCCTGAACAATCCCCAAACCCCTTCGAACTTCGCCGACCAAGCCGGCACGACGACCGATCGCCTGGCCGACACTGCAGACAGCGCGCTGAAGTCGACCCGCCGCGTCGCCAACCAGGCGCTCGACGGCCTCGAGTCCAGCGTGGAATCGGCGCGTGACACGGTCCAGCCTGCGATTGCACGCCTGGCCAGCCAAGCCGAATCGCTCGCCCGCCGCGGTCTCGATGCGGTCCGCGACAGCGCAGGCCAAGTTCGCGAACGCGCTCAATCGGCTGGCGACCTGACCGTCCGCTATGTGCGCGACGAGCCCGTCAAGTCTGTCCTGATCGCTGCCGCCGCTGGTGCTGCGCTGATGGGCATCCTGAGCCTCATCCAGAGCTCGCGCCGCAACAACCGCTGAAGCACAACCCCGGGTGAGGCTGATCAGGCCTCGCCCGACAAAAGCCAATCCATCAAGCAACCACGCGAGGTCCGGCCCCGCCGATCGACACGTGAGCTCCCCTCGGGGAGCGTACGCCGCTCAGCGGCGCTCTTCGGGCTCAGATCTTCATCATGATTCATCCCATCGTTCGACTGATCGCCATGGAACCGCAGCTCGTCGCCGAGCATGTGGGGGCGTACGCCGAACTGATCGGAGACGAAGCGCAGCAGGTCCAGCAGCGCTGGAAATTCAAGATCCTGTTCAGCGTGCTGGCCTTGTTCCTCGTCTTCGTGGCGGTGGTGCTGGCAGGTGTTGCCGTCATGCTGTGGGCCATCACACCCGGACTGTCGGCGGCGTCACAGTGGGCGCTGGGTCTCGCACCCGCCATACCCGCCGTGGCAGCGCTGGCCATGGGGCTTGCAGCCCGGCGACCGTCTGCCGAGCGTGCATTTGCTTCGATCAAGGCCCAGGTCGCGTCTGACCTGCGCATGCTCAGCGAAGCGAGGTCGGCATGACCCACATCGAAAGTGCCGAACTCGACACTGAAATGATTGCACGCGCTGTGGCGTACAGCCCGCCTACTGCGTCAGAGCGACTGCAGGCTTCGAGAGAAGCTCTGCAGGCCTGGATTCAACACACCTACCACGCCGACGAGCACAGGCCCGGCGCCAGTGCCCATCAGGCCGAGCGGGCCCGAATCAAGCGCGCAAGCCAGCAGCGCAACACCGCGCCGACGCCAGCCCCAGGCTGGTTGGGTGTGCTCGAAGATTCTCTGTCAGACGTGCCCATGGCCACGGTTGCCGTGCGTTGGGTGCGGCGGTGGTGGACTCATCACCCATGGCGCGCGACCGTCGAGTTTGCGCACGTGGCCACCGAAGAACTGGTGGGACCTGTGGCCCGCCGTCACCCATGGATTGTCCTGGGTAGTGCCGTGGCAGTGGGCGCGCTGGCGACCAAGATTCGTCCGTGGCGCTGGGTTTCTCGCGACGCCGTGATTGCCAGCATGCTGCCAACCATCAGCGTGGCCTCCATCCTTCACTGGGTAACGAATTCATTGCATCGCTTTCATCCTGCAGACAACGATTCATCCGCGGCTGAAGCCCCTCACGATCCTGATGGACCTCTGTCTGAAGCCGATGCCTATC
>JBEGTX010000327.1:0-15612 GCA_041179165.1 Pseudomonadota bacterium | reverse complement strand
AAACCTTGCTGGCCGAGGAGATCCAGCGCGTGCTGCCCCAGGCCAAGCTGTACCCGGGGCGCGGCGGCGTGGCGCTCGACGGCGACCCGTCCGACGTGATGGTGCTCAACCTCGAGATCCGACTTGCACAGCGCGTGCTCGCCGAGGTGGCCGAAGGGCCGTACCGCGATGAACACGACCTCTACCAGCTCGCACGCGGTGTGGACTGGGCGCAATGGATCACCGCCCAGCACACGCTGCGGGTGGACACCACCGCCAAGCACAGCCCGCTGCGCAGCCTGAACTTTGCCGCGCTGCGCGTGAAAGACGCCGTCTGCGACAACCTGCGCGACGCGACCGGCGAACGTCCGAACGTGGACACCCAGCGCCCCGACCTGCAACTCATGCTGCACGTGGGCACCGAGCGTGCATCGCTCTATGTCGACACCTCGGGCGAGTCGCTCTTCAAGCGCGGCTGGCGCGAAGACGTGGGCGACGCCCCGCTCAAGGAAACACTCGCTGCCGCCATGCTGGCCGCAGCCGGCTGGCGCGGCACGCCCGAAGCAGGCGGTGCCCTGCACGACCCCTGCTGCGGCTCCGGCACCATCGCCATCGAAGCCGCACAGATCGCCTGCGGCATCGCACCCGGCAACATGCGCCGCTTCGCCTTCGAGCGACTGCTGCCCTTTGCCGACGCCGACATGCGCGCGCAATGGCAGCGCCTGAAGAGCCACGCCCAATCGCGCGTGCACGCCAGTGCCGTGCCCATCCATGCGAGCGACGTGTCGTTCCGCATGGTCGACTTTGCACGCCGCAATGCCGAGCGGGCTGGCGTGGCCCATGCCATCACCTTCAACGGCGGTGACGCCCTCGAGCGCCCGGCCCCGGCCCTGCCCGACGACCTGCCTGGCACGCTGATGATCAACCCACCGTACGGTGAGCGCATCGAGGTGGCCGGCAAGGCATCACGCCCGTCAGCACAAGACCGCGACACCCCCGACGACTTCTTCCCGCGTCTGTCGGCCCACTGGAAGCGCGCCTACACCCAGCACCCTGCCGGCTGGACCGCCTGGGTGCTGAGCCCCGACATGAAGCTGCCCAGCGCCATGCGCCTCAAAGAGGGCCGCCGCGTGCCCATGTGGAACGGTCCCATCGAATGCCGGTTGTTCCGCTTCGATCTCGTGAAGGGATCGATGCGGGCGACGGGGGACACCCCGCCTGCGGTGTGAACCGGTAGCCTCTCGGGACCGCTCCGGGCCCCTCAGGCCGCTGCCTTGAATGGCGCGAGGCGGTTCAAGTCGCGCAGCAGTTCGCTGCACAGGATGGGATCGACTGCGCTGAACGAGCCCGTTTGTCCCTGAGCATCCTGCAAGAACACGCGACCCAGCGTCTGCCGAGGATACTCGGACAGCCGCATGATGGGCATACCCGGGTCGAGCTCCAGCACGGCCTTCAACCCGGCGGAATCCATGGGCTTGTCGAGCCTGCTGACCATGCCGCCGTCCGTGTCCCCGCCGCGCAACCAACCCGAGTCGAGCAAGCCGATGATGGCCCCGGTTGCGACATCACGGCCGTTGACACGCTCGATGAGCGAACCCTGGGCCTCGTCAGGCTCCAGTGCAAAGGTTTCGCGGTTCAGCTGCGGGAACGGCTGCAGGATCTCGTAGTCGGCAAACTGAAGCAAGAAGGCATCACGATGGGCTTCCGGCAGGCGCAGCGGGTGCACGATGGCGAACTGCGATGCCGGCGGTGGCTCGAAGAGCTTGTCGTGCGCATCGGCCAGGGTGCCGTCTTCGGCAATGCGACAGAAGCCAACTGGCTGCAGCGAGCCGTCAGACACCGCCCACAGCAGCCGCGCCGCCAGTTCGCGTGTCAACGGGTGCTCCACGAAAAAGGCCTGAAAGTCTTCCAGAGACCAGCGCCGCTGCACCACCATCGCCTGCTCGAGACGGGCCAGCTGCACCTTGGCCAGGCCCTTGAGTTCGGTCTTCAGCTGCTTGAAGCGCAGCGCCGCCGCCTGAGCCATCGCCGCATCGTCGCTCTGGCGAGGTTTGGGCAGGTCTTTCAGCCGGGCGCCGTTCATGTCTTTGACGAAGGGCGTGAGCGCCTCGTCCAGCCCGATGCTGAACTGCCTCGGCCCGAAGTCGAGCGTGCGGGAGGCCTCCAGTCCGAGTGTGGGCACCAGGCGATCGGCCAGCTCGATGCGGGTGAGGCCGCGTTGCTGTGCAACAGCGTCGACCTGGGCCGCAGCCCGGCTTCGCACCTGCGTCGCTTTGCAGCGCTCGGCCAGGTTGCTCAGATGCATCAGCGCCGCATCGCTGCCAAAAGCGCTCAGCAGGTCGACCATCGCCACAGCACGCGCTTTGGCCCCCTCCTTCGCCAGACGCATGGCACGAGGGCCCAGCCGGTGCGCCGTGCTGTCATCGCCCAGCAGGCCCAAAGCGGGCAAGGCCCAGGCGTCCTTGCTGGGTGCACCGGCGGCCCACCACTGCTCGAACAAGCCCCAGACGAATTCGGCGAGCGAGGCAGGTGTGCACGCGGCCCGCACGGCATCGAGTCCTGCATACGGCTGGTCAGGGCGGCAGATGGCCAGCATCAGCACGAGGTGCCCCATGGCCTCGTCAGACAGCGCCGTCCCGTGGCCCATCAGGCGCGGCCGATGCAATTTGGCCGGCTCGAAAAAGGTGGGCAGCTTCGGCATGCGCGCCGGCAGCCTCAGCAGCGGGTCTTCGTTCAGCGCGGCCGTCAGGCCGGCTTGCTCGGCCGCGCCCAATTCGCGGGCTGCCTGGTTCAAGGCCTCCTGGAGGCCCCCGGCCGCCAGCACGTGCAACGCGGCACGCGCGTCTTCGCGCGCCGACTCGTCGGCCCCAAAAAGCTGGCGCAGCAACACATGCGCGCCGGTGTCGGGGTTCGTCAGCAGCCAATCGGTGGCAGGCTGGCGCGCGACCTTCATGCCGCGCCGCACCTTCAAGGCGAGCGCTGCCAGTTCGGCGGAATCCAACCAACGGCCGGCGCGCAGGGCCTGCACCGGCCTTCGCTGGGCAAAAGCCAGCAGACCCGGGACCGCGGCCTGGCCGTGGCGCGCGAAAAAGGGGACCAACAGGCCTTCTTGCTCAGCCATCCAACGGGAGGCATCCAGGCCATTCCACAGGGCGACGGCCACCGGATCGGGCATGTCCTGCAACAGGTAGAAAGAGACCAGGTTGCCCGATATCGTGGAAAACCGCCGTCGGGTCGGCAGCGGGTCGATGACGTCCGATGCCTGCAGAGGCTCTCCGGCATACAGCCGCTCCCGCGCCTCGGGGCGGACACACACATCGTCAAGAAAGTGGGCCTGCCATTCGGGCGTCATCAGGCGTTGTCGTCCCCCTTGTGCTTCATGTGCCCGCAGCACGGCCGCGCGGGCTTCGTCCGACCAATGCAGGCGCGGTGGACGCTCGAAGCGCGGCAACTCCAAAGTCGGCAAAGCTTCAGCCCTCAAGCCGTTCAACCATGGCGGCTCACGCAGTACGGCAGGCAGATGATCTGGTGAAGCGATGTCGTTGTTCATGCTCAAGGATGCAGTGGGGCGGCAGGGGGACGGATCGCGCCTCCAGACGCAGTGTGCCCCACTGAGCGTCGCCGCCTGCCGATGTGAAACGTTCGAACCACGGTTCGGCTGATCCGCCTCGCCCTCGTGCGACAAGGCACCGACTGTCACGCGTGATCGAGGCGCCGACGACGAAACAGCTTGCCCACCCCCTTGCGCAGCTCGCTGAACCACAGCACCGTACTGGCCATCGCCACGCACACGGCCCATTGCTGCAGACTCAGCGGCACGGTGCCGAAGGCCACATTGAGAAGCGGCAGGTGAACCACCGCCACCTGCAAGCCCAACGACAGCCCCACCGCCCCCCACAGCCACCGGTTGCCGAACAGGCCGCCAAAGGCGCTTCGCGTCTCGGAGCGTGCGTTGAAGCAATTGAACAGCTGAGCCAGCACGAGCACACAGAAGGCCGCGGTGCGCGCGGTGGCCAGATCGTCGTGGCCTGTGATCAGCCCGCCGGGCAGGTGCATGTCCATCGTGAGCAGGCAAGCCAGCGCCATCACCAGGCCTGTCCAGAACACGCCCCATGCCATGCGCGCGTCGATGGCGCGGTCCGTCGGCTTGCGCGGCGGGCGGTCCATGACGTCATCGGTCTGCGGGTCCACACCCATGGCGAGCGCCGGACCGGAGTCGGTGACCAGGTTGATCCACAGGATCTGGGAGGCCAGCAGCGGCAGCACCACCACGCCTTCGGCCCCCGCAGCGCCAGACAGGCCGATGACACCCGCCCCCACGATGCCGAGAAAGATGGTCAGCACCTCGCCGAAGTTCGATGACAGCAAGTACCGCAGGAACTTGCGGATGTTGTCGAACAACGCTCGGCCCTCGCGAACCGCAACGACCATCGTGGCGAAGTTGTCGTCGGCCAGAATCATCTTCGCGGCTTGCTTGCTGACCTCGGTGCCCGTGATGCCCATGGCCACCCCGATGTCCGAGGACTTGAGCGCGGGGGCGTCATTCACACCGTCTCCGGTCACGGCAACGACGTGGCCATCGGCTTGCAGCGCGCTCACGATGCGCAGCTTGTGCGCCGGCGCCACGCGGGCATAGACCGACGTGGTGCGCACGGCCTCTTCGAAACCCGAGGCATCGAGAAGGTCGATGGCAGTGCCAGTCAGCGCAACGCCACCCACCTTCATGATGCCGAGGTCCAGCGCAATCCGCGCGGCGGTGCGGGGATGGTCTCCGGTCATCATGATCACCCGGACGCCGGCCCGCGCCGCCTCGGCGATGGCGGCGCCCGCCTCGGGCCGCGGCGGATCGATCATCCCCACCGTGCCGACAAAGATCAAGGCACGCTCGAGGCGCTCCGCATTGGCCGGGTCTTCACCATCGGCCAGGGGGCGATAGGCCACGGCGAGGGTGCGCAGGGCGGCATCGGAAAGGCGGTCCACGTCGGCCAGCACCCGGGCCCGTGCTGCGTCGTCGAGCGCCACCACCGAGATGCCGACACGCTGCCGATCGCAGCGTTGAAGCAGCACATCCGGCGCCCCCTTGGTGATGATCACGAGCGAGTCCGCATGCTCATGGTCGCGCTGGACCGTGGACATCATCTTGCGGTCCGAGCTGAAAGGCAGCTCGACGACCCGCTCGAAGCGCTGCAGGCGCCTCTCCGAGACACCGAGTTTTCGCTCCGCGACAAGAAAGGCGGCCTCCGTCGGATCGCCTTGAATCTCCCACTGTCCGTCTGCGAGCTGCCGCAGGTCGGCATTGCCAGCCAGGCAGCCCCCGCTCAAGATGGCGATGTGCTCGGCACGGGCATCCTCTGCCGCTGACGACTCACCCAGGAAATCGAGCGTGCCGTCCGGTGCGTAGCCGATGCCCGTGACACGGGCCTCTCCAGACGCGGTGACCACCCGCTCGATGGTCATCTCCGAGCGCGTCAGGGTACCGGTCTTGTCGGTGCAGATCACCGAGGCCGAGCCCAGGGTCTCGACAGACGACAGCTGCTTGACCACCGCGTTGTGCTGCGCCATGCGCTGCACGCCCAGCGCCAGCACGACCGACAAGATGGCAGGCAGCCCTTCCGGCACCGCGGCAACGGCCAGCGACACACCGAGCAGCAGCGCCGAGAGAACCACGGAAGGGGTCCAGACCTCGCTCATGAAGAGCAAGGTCGCGACGACCAGCACCGCGATGGCACCCACGGCGAGGCCCAGCATGCGTCCGATGGCGGCCACTTCGTTCTGCAGCGGTGTGGCCTGCTCGGGCGAGGCTTCGAGCATCCGGGCGATCTGGCCCATCTCCGTGTTCATGCCGGTTGTCGTGACCACCGCCTGCCCCGTGCCCTGCACGACCGTGGTGCCCTTCCACACCATGTTGAGCTGGTCGGCCAGCGACACGGCGAACTGAAGCGGGGTTGCATCCTTGAGCACGGCCTCGCTCTCACCCGTGAGCGAGGCCTCTTGCACGCGCAGGGTGGCGCAATGCACCAGACGGGCATCGGCGCCGATGGCATCGCCTTCGCCAAGCACCAGGAGATCGCCGCGCACGAGCTCGTCGCTCGGGATGCGCAACAGCCTGCCGCCTCGCAGCACGGAGGAGCTGGCTGCCGTCATGTGCGCCAGGGCGGCCACAGCACTTTCTGCCCGGGCTTCGTGAACGAACCCGAGCACGGCATTCGCGACCACGATCAGGCCCACGACCACGGCGTCGACCGGCCACCCCTGAGCGCCCTCCAGGATCCATGCGCCGAGCGCGACGGCAACCGCGCACAGCAGCAAGTAGACGAGCGGGTCATGGAAATGCAACAGCAGGCGGCGCCACGCGGGCGGAGGCTGGGCCGTGCGCAAGGTGTTGGGGCCATCGGCCGCCAGACGGCGAGCGGCCTCTTCGGGGGCCAGGCCGTGTTCAAGGTGGGTGGTCAATTTCCCCACGAGCTCGAGCGCCGTCTGCAGGGACGGCTCCCCCATCGGCAGCGGCAGCGAGGGCGTCATGAGGCGCCCGACGTCCCCGTCTGGAGTTCGAGCACGTAGTGCTGCACATGCCCATCGGACCGGTTCACATCGAGCTGAAAGCCGTTGCGCACCGCCAGGCGACGCATGGCGTCATTCTCGCGCAGCAAAATGGCCACCACGCGCTGTGTGCCGTGGGCGCGCAGGTAGCGCACCATCTTGTCGAGCAGCAAAGGCCCCAGGCCGTGCCCTTGGGCGTCGGGAGCGAGGATGATCGCGAACTCGGCCTCGATGTTGTCCGGGTCGGCAATCGCCCTCACCACACCCACCGTCCGCTCGGCGCCGCCGGGACCGGCGTCGGGTTGGACCGCGATGAACGCCATCTCGCGGTCGTAGTCGATCTGCACCAAGCGGGCGAGTTCCGAGCGCGGCAGGCTCCGACGCATGCTGAAGAAGCGCAGGCGCACATCGTCCGGTGCCAGCTGCAACGCGAAGGCACGGTGCCGCATTTCGTCCTCCGGCCGGATCGGACGCACGACCAAGGCGCGGCCCTGCCAGCGCAGGTCCTCCACCAATTCAGCCGGGTAAGGCTGGATGGCAAAACGTGCGGTGCCGACGGTGGTCGCGCGCACGACCCGAAGGCGGGCGTCGAGCGCGATCACGCCCTGGTCATCGGCCCAGAGGGGATTGATGTCGAGTTCGGCCAGCTCCGGCAAATCGGCCAGCATGCGAGACACCGCCACGAGCACGTCGCAGACAGCGCCGAGCTTGGCCGGTGGATGATCGCGGTAGCCGGCGAGCAGCTTCGACACGCGCGTTCCGGCCACCAGGTCTCGCGCCAGCACGGTGTTGAGCGGAGGCAGCCCGATCACGCGGTCGGCCACCACCTCGACCGCGGTGCCCCCTTGGCCGAACAGGATGACCGGACCGAACACGGGATCGACGCTGGCGCCCACGATCAGCTCCTGCGCGTGAGGCCGCCGCACCATCGACTGAACGGTGAAACCCGTGAGGGACGCCTCGGGCTTGAGTTCGCGGACCCTCGCGAGCATCGCCGCGACCGCTGCCCGGAGCATCCCCTCATCGGCAAGGTTCAGCGCCACGCCGCCGACATCGGACTTGTGGCTGATGTCCGGGGAGAGAATCTTCAACGCCACCGGATAACCCATGGCATGGGCCGCCTCGACCGCTGCGTCCGCAGAAGGGCCCACGGCCACGGTGGGCACGACCGGAATGCCATACGCCTTCAGCACGGCCTTGGCTTGCAGCTCGTCGAGCATGTCGCAGCCCGCGTCGAGCGCAGCGTCCACGATGGCGCGCGCAGCCGCCACATCGGGCGGTGCCGCTTCGGTGGCTGTGGGTGCCTCGGTCAACAGGGCCTGGTTGCGCTCGTAGCTGGCCAGCATGGCGAATGCGCGCACCGCCTCTTCGGGGGTGTCATAGCCGGCCACGCCGGCCTCTTCGAAGATGCGCCGCGCGTCTGCCACGCCAGCGCCGCCGAGCCAGCATGCCATGAGGCGTCCCGCGGCCTCGCGGGCCAGCGGTGCACAGGCTCGGGCGATGTCCTCGCTGCGGACGATGGCCGTGGGCGCGTGCATGAACAACACCGTGCCCGCGCCGGGGTCGTCGAGCAGTGCGCGCAGCGTGCTGGTGTAGCGCTCGACCGGGGCGTCGCCGATCATGTCGATGGGGTTGCCATGCGACCAGGTCGGCGGCAACACGGTGTCGAGGCGGCCGAGCAATGTGGCACTGAGAGGCGGCAAGGCGACACCCGCCAGCGCGGCCGCATCGGCGGCCATGACACCAGCGCCACCGCCATTGGTCATGAGGGTGAGGCCGCCACTCGGGTTGCCGCGGAAGTGGGTGAGTGTTTCCGCGGCCATGAACAGGTCCTGCAAGGTGTCGACTCGCAGCATGCCTGCGCGGCGGATGGCCGCGTCGATGACGATGTCCGAGCCCGCCAGCGCGCCGGTGTGCGAGGCCGCGGCCTGCAAGCCGTTGCCCGCGCGCCCAGCCTTGACCACGATGACCGGCTTGTTGCGCGCTGCCGCGCGTGCGGCCGACATGAACTTGCGAGGGGACTCGATCGACTCGATGTAAAGCAGGATGGAGCGAGTGTGCGAATCGTTGGCAAGGTGGTCCAGCAGGTCGCCAAAATCAACATCCGCACGTTCGCCGAGCGAAACGAGGTGCGAGAAACCGATGCGCCGCGTGCGGGCCCAATCGAGCACGGCCGTGACCAATGCGCCCGATTGCGAGACGAACGCCATGTCGCCCTTCAACGCATCGGTGTGGGCGAAGCTGGCATTCAGGCCGATGCGGGGCGACAGCAGACCGAGACAATTGGGGCCGAGCACACGAAGAAGATGGGGCTGGGCAGCGTCCAGCACATCCTGCTTCTGTGCGAGGGTCAGCCCCGCAGTCACGACGATGACCGCACGCGTGCCGAGCCGGCCCAGTTCCTCGACCAAGCCACGCACGGTGGATGGCGGGGTGCACAACACGGCCAGATCGGGTGGCTCGGGCAGGTCAGACACCTTGCGGAAGATCTTCACCCCATCAAGCGATGAATGCTTCGGGTTGACGCCAAAGATCGGTCCGGTGAATTCACCACCCCGCACGTTGCGCCACACGGTCGCGCCCACGCTGCCAGCGCGGTTGGACGCACCGATCACGGCCACCGATCGAGGCTCGAGCAGCTGATCCAGATGCCGGGTGCTCATGCGCCTGGGCCCTGCGTCATGGCGTGATCGCCACTTTGAGGACACCATCGCGCTGGTGGCCGAAGAGCTCGTAAGCGGCCTCGATGTCATCGAGCTTGAAGCGGTGCGTCACCATGGCACTCAGGTCGACCCGCCGCGAGGCGATCATGGCCATCAGGCGGCGCATGCGCTCCTTGCCTCCTGGGCACAGCGTCGTCACGATCTTGTGGTCGCCCAGCCCTGCTGCAAACGCCCCCAGTGGAATGGTCAGATCGGTCGAGTACACGCCCAGGCTGGACAAGGTGCCTCCGGGCCGCAGCACACGAAGGCAGGCCTCGAAGGTCTGTTGCGTGCCCAGCGCCTCGATCGCGACGTCAACGCCGCGCCCTTCGGTCAAGCGAATGATTTCTTCAATGGGGTCGACCTTCGACGCATCGATGACGTGATCGGCGCCCATCTTCTTGGCAACCTCCAGTCGGCCGGCGAGGCGGTCGACCCCGATGACCATGGCCGCGCCGCTGAGCTTGGCGCCCGCCGTCGCACACAGGCCGATGGGGCCCTGCGCGAACACGGCCACCGTGTCACCGAGTCGCACGCCGGCGCTCTCGGCCCCGCTGAAACCCGTCGACATGATGTCGGGGCACATCAGGACCTGTTCGTCGCTGAGGCTGTCGGGCACGGGGGCGAGGTTGGCCATGGCATCGGGCACCAGCACGTACTCGGCCTGGCAGCCGTCGATGGTGTTGCCGAAACGCCAGCCGCCCATCGCCTTCCAGCCGTGTGGGGTGCCAGCGCCATCTTGCGAGCCCACACCGCACAAGCAGGCCGTGCTCCAGCCACTGGGCGTGATGGCCCCTGCAATCACGCGCTGACCTTCTCGGAAACCGCGCACACCGGACCCGAGCTTTTCGATCACGCCCACGGGCTCGTGGCCGACGGTCAGGCCGCGTTCGACGGGGTACTCACCTTTGAGGATGTGGATGTCGGTGCCACAGATCGTGGTGGTGGTGACACGCATCAGCGCGTCCTGGGGTCCCACATCCGGGATGGGCTTGTCGTCGAGCACGATGCGCCCGGGTTCGACAAAGATGGCGGCCTTCATCATGGTCATGCGGGTTCTCCCAATGACAACGTGCGCCATGAAAGGGCTCCATGACTTGAAGGGACAGCCTACTCTGATGACAAGACCCTCTTCCTCAGGTCTCTTCAGGGCGCGTCATGTTCCTTGCGCTGGCGCAAGGAATCGCTCTGTCGGTGCGGTGTGGGTTCGCCCCTGCTGAGCGGCTCGGCGCGCGGCGTGCCTCAGGGTGTGGCGGACAGGGCTCCCACACCCCACCACGCCAGCGCGGCCAACGGTGCGGTGTCTGCGCGCAAGATGCGCGTGCCCAGCGTCGCCGCCTCGAAACCTTGCGCCTTGGCAGCGGCCTCTTCACCAGGCGCCAAGCCGCCCTCCGGGCCACTGAGCACGATCAGGTGGGCGCCGAGCGCATCGCGCGCCTTCAAGGGAGGGGCGGTGGCCGTGCTCAACAGCACGCGTGAGGCCTCGCCTGCAGGCAAGGCCTTGAGCCAGGCCGACAAGCTGAGGATGGGTGCGATCTGCGGCACCGCGGTGCGCCCACTCTGCTCGCAGGCCGACACGGCCACGGCCTGCCAGTGGTCGCGCTTCTTTTCGGCCCGCTCACCCGACAAGCGCAGCACCGAGCGTTCACACATCAGCGGCTGGATGGCAAACACGCCCAGCTCGGTGGCCTTCTCGACCAGCGAATCCATGCGTTCGTTGGCGGGCATGCCCATCGCCAGCGTGACGCGGAATGGGAGTTCGGGGTCGACAGCGCGGTGCGCGCCCACGACCACGTCCACGTCCTTGCGGCCCATCTGCGTGATCTCGGCCGACCACTCGCCCCCTTCACCATTGAACAAGGTGACGGTGTGGCCGGGCTGCAAGCGCAGCACCTGCGCGTGGCGCGACGGGCCGGGCGGCAATGCGAAGGCAGCGCCGCTGTGAAGGGGCTGGGGAAGGTAGAAGCGAGGTGGCATGGAACGGCAAGAAGAACGTCGGCGGGACGGCTCGAAAGCCCATCAGGGAACACAGTGGCGCGCCATCGCGCCACCAGACGCAGTGTGCCTCAACGTGGCGCCACGACCGGCTCAGGTGCTGTCGCGGCCTGAGCGAACGAAGCGGCGCAGCATCAGCTTGATGCGTGAGCGCATGCCCCGCACGAGACGCCAGCCTGCCGACTGCAGCACCGCGTTTTTCACGCGCAGCTTGGTGCTCACCCACCAGTCGAGGACCTTCACGAAACGTGGGAAGGTCCGCAGCTGCGGCTCGGTCAACACGAACAAACGGCCCACGATCGCGGTGCCTGCCAGCTTGGCCACGATGATGACCGCAATGCCGACCGTGTTCTGCCCATGATGGATCAGCCACAGCGCCATCAGCTTGACAGGGAACAAGGCCACGGCCGGCGCCAGAAAGAGCAGCAGCGCCACACGCGGCGGGCAGCTGCGGATGAGCGCTTCGAGCCGTGCCACGGGTGGCAGACGGGCCAAGCGGCCCAGCCACGCCGCGAGCGGCCGCCAGCCCCACTCTTCGATGAACAGGATCACGGCGGCGAGCGCCAACACCACCGGGCGCACGAGGCGCCAGAGTCGTTTGAGCCAGGTCATTCAGGAGGTGTGTGAGCGTGCCATCAGCCAATCATGAACGATGGCGCGCGTGCATGCACTCGCCACCTCGTCAATGAAGCGTGTGAAGTCGACATGAGCGGCATCGTCGGCCCGGTCGGAGATGATGCGCAGCACGGCAAACGGCACCGCGAAATCGCTGCACACCTGCGCCAGCGCGGCGCCTTCCATTTCCACCGCCAGCGCCTCAGGCAGCGCACGCTGCAAGGCGCGGCTTTCTGCCGACGTGCTCACGAAGCGGTCGCCGCTGACCACGAGGCCGCGGCGAACCGACGCGTGCGCCTGCGGCAGGGCCTCATGCAAGGCGGCGGCCCACGGTGAATGGGGTGACGTGAGCTGGCGCTGTGCCGCCAGTGCGAGCGACTCGGTCAGCGAGACGTCGGCCTGGAAGTGCGAGCGTCCCGTGCCCGGCACCACATAGCGAGGAAAGAGAGGAGAGGCATCGAGGTCATGCTGCAGCAATGTGTCGGCCACGACCACGTCGCCCACCTGCACACCCTCGGCCAGTCCACCGGCCACACCGGTGAGCACCATGGCGGTCAATGCGAAGCGGGTGGCAAGCACCGTGGCCGTTGTGGCGGCAGCGACCTTGCCGATGCCCGACAGTGCAAGCACCACCGCCTGGCCCGCGATCTCCCCCACATGGCAGCGGCGGCCGCCCATTACCAGCTCACTGCTGCGTTCGAGCAGAGGCAGCAGCGCGCGCAGCTCCTCGTGCATGGCGCTGACCACGGCCACACGGGGGCGGCTGTCGGTCACCGACTCACCGGTCAACGCCAGCCACTCCCGCTGTCATTCGCCATAGAGTGAACGGCGGGCCTTGTCGGCCTTGTCGGGCCCACGGCGTTTGGCGATCTGCTCCAGCACACGCTCGGCGACCTCACGCAGTTCGGCATTGGTGCCGGCCTTCTCGACCGCCAGGGTCAGGGTGAAACCGCGCAGGCCCAGCTCGTCTGAAATGAGGCGGGTGAGCGTGGCGGTGAAATCGGCGTATCCGGTGGCCTCCAAGGCAGCCGGTGGCACCGCGGCAGACGCCTTTTGGGGAATGGCGCTCGGTGCTGGCGAAGGGCTCATGCCCGCCGACTCGCCCACGGGCGCGATGAGGCCGAGCGCGGCCAGTGCCTGCAGGTCGCCCTCTTGAACGCCCGTGATGCTGCCAAGCAGCAACTCGTCAGTCTTGATGCCATCAACAAGCAGCAACAGGTTGCGCTGCACGCGTTCCTTCACGAGGACTCGCTGCTGCATCTCAACCCGACCCGCTTCCGTCTTAGCCCAGATCATCATGGCCTCCATCGACCCGAGCGCGGGTCCTGCACCATGACCTCACCGCGCTCATCCTGATGCCAGTGTGCACCCGGTCACCGAATTTCGCATGCCGGCTTGGAGACAACCTTGCAACGAATGAAACATCTGGTTCACAAACCGGCCGAGCGGTCACGCCGCCACGGCCGGTTCCAGACCCCGTGACGGGATCAGGTCTTGTCGCGCAGTTCGCGGCGCAGGATCTTGCCCACGTTGGTCTTGGGCAGCTCGGTGCGGAACTCCACCACCTTCGGGCGCTTGTAGCCCGTCATGTTGGCTTCGCAGTAGGCGCGCACATCGGCCTCGGTGACGGCGGGATTGCTGCGCACAATGACGAGCTTCACCGCTTCACCGGCCTTGGCATCAGGCACACCCACAGCCGCGCATTCAAGGATGCCCGGCATCTGGGTGACGACGTCTTCGACCTCGTTCGGATACACATTGAAGCCGCTGACGAGGATCATGTCTTTCTTGCGATCGACAATCTTGAAGGAACCTGCTGCATCCACGGTGCCGATGTCGCCCGTGCGGAAAAAGCCGTCCGGGGTCATGGTCTGGGCCGTTTCGTCAGGGCGCTGCCAGTAGCCGGCCATCACCTGAGGGCCGCGCACGCAGAGTTCGCCGGCCGCGCCCACGGGCACTTCCTTGCCGTCGTCGTCGAGCAGCACGATCTCGGTGTCGGGCAGGGGCATGCCGATGTTGCCGCTGTAGGAGTGGCTGTCGACCGCATTGCACGACACGCTCGGCGAGGTTTCCGACAGGCCGTAGCCTTCCACGATCGGGCAGCCGGTTTTCTCGAGCCACAGCTTGGCCGTGGCGCTCTGAACCGCCATGCCGCCACCCACCGAGATGACCAGGTTGCGCCAGTTCACGGTGTTGAAGTCAGGATGGTTCAGCAGCGCGCCGAACAAGGTGTTCACGGCGGGGAAGCTGTGGAAGGTGAGGCCCTTCAGTTCCTTGAACACCGCGGGGATGTCGCGCGGGTTCGGGATCAGCACATTGCAGCCACCCGTGCGCATGCCCAGCATGACGTTCGTGTTGAAGCCGAAGATGTGATAAATCGGCAGACAGCAGATGGTGACGACCTGCTCGCCGGCCGGCACCTTGCGCAGCGCCGGCTGGTACCACGCTTCCGATTGCAGGATGTTGGCCACGAGGTTGCGGTGCAGCAGCACAGCGCCCTTGCTCACACCGGTGGTGCCACCCGTGTACTGCAGCACGGCGATGTCGTCAGGGCCGATGCTCGGTGTGCGCAGCGTGCCGCGGCGGCCTTGGGACAGCGCGTCGTTGAACGAGGTGGTCTCGGGCAGGTCGAAGGCCGGAACCATCTTCTTGACCTTGCGCACGACGTAATTGACGATGGCGCCCTTCGGGAAGCCGAGCATGTCACCCATGCTGGCGAGGATCACCTTCTTGGTCGGCACGTTGGGCAGCACCTGCTGCAGCGTGGTCGCGAAGTTCTCGAGCAGCACGATGGCCTTGGCGCCGCTGTCCTTGAGCTGGTGCTCGAGTTCGCGTGGCGTGTAGAGCGGGTTCACGTTCACCACCACGCAGCCCGCGCGCAGAATGCCGGCCAGGGCCACGGGGTATTGCGGCACGTTCGGCATCATGATGGCGACGCGGTCGCCCTTCACGAAACCCTGCGCTTGCAGATACGCGGCAAAAGCGCGCGAGGCCTCGTCGACCTTGGCGTAGCTGATGGGCTTGCCCATGAAGCGGTAGGCCGGCTTGTCAGCGTATTTTTTGAAGCTCTCGTCGAGCAACGCCACCAGCGACGCGTACTGCGCCATGTCGACGTGTGCGGGAACCCCTTGCGGGTAGTGCTTGAGCCAGGTCTTTTCCATCATTGCTTCCGTCTTGGATCTTCTGTCGCGCGATTCTGTCGACAAAACGGGCCGGGCACCTCCGGGTTTTCATCCGGAATGAGCCTCGACCCGCCTGTCGGCTGTTCAAACTCGGTATCTGGCGCGGCCCGCACGGCCGAACAAGTCACCGTCAGGGTGTTACTCGATGGCCTTGACCATGTCCTCGACGACCTTCTTGGCGTCGCCGAACACCATCATGGTCTTGTCCATGTAGAACAGTTCGTTGTCGAGGCCGGCGTAACCCGCCGCCATCGAGCGCTTGTTCACGATGATGGTCTTGGCCTTGTAGGCTTCGAGAATCGGCATGCCGTAGATGGCGCTGCCCTTGATGTGGGCGGCAGGGTTCACCACGTCGTTGGCACCCAGGATGATGGCGACATCGACCTGACCAAATTCACCGTTGATGTCTTCCATCTCATGCACCTGGTCATAAGGCACTTCAGCTTCTGCCAAGAGCACGTTCATGTGGCCAGGCATACGGCCAGCCACGGGGTGAATCGCATATTTGACGTTGATGCCTTTTTCTGTGAGCTTGGCTGCGAGTTCTTTCACCGCATGCTGAGCGCGAGCCACTGCCAAACCGTAACCAGGAACAATCA
>JBEGTX010000326.1:0-5924 GCA_041179165.1 Pseudomonadota bacterium | reverse complement strand
CACGGGCGATGACAACGCCCGCACGCCATCACGGCCTGCGGGAACGGTGGTCCAACGTCAGGAGACCGAGGGCGGCCCGTGCTTGAGCCCGGCGATCCAGCGGGCGCTGGCATCGAATGCAGGTCCTTCGACTCGATGCGCCTCGGTTGGCGCATCGGCGCGAACCGACACCACAGCCAACACGGCCGGCACGGGTGGTGGCGCAAAAGCCAGCAAGGCTGACAGCGCGCAATGTGCGCCGCCATTGCCATGAGACGACGGCGGCAGCGGCCGGCCTTCGTCATCGAGCTCGACCGTGGCCACACCGTAGACGGTGCACACCTCGACCAGGTTCTTGCCCTGCATGTCGGCCGACACCTTGGCCAGCAGCGGCATCGCACCCTGCAAAACCATGGCGCACGCCGCGACCCAGAGGGCGAGGCGGAGGGACCAGGGTTTGCGGTGCATGGCCGGGATTGTACAAAGGCCAGTAGTCTGGCCTCTTGCCTCAGTGCGCACGACCCACTAGCGACTACTCAACTGCGAACAACTTCCCATCCAGCACCGTCCGCTGGATCACTGCTCAACTAGGGATTCAGCTGAACACTCTTCTGAATACGCTGGCCACCACGAACCAGTGACATCACCACCGTGTTGCCCCTGCGCTGCCGCAGCAACTCGTCGGTTCCTTCCGCGTTAGAAACCGCCACTCCGTCAACTTCGAGGAGAAGATCGCCAACAAGGATGTCTGCGTTGAACGCAGGAGTGCTATCGACAATAAGCCGCACAACGGCACCACGATTCGACTGCTGTTGTTGCCGCTCAGAATCGGTCAAATCTCTAAAATACGCGCCAAGACCAAAGCGCTGTTTGACAAAATACACTGCACCGAAATCAGAGCGATTGACAGTAACGGGTATGTATGTGGTTGATGTACCGTAGGTTGTACTGGTTCCGCTGCCATAGGCCGTGACTGGCCCGCGTGAACCATAAGCTGTCGCCGTGCCTGTTGAATAAGTCGTCGAGGTGGTTGGGGTAGTGAGCGGCACACTTGTCGTCACTGAACCTGTGCTCCGGGGGTTCACCACGTAGACCAAGTCGGCGCTTACCGCTTGACCTTGTTTGATCGCTGCAACTTCAGACTCGTCTCGTGCGCTATTGAACCAAGAGTGACCAACCATCACGTAGCCGCGCTTTGCATACGCGTCCACGAGTGCTGCGGCGTCACCAAGAGGTCCCCGTTCAACCAGGGGAATATTGGGCGCCGGGGCGAGACGAAGCGCAGCAACTCTCTCAGGTGTTGCGCCATTGACCGGCTTGTAGGATTTCTTGTAGCCGCTCACGCATGCAGTCAAAAACAGCGTCGAGATGACTAGCGAGTAAACGGTAATACGTTTGTACATGGCAAGACATGTCCGAAGAGTCATAGGGCACTGTTCATCAGTGTGCCGCATCCACGCGCGGCCAGAAAAATATCATCTGCCAGTGTGAAGGTAACGGCTCCTCGATGGAGCTGAACGAACGGTGCTATTCCGCAGTCAACGCCGATGCGTGAAGCTCAAACTGGACAGTGTGGGCGCGCAGAATATTTCACGCGGCGCCCCATGGAGTTTTGCTGTGCATCGTGCGCACCAAACGCCCATTGGGCCGGGCCGGCTGGTCGAGCCGAATCAAAAATTCTTTAAAGGCGTCGGAGCTGACCATCCTGCGAGCACGGTCCAACAGCGCCTCTTCTGCTGCACAGCAAGCCGCTTCAAGAATGAAGCCGGTGCACGTCTTACCTGCCGCTTCTGCCGCGCGGTCGATCAACCGCCGTTCTGCCGGTGAGATCTGCAGCTTCAACATGTGACGCCGCGTTTTGCTGGTGCTGGAAGTGCTCATGGAATTGCGCTTGCATAGTCAGCGCAAACACTATCACGCACAGCGTCAAACGTCACCGGCAGCGATGCACGCGGAGACTCACACCCGCAAGCAAAATGCCGCTTGACCCTGACCTAACGTCAGGGTTCACAGTCCGCACCCAGAGGAGCTTGCTCATGTTGTTGAAGATCGGTGAACTGGCCAAACGGGTGGGGCTCACGGTGCGCACGCTGCACCACTACGACCGCATCGGCCTGCTGTCCCCTTCCGTGCGTTCGGACGGGGGCTTCCGGCTGTATGGGCGCGACGACGTGGCTCGTCTGCACCGCATCCAGGCCCTGAAGCAGTTCGGCTGCGGCTTGAGCGAGGTCCATTCCCTGCTGGACGCATCGGCCGGCGAACCGCTGGCGATCGTTCAGCAGCAACTCCGGCGGCTCGACGACGAGGCCCGCCGCATCGACCACCTGCGCCAACGCCTGAGGGATCTGGCGAAAGAGATGGCCAGCGGCGGTGCGGCAGGCATCGACGACTGGCTCACCGTTCTTGAAATGATGAACATGCACGACAAGCACCTGTCCGACGCCGACCGCAGCCAACTGCAGTCTCAACGACCCCACCCTGCCCTGGTGCTCAGCGACGACTGGGTCGCGCTGATCCGCGACGTGAAGGCCGCCATGGATGCAGGCAGGGCCGCCGACCACACCGAGGCGCAGCAACTGGCCTGGCAGTGGATGCGACAACTGCGCCAACTCACCGGACAGGATGCCGGCCTCGCGCTGCGCCTGCGGGCCCTGCTCGAAGCCGAACCCCGTGCCCAGGACATCATCGGCGTGACCCCCGCCATGCTGCGCTGGGTGCTGCGGGCGTGGACGCACGGCCGGCTGGCCCTTTTTGCGGGACACCTGCCTGCCGCCGAACTCGCACCCTTGCAGCAACGGCTGCTCGCTCACCTGGACGCCTGGCTTCAGCTGATGGCGGCGTTCCAAAGTCGGCACAACGCAGAGGACACCCCCCAGTCGCCAGCCGTGCAGGTGCTGGCCGCGCGCTGGCAACAGCTCTACCGCGACACCTACATCGGCGAGAACCCGGCGCTAGAAGGGCCCGTGCGTGCGGCGTTCACTGCCGAGCCCGACCTCCTTCTCGGCATGGGCTTCGACACACGCCTGAGCACCTTCGTGCAACAGGCCGTGATGGAGCGTGTGACCGGGGCACTGGCCCAGAGCGGCCCCACCAGCACGGCGGGCCCCAAGCCAAGCGCCATGCTCGTGGCCAACCTGCGCGCAGCCCACCAGCTTGTGGACCAGCCGCTCATCTTCACTGACCCGCTGGCGCTCACCATCCTCGGCACGGAAGGCGAGGCACAGCTGCGCGCACAGGCCGCGCAGTTCAAGGACCCGACCGCCACCGCCTTGCGCACCTCGCTCGTCGTTCGCAGCCAGTTGGTGGAAGACCAGTGCAGCGCCGCTGTGGCGCAAGGCGTGTTGCAGACGGTCATCCTCGGCGCGGGGCTGGACACCTTCGCCTACCGGCATCCGCCCGTGGCCCCGGCGCGCATGTTCGAAGTCGACCTGCCGCCCACACAGCAATGGAAGCGCGACCGGCTGCGCGAGGCCGGCATGGCCGAGCCCGCAGGCCTGCGTTTCGTGCCGATGGACTTCGAGCGCACATCGTTGCAGCAAGGCCTGGCCGCTGCGGGCTTCGATGCCACTTGCCCGGCCTTCTACTCCTGGCTCGGCGTCACCATGTACCTCGATGAAGACGCCATCCTCAGCACCCTGAAGACCATCGCAGCAGGGGCCATCGGCACGACCGTGGTGTTCGACTACCTCGTGCAGACCGCCCTCCTGCCTGCGCCTGAACGCGCCAAGATCGAGTTCCTTGCCGCGCGCATTGCCGAACGCGGTGAACCCTGGAAGACCTTCTTCGACCCGGACATGTTGACCGCCCTGCTCCATCGCGCCGGCTTCAGCCAGGTGCAGCAGTTCACGGCGGCCATGCTCGATGCGCGCTATCTGAAAGACCGTGAGGACGGGATGCGGGTGGCGAGGATGTCGCAGCTGGTGCAGGCCACTGTGTGATGGAGCGACGAGAGGCATCGAATCTCGCGCAACACAACACCGCATCACCACAACGTGTCAAAGCAACCGTGTCATACCGTACGAAGGTCGGTATCCACTCTTCACATGGCTGAGCGGTGAACGCAGCACCAGCGTCTGCGAGCAGTGGGCGTGTGGCAGGCGCACAAGGGCAAACCAACTCTGAGGTTGAGTCGAGGCGACTATCTCATCGCGGTCGTGCTCCCCTGTCTCACGGGCCTCCTCGGTGGCTTCTTGCTGGCCATCTAGGAGCCGCGTTTTGCCGCTGCTGCCAAACGGGTTCGTCGTGGCTCAGGGTGAGATGCTTGGGCCAAAGACACGACACCCAGCACCGCCGGATGAGGACGTCAGCAGAGGTCCATCTCGGTGGACGCCCTGCTGCCGCACCTGAAAGTGACCCGATGCCTTTCAGCCACGTTCGACCCTGCCTGTCGTCGGTTCCGGTGAGGGGCGTGAGGGTCAGGGTCCAGTATGAACTTCAGATTTCAGCCCTGACCTGCCCCTGTTGAAGGTGAGGCCAGAGGCACGACACCCAAGACCCTTGATCGTCTCAGTAGTGATACCGAAGCTGAGCGAGCAGCAATGAACCACCCTCAATCCTGTAGACCATTCGGTGCTCGTCATTGAGGCGCCGCGACCAATAGCCAGAGAGGGCGTGTTTGAGAGGCTCAGGTTTCCCAACGCCTGAGAACGGCTCGCGTTGGACCTCGGCAATCAGCTTGTTGATTCGCTCAACCATCTTCTTGTCTTGCTTCTGCCAGTAGAGGTAGTCTTCCCATGCCTCGTCAGCGAAGATCAATTTCACTTGGACAGCTTCCGCTCTACGCCTTTGCCGGCGCCCAGTTGCGAAGCGGCAGACAGCAAGCGCTTGGCATTGGCAGGGTTGCGCAGCAAGTAGGCAGTTTCTTCAAGCGCTTGGTAGTCTTCCAAAGACAGCATCACGACCGACTGCTCACCATTGCGCGTGATGATCAAGGCCTCATGGTCTTCGCACACACGGTCCATGGTGCGAGCAAGGTTGGCGCGCGCTGAAGAGTAGGTGATGGCATCCATGGAAAGCCTCCTGATAAGTACGTGTTATTGTACAAGTCATTTTGGGGGCCGTCCACACGCCGCACAGAGACACCCAACCCGGCCCCTCATGCCAAACATTGGGCGTCAGCAGACACACCCTCAGACAAGGCAGCCGAGCCATTCGTAAGATGCGAGCCATGCAAACAGAAGGAGCAGCCCAGTGGCCATAGACATCGACAAACTGACCGAACCAGAACTGGTCGATCTGAACAACCGCATCGTCGCTCGCCTGAGGTTTCTTCAACAGATGCGGGCTCACGCTTCCATGCTGGAATTCAGTCTCGGTGAGCGCGTTTCATTCCAGCCCGATGGTCACCCCGTTCTGTTCGGTGTCATCACAAAGTACAACCGGAAGTCAGTCACGGTCATCACTGAAACCGGGCAGCACTGGACCGTGGCACCAACCTTCCTGAGAAAGATCAAGCCGGTACGGGAGGCGACCCCGGAAGGTGGGCAAGTCATCAGTCTTCCAAAGAAGTAGATGCAGTCTTCCGTTGCACTGAAGCCTACCTCGCCCATCGAAAAGGCGTCTTTCGCTGCACCGTTGATCAGCAGGGCGTGGACGAGCCCTGCGGTCGCCCTTCAGGGCCGGTGCGAAACACCCACGGGCTCATAATGCCCCATGAGCATCCAGACCGACGAATTCGAGCCCGTGCGCAGGGTCGTGAGCGCCGCCCCTTCCTCACCCAACGAAGAAGCCATCGAGCGCGCGTTGCGGCCGAAGGGCATGGCCGAGTATGTGGGGCAGGCGAAGGCGCGTGAGCAGCTCGAGATCTTCATCGGCGCAGCCAAGATGCGCAACGAGGCGATGGACCACGTGCTGCTGTTCGGCCCGCCCGGGCTGGGCAAGACCACGCTGAGCCACATCATCGCCAACGAGCTCGGTGTGAACCTGCGGCAGACCTCGGGCCCGGT
>JBEGTX010000325.1:0-16210 GCA_041179165.1 Pseudomonadota bacterium | reverse complement strand
TCGCCTTGATCACGAGAACTTCGCGGTTTCATGCCCGCTCGCCCTGCTCGGCAGCGCCTTCTATCCGGTTCTTGTTCATCGGCTCGCAGCTTCGCTCCACGCTTCCTTTCCACACTCGGTCGCCCTCATGCAGTTGCGCTTCGCTTCACTCGCTGTGATCAACTTGCGGGAGGACTTGCACCTCCAAGAGTGCGCCCGTGCCGGGCGCACAGAAACAAAAAAGCCCGCTTGCGCGGGCTTTTTCATGAAGGCGCCGGAGCGCCGTTCACCTCACTCAGCGGCTGAAGCCACCGGGACGCGAACGCTGTGGCGGCTTGCCGAAGCCGCCCTTGCCAGCAGGCGCGCCGCCCGGCTTGCGGGGTGCGAAACCACCGGCATTGCGGTCAGGTGCACGGTCGAATGCATTGCGATCGACCGGCGCGCGGTCGAAAGCATTGCGTGGTGCGCCCTGGGTGTTCGGCACGAACACGCTGTCTTGGCGTTCGTACGGTGCACGGTCACGTGGGGCGAAACCTTCGCGGGGTGCGAAACCTTCACGGGGTGGGAAACCACCTTCACGCGGACCCGCATCGCGGTTGAACGGCTTGTTGAAGGGCTTGCCGAAAGGCTTGCCACCACCACTCGGACGGCCTTGGCCGAAAGGCTTGCTGCCACCGAACTTGCCTTCAGGGCGCTGAGCGAACATGCGCGGCTCAGGGTTCTTCGGCTCGAGGCCTTCGATCGTGGCCACCGGGATGTTCTGGGTGGTGAACTGCTGGATGCGGCGAATCATGCCGGTGTCCATGCGCTCGGCCAGCGTGACAGCCAGACCATTGCGCCCAGCACGGCCGGTGCGGCCGATGCGGTGCACATAGTCTTCAGCCTTCATCGGCAGACCGTAGTTGATCACGTGGCTGATGCTCGGCACATCGATGCCGCGGGCTGCGACGTCTGTTGCGACCAGCACCTTGAGTTGCTTGGAGCGCAGGCCTTGCAGCACGCGGGTGCGGCGGCCTTGCGGCATGCCACCGTGCAGCGATGCCACGGCATGGCCCATGTCGGCCAGGCGGTCGGCCAGCCAATCGGCGTCGCGCTGGGTGCTGGTGAACACCACGGCTTGTTCCATTTCGCGCTGGGTCAGGATGTGGTCGAGCAAGGCATCCTTGTGCGACTTGTTGTCAGCCCAGTGCAGACGCTGCTCGATGTTTTCGTGCGTGTCGGTGTGCGAGGTGACTTCAATGCGCTGTGGATCGCGCAGCAGGTCTTGAGCCAGGCGGCCCACGTGACCGGCGAAGGTCGCGCTGTACATGACGGTCTGACGGCCGGCAGGCAGGCGGTCGGCGATGGTGCGGATGTCGTCGATGAAGCCCATGTCGAGCATGCGGTCGGCTTCGTCGAGCACGAGCATGTCAACGTTGTCCAGGATGGCCTTGCCTTGCTGGATGTGGTCGAGCAGACGGCCTGGGGTGGCGATCAGGATGTCGAGCGGGCCGCGCAGCGCCTTGAGCTGTGCAGGGTAAGGCACACCACCGACGACGGTGGTGACGCGCAGGCCTTGCACGTGCTTGCCGTACACGGTGGCAGCCTTGTCGACCTGCATGGCGAGTTCACGGGTTGGCGTGAGCACCAGAATGCGCGGGCCGTACACGATGCCCTTTTCGCGGCGCTTGGTGTTGTCACCACGGGCCAGCAGAATGCTTTGCAGTGCGGGCAGAATGAAGGAAGCGGTCTTGCCGCTGCCGGTGCTCGACGAGACCATCAGGTCCTTGCCAGCCAGGGCGGGCGGAATGGCACGGCCTTGCACGTCGGTGGGGGTGGTGTAACCGGAGTCGGTCACGGCTTGGAGCAGCAGGGGCTGAAGGCCCAGGGTTTCAAACGTCATCGTCTTCTTTCAAACACGGCGCCTGCACGCCGATGGCGTGCCAATCAGGCACCAGCAAGTGAACACAGCACTCGTTGTGCATGCGTTACCCGCAAACTTGTCGCTGGGGGAGAAGGTCCGAACCCACACCGGCGAAGTGTCGCCAGAGGACGGGTTGCAAGGGAACAGTCAAAGCGACGGCATCGCCGCCAACCATTCCCATGTAGGGGTTCGAACAGGCCGCACCGTCGCGAAGACAGTGGGAAGACTCGATGAGGTCAGAGGGGATGAACGAAACGCCGTAGCGAACTACAGCGCAGTCCCTGATTGTATCCCACTCACACGGGTTTTCACCACTCCTTTTTTTACGAGCGTTCACATCTGTGCAAAGCACCGTTCAAAAGCTGGTCAAAATGCCGGCACGCGCTTGGGCGCTTTCAGTCTCGGAACACACATGTCATCCTCTCTTCGGCGCCCTCGCCCGCCCCGCCCCCCTTCCCGCGGCTTCATCCTTCGGCACCTGAGCGGCGAGTACTCTCTCGCCCGCTCGTTCTGGATCCACACCGTGCTGATCTCGATGCTGCTGACGGCAGGCGCCCTGGCGAGCCTGTCGTACCTGTCTGCCCACAACAGCCCGGTGCGCTGGCTCTCGCTCGGGGTGCTGGCGTTCGAGCTCGCGAGCTTGCTGGTCTGGGGATGGGCCGTCATCGGCACCACGATGTCCGCCCTCAAAGGGCTGTTCTCAGGGAGCATTCTGTGGAGCGTGCTGGCCATCCTTTTCCTGGCGAGTGGCGTGTTCAGCATCCTGCGCAGCCTGGCCACGGAGATGCGCCCTTTCATTGCAGAGCACTGGGCCGTGGTCCAGGGAGAGCAACCGGGTGACCAGGTCATCGTCACCTACGACGCCTCCCACCAGCGGGCGGTGCTGACCGGGGGCATCCAGGAAGGGGCTGCGGCCTCGCTCGAGCGCCTGCTGCGCAGCGAGCCTGCCATCCTCGAACTCCAGCTGGATTCGCCTGGTGGCTGGTTGCGCGAGGGCGAACGCCTGGCCGAAATCGTGAGCCGCTACAACCTGAAAACCTACACGAACGGCACCTGCATGTCGTCTTGCACACTGCCGTTCCTGGCGGGCATTCAACGCACGGCCGGACCGAGTGCACGCATCGGTTTTCACCAGAGCCGTGGCATCGGTGAATCCGGCCCGAAGGGCACCGACCACACCTTGATCGCCATCTACAAGAAGGCCGGCCTGAACGACGAGTTCATTCGCCGCATCGATGCCACGCCGTCGAGCAGCATCTGGGTGCCGACCCGTGCCGAATTGCTCGCGGGCCATGTGCTGACGCGCTGAAGAGCTCAGCGCGCAGCAGCGCTCACTTCACCAGGAAGTGCTCACGGTAATACGCCAGCTCATCGATCGACTCGTTGATGTCGGCCAGTGCGGTGTGGGCCTGCGCCTTCTTGAAGCCCTTGAGCAGCTCGGGCTTCCAGCGGCGGGCCAGCTCCTTGAGCGTGCTCACGTCCAGGTTGCGGTAGTGAAAGAACGACTCGAGCCCCGGCATGTAGTTGGCGAGGAAGCGGCGATCCTGGCAAATGCTGTTGCCGCACATGGGCGAGGTGTTCTTGGGCACATACTGCTTCAGGAAGGCAATGACCTCGGCCTGCACGTGCGCCTCGTCGAAGGTCGATGCCCTGACCCGGTCGATCAGGCCGCTGCGGCCGTGTGTGCCCTTGTTCCAGTTGTCCATCGCATCCAACGCGGCGTCGCTCTGGTGGATGGCGAACACCGGGCCCTCGACACGCTGGGTGAGCTGGGCATCGGTCACCACGACGGCGATTTCGATGATGCGGTCGGTGGACGGATTGAGCCCGGTCATCTCGAGGTCGATCCAGATCAGGTTCTGGTCGTTGGAGACCAAGGCGGGGGCTTGAGGGGTGTCGCTCATCGGGGCGTCCTGAACGGAAATATCGGGGAATTTGAAGCGGTCGTCGCTGGCGCATTCTCGCAGGCCTGCGCCTACACTCCGTCCCCATGGATTCTTCTGTTGTCACCTCCTTGTTCCTGGCCGCACTGGTGGCCTCCACCGTCGTGCGCCTGTGGCTCGCCACGCGCCAGATGCGCCATGTGGCGCTGCACCGCGCGGCAGTGCCTGCGGCGTTCACCGAGATCACCTCGCTGGCAGCACACCAGAAAGCCGCCGACTACACGCTGGCCAAGGGCCGTCTGGGTCTGCTGAGCATGGCGGTAGGCACGGCCGTGCTGATCGGGTGGACCTTGCTCGGCGGGCTCGACCTGCTGAACGCGAACGTGCGCAACTGGGTGCAGCCGCGGTGGGGCGACATGGCCTACCAACTGGCACTGCTGGCGTCTTTCACCGCCATCGGCTCGCTCATCGAGTTGCCCTTCGCGCTGTACAGCACCTTCCGCCTCGAAGCACGTTTCGGCTTCAACCGCATGACGTGGCGCCTCTATGTGAGCGACTCGTTGAAGGACCTCGCCATCGGTGTGTGCATCGGCCTGCCCATCGCCGCGCTCATCCTCTGGATCATCGGCAATTCGGGCGGCCTGTGGTGGCTCTGGGCGTGGGTGGCGCTGAGCGCCGTGCAGCTGCTGGCCATGGTTCTGTACCCGACCTTCATCGCCCCCTTGTACAACCGCTTCAAGCCGCTGGACGACGCCGCGCTGGTCGAGCGTGTTCGGGCCCTCATGGCGCGCTGCGGGTTTGCGCTCAAGGGCTTGTTCGAGATGGACGGCAGCAAGCGCTCGGCGCATTCCAACGCCTACTTCACCGGCCTGGGCGCCACCAAGCGCGTGGTGTTCTTCGACACGCTTCTCGCCAAGCTCACGCCGAACGAGATGGAGGCCGTGCTGGCGCATGAGCTCGGCCACTTCAAGCACAAGCACCTCACCAAGCGCCTGGTGATGGTCCTCGCCATCAGCCTGGCCGGCTTTGCACTGTTGGGATGGCTGGCCGGCCAGGTGGCGTTCTACGAGGGTCTGGGGGCGAGCATCTCGCCAGCCGCCCCCAACGACGCGCTCGCCCTGCTGCTGTTCTCGATGACGCTTCCGGTGTTCGGGTTTTTTGTCTCGCCCCTGTTCGCCCATGGGTCACGCCGCGACGAGTTCCAGGCCGACGCCTACGCGAGCCAGCAAACGAGCGGCGCCGACCTCGCCTCCGCGCTGCTCAAGCTGCACCAGGACAACGCCGCCACGCTCACACCCGACCCGATGTACGTGCGCTTCTACTACTCGCACCCGGCCACGCCCGAACGGCTGGCTGCACTGAAAGCGCTGCCGGGCTAACATGCTGGCCTGCCCTTCTCTTTGCGATCCTTCCCTTAGCGAGCGTCCCGATGACCACCCTGCTGAACCAGGCCTGCCTACGCCAGACGGGCGAGCCCCTGTCCGCCGCCGCTGTGCAGGCGCACCTGGCCCAGCTCAGCAGCTGGCACCTTGTGGAAGAGTCCAAGGCCATCGAGAAGACTTTCGCCTTCAAGAACTACCACGAGACCATGGCCTTCGTGAATGCGCTCGCCTGGGTCGCCCACACCGAAGACCATCACCCCGATCTTCAGGTGAGCTACAACCGCTGCGTGGTGCGCTACAGCACCCACTCCGTGGGTGGTCTGTCGGTCAATGATTTCATCTGCGCGGTGAAGGCCGACGCGCTGGTGGCCCGTCCTGGATGAATGTTTGTTGAATGATTCGCTGTTGTCTGAAGCCCGCTCGATGAGCACCCTGCACTCCAGGGTCCAGCCATGAGCAAGACCGATTTGCTCGACCTCGGCCTCGTGGTCACCGGCTACGGCCGCCACTACATTGTCGAGCGCCCCGACGGCACGCGCATCACCTGCAAAACCCGCGGAAAGAAGAGCGACTGCGTGGTGGGCGACCGCGTGCGCTGGCAACCCACTGGCGACGAAGGTGTCATCGAACATGTGGAGCCTCGACGCAACCTGCTGTTCCGACAGGATGAGTGGAAGACCAAGTCGTTCGCGGCCAACCTCGACCAGATTCTCGTGATGGTGGCCGGCGAGCCGGTGTTCAGTGAGTCGCAGCTCGCACGCGCGCTCATCGCCGCCGAGAGCGCCGGCATCACCGCGCGCATCCTGCTCAACAAGGCCGACTTGCCCCAGATCGCGGCGGCGCGCGAGCGCCTGCGGCCTTACACCGCCATGGGCTACGACGTGATCGAGGTGGCGCTCAAGACCCGCCCCGACGAAGCGCGTGCGTTGCTGGGCGACCTGCTGACGGGCCAGGCCACGCTGGTGCTGGGGCCCAGCGGCACGGGCAAGAGCACCCTCATCAACCTGCTCGCACCCGATGCCAAGGCGCAGGTGGGCGAGATCTCGCAGGCACTGAACTCTGGACGCCACACCACGACCACGACGCAGTGGTACTGGCTCGATGCCGATCGCCGCACGGCATTGATCGACTCACCGGGTTTTCAAGAATTCGGTTTGCGCCAGATCACACCGCAGACCCTGCCGGGCTTCATGCCCGACTTGCGCGACGGCGCGCAGCACTGCAAGTTCTACAACTGCACCCACCTGCACGAACCCAACTGCGGCGTACAAGCCGCACTGGCGCGTGGCGAGATCACCGAGAACCGCTACCGCATCTATGGCGAGATTTTCCAGGAGCTGGGCCAGACTCGCTGGTGATGCCGCGCCGGAGGGCCTCACGACCGTGGGCCAGCCCCGGCTCACCCGATGAGGTTCGCCAAGGTGAGCAGCGCCAGCAGCAGCATCCACAGCACCACCGATCGCCACACCAGGGCCACGATACTGCGCAGGTGACCGATCTCGGGCTCTGCCCCGGCGGTGGAGCCTTCGGCACCTGCAAGCTCCTCGGCACCGCCGGCATCGAAGGTCTTGGAGCGGTCTGGCGTGACCCCGGGTGCGGCACTGCCGCCCAGTTGCACGCCCACCGCGCCGGCCGCAGCCGCCAGCAAGATGCCTTCATTGGCGTGTTTCCACAGCCCGGCATCGCGCCGCCAGCAGGTCACGGCCTCTTCGAAATTGCCGACCACCGCAAAGCCGAAGGCCGTGAGGCGCGCGGGCAGGTGGTCGAGCAGCGTGAACAGGCGCTGTGACAGGGCGAGCAGCCGCTCGTTGACCGGCGCACCGACGATGCGGCTCTTGAAGCCCCAGTAGCGGCTGGCGAACTCGGCCATGCGGTACAGCACCGCGCCGGCCGGGCCCAGGCCCAGCCCGGACAACACCACGAACCAGAAGAAGACGCCGAACACATGGCGGTGCGCTGCGAGCAGCGAGTGCTCGATCACATGGCGCAGCAGCTCGGTGCGCGGCAACTCGCTCGCATCCAGATGACGCCACTCGGCGAGCAGCGTGCGCGCCGTGCTTTCGTCACCGCGTTCCAGCGCACTGCGAATGTCGGTGAAGTAGTGGCTGAATTGGCGAAAGCCCATGGTCAGGTACAGCACCACCACGTTCCAGGCGAGTGCCAGCAAGGCATTGACCTGGGCCAGCCCGAAGAACACCCCAAAGGCGATGGCCGCCGGCACGAGCGTGGTCACGCCCCACACCACCCAGGCATGGCGGTCGCGGCCGGCATCGAAGTTGCGGCCAGTCCAGCGCATCCAGGCGGTCAGCGCATCGTGAACCAGGTTGCGGCGGGGCAGCGGCTTGAGCTGCTCGATCAGCAGGGCAAAGAGAACGGCGAAAAAACTCATGAAAGCATGATAGCCGCGCTGTCGTGTCGTCTCGCTGCATGAACCTGCGGTTGCATGTGCAACACAGCACACCGGTGGGGGCGCACAAAAGCCATCGCAAGCGAACACGCCCTGCTCATGCCGACAAGAAGCGGTAGAGGTTGCGCAGCATGGCGGCGGTGGCACCCCACACGAAGTAGCGGCGCGGCTGCCCTTCGGCATCGACACCAGCCCAAGGCATGGACAAGAACTCGCGCATGCGGCCGGCCATTTCGACCGTGTGCCAGCGGTGATGGGCCGGGTTCATCAGAAAGGCCAGGGGCACCTCGAAGACCTCGGCCACCTCGAAGGGATCTGCCACCAGCGTGAAGCCCGGCTGCACCAGGGCCAGGACGGGTGTGACGATGAAGTTGGTACCGGTCGTGTAGGTGGGCAGCTGCCCCAGCACATCGACGAACTGGGGCGCAAGGCCGATTTCTTCTTGCGCCTCGCGCACAGCGGTGGCCACGGCATCGGCGTCTTCAAGCTCGACACGGCCGCCCGGAAAGCTCACCTGGCCGGGATGGTCGTTCAGGTGGTCGGTGCGCTGGGTCAGCAGCACGGTGAGCTCTTCACGTTGCACGAGCGCAATCAGCACCGAGGCATGGGCCGGTGAGCGATCGGTCATCGGGCGCTCGCTGACGATCTCGGGCTCCCAGGTGGGCAATGAGATGAAGCGCTGCCGCAAGGCCTCGGCCGTGAGGCTGGCAAGGCTGACAGCAGGCAGGTGGCTGTCGATGCCGATGGCCGGAAGTTGCTGGGGATCGAAGCTCAGGGACATGGGCACATTAGACATGGGCACATTAGACATGGGCACATCGGACATGGCACATTGGAAACCAAAAAGCCGCCTCGAGAGGCGGCTTTTCAGCAGAACGCGGATGACTTTTCGGACCACCCCGACTTGCCGTGGCAAGCGAAGCGGCCGTGAAGCACCGCCCTCTCTCAAGGAAAACCTTAAGAGAGCTTTTCCTTGATACGTGCCGACTTGCCCGAACGCTGGCGCAGGTAGTACAGCTTGGCACGACGGACATCGCCGCGGCGCTTGATTTCGATGGTCGCAATCAAGGGGCTGTACAGCTGGAACGTACGCTCAACGCCTTCGCCGCTGGAAATCTTGCGGACGATGAAGCTGGAGTTCAGGCCGCGGTTGCGCTTGGCAATCACGACGCCTTCGTAAGCCTGGACGCGCTTGCGCGTGCCTTCGACCACGTTCACGCTGACGATGACCGTGTCGCCTGGGGCGAACGGGGGAATCGTCTTGTTCAGACGGGCAATTTCTTCTTGCTCGAGGGTTTGGATCAGATCCATGGGGCTTATCTCCTAAGTGATCATGCCAACGCGTGGTTGATGGAAGTGAGCCAAAGGTCCGAAGACACAGGCGGCTCTGCTTGGCAGAGGATCGAAAAGCCTCTGATTATAGCCTCAAGGAAGCAAGGAATAGTTCATCCGCCTTGCTGAGGCGCCCAGAAGACCGTGCCGCACTGATCAGATCGGGCCTTCGCAAGGCCGTCACCTCGAGCGAACGCTGGCGCCGCCACTTGGCGATGTCGGCGTGGTGGCCCGACATCAGCACCGGCGGCACAGGCAACTCACCCTCAGGCGTTTGCAGCAACTCGGGCCGGCTGTAGTGCGGGCAGTCGAGCAAGCCGTCGGAAAAACTGTCTTGCTCGTGGGATTTGGCGTCGTTCAACACCCCGGGCTGCAGGCGGGCGATGGCGTCGAGCAGGGCCAAGGCGGGCAGCTCACCCCCGGACAGCACGAAGTCGCCGAGGCTGAGCTCGATGTCGACGTGGCGATCGACCACCCGCTGGTCAATGCCTTCGTAGCGGCCGCACAGCAGCACGGCGCCCCCGCCTGCCGAAAACTCCTGAACCACGGCCTGATCGATGCGGCGACCGGTGGGTGTGAAGTGCACAACAGGTGCTGCGGCACCGCGTGCCGTGGCAATGGCCGTCAGGGCCCGCTCCAGCGGCTCGGCGAGCATGACCATGCCCGGGCCGCCACCAAAGGGGCGATCGTCCACACGGCGGTAGGTGTTGTCGGCGAAGTCGCGCAGGGGCCACAGCTTCACATCGACCTGGCCGGACTCGAACGCACGGCGCGTCACGCCTTGGGTGAGAAACGGCGTGAAGAGTTCGGGAAACAGCGTGACGACATCGAAGCGCATGGCGCCAGGCGTCAGTAGTCGAGGCCCCAATCGACGGTGATGCGGCGTTCGGCCAGGCTCACATCGTCGACATAGGCGGCCACGAAAGGCACGAGGCGCTCGGCGCCTTCTGCCTTGGACTCACCCTCGGGGCGCGCCAGGCGCATGACGCTGTGCGGGCCGGTGTCGATGAGACCGATGACTGTGCCGAGAGGCTCGCCCTGGCGATTGACCACGACCAGGCCGATCAGGTCGACCCAGTAGTATTCATCGGCCTTCGGGCGGGGAAACAGCGCGCGTGCGACGAAGATGCGCGCACCACGCAAGGCCTCGGCTCCGGTGCGATCGGCCACGCCCGCGATCTGCGCGACGACAAGCCCACCGTGTTCACGGCATTCCGAGACAGCGAGCACCGGCGGGAAACTGCTGGCCGATGCCGTAGGGCGCTTGAGAACACCCTCTTCCGGCGGCTTGATGTACCAGCGCCGGGTCGAAAAAAGGGCCTGAGGATCGTCAGCGAAAGACTGGACCTTGACCCAGCCTTTCACACCCCAGGCGTCCAGCACCCGGCCGACTTCTACCGCGTCTTCAGGCCAGGCGAGGGACTCGCCCTCGGCGGCCTTGGAAACGGCAGTCACGACCGGTGCCGAAATCAGGCTGCTGCCTTGGCTTGCGCCACGAGGCGAGCGACCGTTGGCGACAGTTGAGCGCCGGTGTTGGCCCAGTAGTCGATGCGGTCGAAAGCGACGCGCAGCGGCTGCTCAGCACCCGAAGCCACTGGGTTGTAAAAACCGACGCGCTCGATGAAGCGGCCGTCACGGCGATTGCGGGCATCCGCAACGACGATGTTGTAGAACGGACGCTTTTTGGCGCCACCACGTGCGAGTCGGATCACGACCATGTTGTTTCCTTGAGTTCGAAACATCCACACCGCACCAGGAGACACCTCAGGGCGAGCAGATCTGAAAAACAAAAGCCGAAGGCTTTTGCCGGGAGCTTGGTGCCGTAGATACGCCGCACTTGCGTTAGGCCAGCACCAAAACCCTCGATTATAAACTCATCGAAAGCCTTCTGGCGCGAGGTGTTCGCCAGATTTGCAGCATTCAGGCCTCTACGCCCGGCGCATTCCCCTCACCCGCTTCGCCTGAGAGAGGCTTGTGCAGCATCTGAATTGCAGCACAAGGCCGTGATGCCACGCGCGGCCGTGTTGAAATCACCCCCTCCCCGACCGAACTGAACGACATGACCGACGGCTACAAATCGAAGACGCTCGCCACCTGGGTGGCATTTCTGGGAGGCTCGCTCGGCCTGCACCGCTTCTACCTGTACGGCCTGCGCGATGTCTGGGGCTGGGTCTGGACCGTGCCCACGCTGATCGGCGGCATCGGGCTGCGGCGGTTTCTGACCCTCGGTCAGGAAGACCACCTGGCCCAGATCCTCATTCCGTTCCTGGGTCTGTCCCTGGCGGCCGGCGCGCTGGCGGCCCTGATCTACGGCCTGATGCCCGATGAGAAGTGGAACGCCCGCTTCAACCCGAACGGCCCTGAGCACGCCACGGGCTGGCTGACCATCATCGGGGTGGTGTTCTCACTGCTGATCGGAGCGACCGTGCTGATGTCGACCATCGCAGCGAGCGGCGGCTGGTACTTCGAATACCAGGCGTCGCAAAAGGCATCGAGCAACTGAGCGTTGCGGGGAGAGGCGGGCGCCAAGCGGGCCCGCCCCACCCTCGTCAGACGAACAGCGACAGGCTCAGCCAGTAGAAGATGCCGGCCACGAAGGCCGAGGCGGGGATGGTGAAAATCCACGCCCACACGATGTTGCCAGCCACACCCCAACGCACGGCCGAAGCACGTCGCACCGAGCCTACGCCGACGATGGCGCCGGTGATGGTGTGCGTGGTCGACACCGGCACGCCCATCGCCGTGGCCAGGAAGAGCGTGATCGCCCCACCCGTCTCGGCGCAGAAGCCGCCCACGGGCTTGAGCTTGGTGATCTTCTGTCCCATGGTCTGCACGATGCGCCAGCCACCGAACATGGTGCCTGCACCGATGGCGAGATAGCAGGTCAGGATGACCCAGGTCGGCGGGCTTTCAGCCGACGCGGCCGTGTAGCCCGAAGCAATCAGCAGCATCCAGATGATGCCGATGGTTTTCTGTGCGTCGTTGCCACCATGGCCAATGCTGTAAGCGCCGGCCGAGACCAATTGAAGTCGCCGGAACCAGTTGTCGACCCGCAACGGTGATGTTCGCCGGCAGATCCACGCCACTGCCACCATCAGCAGCGAGCCCAGCACAAAGCCCAGCAGCGGCGACACGAAAATGAAGGCCACGATACGCAGCACGCCCGTTCCCACCAGCGCGCCAATACCGGCCTTGGCGATCACCGCGCCACAGATGCCGCCGATGAGCGCATGCGACGAGCTCGACGGAATGCCGTACCACCAGGTGATGAGGTTCCAGGTGATGGCACCGATCAGCGCCCCGAAAACCACGTGGTGATCGACGATCCCGGGCTGCACGATGCCCTTGCCGATCGTGGACGCCACACTCAGATGGAACAGGAAGATCGCGATCACGTTGAAAAACGCCGCGAACAACACGGCCTGCTGGGGCTTGAGCACCCCGGTGGACACGACCGTCGCGATGGAGTTCGCTGCGTCGTGAAACCCATTCATGAAGTCGAAGGCCACGGCGAGCACGACCAGCATCGCCACGACCCAGAACGCTACCTGGACATTTTCCATCGTGAATTCCGGGCGTGGCTCAGGAGTTCTCGAGGACAACGCCCTCGATGAGGTTGGCCACGTCTTCGCAGCGGTCGGAGATGGACTCGAGCTGCTCGTAGATGGCCTTGAGCTTGATCAGCTCGCGCACATCGGTCTCTTCGCGGAACAGGCGCGACATGGCCGAGCGCATCACGCGGTCGGCATCGGACTCGAGCTTGTCGATTTCTTCGCAGGTCTTGATGGCGGCTTCGGCCGAGGCCGTCTGGCTGAGCTTGGGCAGCAGCGACACGGCGTGCTGCACACGCTCGCAGCACTTGGCGCTCAGGTCGCCCAGGCGCAGCACGTCCTCGGTCATGGCGCGCACGTCGTACAGCTGCATGGTTTCGGTCGCGTCTTGTAGCAGGTCGACGATGTCGTCCATGGCGTTGATGAGACCGTGAATCTGTTCGCGGTCGATCGGCGTGATGAAGGTCTTGTGCAGCAGGCGGTTGACTTCGGCCGTGATCTTGTCGGCCGAGCGTTCAGCGTCGATGACCTCACCCGAGTACTTCTCGCGCAGCTCCAGGTCGGCGTAGTTCTCGATCATCAGGATGAACGCGCGCGCGCCTTCCACGATGAACGCGGCATGCTGGTTGAACAATTCGAAGAAATTTCCTTCTCGTGGCAGCAACTTGCCAAACAGCATGATGAATCTCCAATGACCTGAAAGCGGGCCTGAGCCCTGGACGGCGTCCGCACTTTGAACATGCGAAATGTGACAGGCGTGGAGTGTAGCCGCGTGATCCGTTCGGCAGGGGTCTTGACAAGCCGCCCCGGACACGCCAGCAAGCGGCTCAGCCGAGGGCAAGCTGAACGGCGTTCCTCACGGCGGCTTGTTCAGCGCGGCCCGAGATCGGGGCTGGGACGTGCGCCCAAGAATTCACGCGGCGAACGAAGCGTGTGGAGCTTGTCGAGCAAGGCATTGAAATCGGCCTCGCGCTCGATGGGGTTGAAGTCCCAAGTGTCGACGACCAGCACCGGTGCCGCGTCGAAGGTGTCGAAGAACCGGACGTAGCCATCGACCAGGCGCTGCAAGTAGGCCTCATCGATGCGCCGTTCCATAGGGATGCCTCGACGCTGAATGCGCTCCATCAGCAGCGACGGCGGGGCCTGCAGCCAGATGACGAGGTCAGGGGCCGGCACCTGCGCGCCCGCGGTGGCGTACATCTGGCTGTAGAGGTGGTACTCCTCGTCGCTCAGCGTCATGCGGGCAAAGAGGGCGTCCTTGGCAAAGATGAAGTCGCTGACCACAGGCTTCGAAAACATGCCCGGCTGCGACAGGCTTTGCACCTGGCGCAAGCGCTGAAACAGGAAAAATACCTGCGTCTGGAACGCATAGCCCGCGTTGTCGTCGTAGAAGCGCTCCAGGTAGGGGTTGGCAGTCGCCTGCTCCAGCAGCAGCTCGGCCCCCAGGTGCGCCCCCAGCTTGTGCGCGAGCGAGCTCTTGCCGGCCCCGATCGGGCCTTCAATGGCAATGTGGCGGAAGTTCTGCAAACCGGATGACATGATGAATTGCTCGTGAACGATCAAGGCCCAGCAAGAAGGCGGCCTGACTGCAAACCGACGCCGCCATGACGCTTGAAGGCTGAAGCGATCGGCCCTGCGACGGCCAGACTGGCGTTCGTCATGGGCTCACCCGGTCGATGCGTTGCTCGGCCACGCCCTTCAGCAGTGCGCTCACCGCACCATGGCCGGGCACCGTGAGGCCGGGCGACAGGTCGGCCAGCGGCACCAGCACGAAGGCGCGCTCGTGCAGGCGCGGGTGCGGCACGGTGAGTGTGGGGGTGTCTATCAGTTCGTCACCGTACAACAGCAGATCGAGGTCAAGACTGCGCGGAGCGTTGCGGTACGGGCGCACGCGTCCGTGATCGTTCTCGATCTGCTGAAGGGCGTCGAGCAGGGCCTGTGCGGGAAGCGCCGTGCGCAATTGAACGACCGCATTCAGGTAGTCGGGGCCCGCCGCATCGATGGGTGCCGTGCGGTAGGTGGGTGACACCGCCATCAGCTCGGTCCGCTCGAGCGCAGCCAGCGCATGCACGGCCGCCTTCAGCGTGGCGGGTGCATCGCCCAGGTTCGCGCCCAGACCCACGTGAACGCTGACCATCGTGCCCCCTGCCCCGAGCTCAGTCGGCGATGGCCGCGTAGACCAGCTCGCGGAACAGCGCCCGGTAGTGATCGCGGCGCCCGGGCTGCTGGATCATGAACTGCGCGTGCAGGCCCTCTTTCGGATCGATGAAGAACGAGGTGCCCGCGAGACCCGCCCAGTAGTACAGGCCGGCCGAGCCCGCCCCCGGCACCACGCCGGTCTCTTTGCGCACAGCGAAGCCCAGGCCGAACCCGTAGCCCGGGCCCAGCAGCTCACCGGCAACAGGGATGCTGCCCAGGTGGTCGGCCGTCATCAGTTCCACCGTCTTGCGGCTCAACAAGCGGGTTTCGCCCAGGATGCCGCCGTTCAGCATGAACTGCATGAAGCGCGCGTAGTCGGCCGCGGTAGACGCAAGGCCCGCGCCCCCCATTTGAAAGGGATGGGCCTTGTGCAGGTTGAACACGCGGATGGGCACGCCGGAGTCCGGGTCCGTGCGGTAGGGCTCGGCAATGCGGTGGTGCTGCGGCTCGGGCACGTGAAAGGCGGTGTCGACCATGCCCAGCGGCCCGAAGATCGCCTCCTGCAGATAGTCACCCAGCGACTGCCCGGTGATGACCTCGATCACCCTGCCCACCACGTCAGTCGAATGGCTGTAGCCCCAGGCCGTTCCAGGCTGTCGCAGCAGCGGCATCGTGGCCAGGGTCTGGTTGAAGACCTCGCTCGGCATCGACAGCCCGAAGAGCTTGCTGGCCGTGTACTTCTTGTGGATGGGGCTCGCCCCCATGAAGTCGTAGGTCAGCCCGCTCGTGTGGCGCAGCAGGTCGTGAACGGTGATGGGGCGTGCCAGCGGCACCAGCGTGTCGCCGGAGGCATCGGTGGCCACCTGCGCTGCCGCGAATTCGGGCACGAAGCGCGACACGGCGTTGCCCAGCAGCAAGCGGCCTTGCTCCACGAGCATCATCGCGGCCACCGACACGATCGGCTTGGTCATCGAGTAGATGCGGAAGATGCTGTCCCGGGCCATGGGCTTGTCGTGCTCGGGATCCTGCCGGCCGAAGGCCTCGAAACACGCGAGCTTGCCGTGGCGGGCAATGGTGACCACGCCCCCCGGCAGCTTCTGGCGCGCCACCTCGGCGCTCAGTGCCGCCATCATGCGTTCGAGGCGAGCGCTGCTGAGGCCCACCGATTCAGGGTCGACAACAGGCAGAACAGAAGACGCACTCATGCTTCGGGAACTCGCGAAAGACGGTGGAAAACGGCGTGCTGAGCGGGCTGATGCAGCTCAGCTCAGATCGCGGCGGGTGGGCGGCGTTTCATCACGCACATCACGCGGGTCAGGCGACTCGACCTTGCGCGCTGCGCCCTCCCCTCCGCCACCGCCTCCACCACCGGCCGGCTTGCGGCGGCGGCGGCGCTTCTTGCGCACGGGATCGGCCGACACCGGCGACGACGTATCGTCATCGCCCTCGTCGTCATCCGACTCCACAGCGACAGGCGCAGCGTGTGCCCCGGCGGGCTTCTTGGCCCCGCCCGTTGCACCGCGGCGCGCGTTGTCTTGTGTGCGGGCCTGGGCCACCAGCTCGGTGCGGGTGGCTTCATCGGCGAGCGAGAACCGCTCCCACCAGGTGGACAGCTCCACATCGACCTCACCCGC
>JBEGTX010000324.1:0-18804 GCA_041179165.1 Pseudomonadota bacterium | reverse complement strand
CCGTCTTTTTGTCCCATAGCGGGGCTATGGGCCTGCAAATCCGGCAAAAACTGTCCTCGCTGGGGCCGATTTTCGCTTTCGACGTTCCAAGTCCGACAGGCTCCTGGTGAGGGCACGGTGGCGTCGATGTCGTCGGGCAGGGGCGCGAGGCTCGCCGCGTACTTCGCGACCGGGTAGGCGCTCAGGTAGAAGGCATCGACCTTCTTGAGCCAGGCGTTCTTGTAGGGCGTGAACACGCTGTAGGGTTTGCCGCTGCCGGTGAGCAGTTCGCTCCGTTCGAACACCACGTGGTCTTTGCTGGTGTGAAAAGAGACGCCGGCATTCGCCAGGCTGCCGCGAACACGGGCGTCGCGGGCCAGGGCCTCGGGTTCGTCGTCGTGGTTGGCATAGACCGCCTGCACGTGCAGCTGCTCGGCCAGTTGGGGCAGTTCGGTGATCGCGTGCCCGTGCCGCACGATGAGCCGGGCTTGCGGCGCGAGCGCCTGCAGTCGTTGATCGAGGGCCAGCACGCTGTCGTGGATGAACTCCACGCGACGATCGGCGCGGGGCAGGGTGTCGAGGATGGCGGTGTCGAAGACGAACACGCACCAGACGCGCCGGGCCGATTTGAGCGCGTGGTAGAGCGCGGCGTGGTCGTCGGTGCGCAGGTCGCGGCGGAACCACACGAGTGCGGAGTCAAGTTGCTTGTCCATGGCGTAGCGGGTCAGACGGCAGGAAAGCGAAGGGCAGGGGGAGGGCACGCCGCCACAGCGGGCTTGACAGAACAGGCTGAACGCGGGGGCAAAGCAGACATCGGGAACATCGGGATACGCATCGTTTCAGTCATTGTCGAAAAAACATCGCCTGCGATCCCGCCTGGGCACAGCCTGCAGTGTGCAGCAGGAATAAAATCCTGGCATGTCCGCCATCAACCTCACCAACCAGTTCCTCATCGCCATGCCCGGCATGCAGGACGAGAGCTTCGCGGGCACCGTCATCTATTTGTGCGAGCACACCGAAAAAGGAGCGCTCGGCCTGGTGATCAACAAGCCCATCGACATCAAGCTCAAGAGCCTTTTCGAGAAGGTCGACCTCACGCTCGACCGTGAAGACCTGGCCGAGACGCCGGTTTATTTCGGCGGCCCGGTGCAAACCGAACGCGGCTTCGTACTCCACGAGCGGCTGGGCGGTGAAGCGGGTGAGGGCGGCCACTACAACTCCTCGCTGCAGATCCCCGGCGGCCTCGAGATGACCACCAGCAAGGATGTGCTCGAGGCCTTGTCGCACGGCGCCGGCCCCAAGAAGATCCTCGTCACGCTCGGCTACAGCGGCTGGAGCGCCGGCCAGCTCGAAGAAGAACTCGGCCGCAACGGCTGGATCAACGTGAACGCCGAGCCAGGCATCATCTTCGACACACCAGTGGAGCAACGCTACGACCGGGCGCTGTCGCTGCTCGGCATCGACCCGCGCATGCTGTCCCAGGAAGCCGGGCACGCATGAGTCTGGCCCGCATGACGGCGCCCCGGTCCTTTCTGGCGTTCGACTACGGCACCAAGCGCGTGGGCGTGGCCTCGGGCAACACGGTGACCCACAGCGCCACGCCGCTGCGGACCGTGGCGGCCGAAGGCGATGCGCGCTTTGTCGCACTCGGCGCCCTCATCAAGGAGTGGGCTCCCGATGCGCTCGTCGTGGGGGTTCCGGTTCACCCCGATGGCGCACCGCACGAGAACACCGCCAAGGCGAAGCGCTTCGCGCGCCAGCTGCACGGCCGCTTCGGCCTGCCCGTGCACGAAGTCGATGAACGCTACACCACCACCGAGGCGCATGCCCAGGGTGCGGCCGATGTGGACGCCGCCTCAGCCGCCATCATCCTCGAGCAGTTCCTGCGCGAGCCTGTCTTGTCTGATGCTGCGGCCTCTTCAGTGAGTCCTGCAGCGAATCCTGTGGTGCCCTCCGACGCCCGAGCGAAAGACCCCGAATGACCACCCCCTTCGACCTCGACGCCGAAGCGCTCTACACCGGCTTGCTGGCCGGTGTGCGCCCTCTGCTCCAACCCGACAGCGTGCTGATCGGCATCTGGTCGGGCGGTGCCTGGCTCGCCGAACGGCTGCAGCACGACCTGGGCCTCGCCGGCGAGATCGGCGTCATCTCGAGCGCGCTGCACCGCGACGACTTCTCCCAGCGCGGCATGAGCAGCGCCGACCCCACGCGCCTGCCTTTCGAGGTGCAAGACCGCCACATCGTGCTGATCGACGACGTGCTCTACACCGGCCGCACCACGCGCGCGGTGATCAACGAGTTGTTCGATTTCGGGCGGCCGGCCAGCGTCACGCTCGCGGTGCTCGTCGACCGCGGTGGCCGCGAACTGCCGATCGAACCGGCCTTTGCGGCGGGCAAGGTGTCGCTCCCTGCTGAGCAGCGGGTCCGTCTGGCACGCGATGACGCGGGCCGTTTCAGTTTCGATCTCCGGCAAGGTGCATGACGATGCCAGTTCAACGCAATCCGCAGCTCAACCAACACGGTGAACTCATTCACCTGCTGTCCATCGAGGGCCTGCCTCGTGCGGTGATCCATCACATCCTCGACACCGCCGGCACTTTCCTGAGCGTGAACGACCGCGAGGTCAAGAAAGTGCCACTGCTTCGAGGCAAAAGCGTGTTCAACCTGTTCTTCGAGAACAGCACGCGCACCCGCACGACCTTCGAGATCGCGGCCAAGCGCTTGAGCGCCGACGTCATCAACCTCGACATCGCGCGCTCGTCGGCGGCCAAGGGCGAAAGCCTGCTCGACACCATCGCCAACCTGAGCGCCATGCACGCCGACATGTTCGTCGTGCGCCACGGCGAGAGCGGCGCACCCTACCTGATCGCCCGCCACTGCGCACCGCACGTGCACGTGGTCAATGCAGGCGACGGCCGGCATGCGCACCCCACGCAGGGGCTGCTCGACATGTACACGATCCGCCACTTCAAGCACGACTTCACCAAGCTCACGGTCGCCATCGTGGGCGACATCGTGCACTCGCGTGTGGCGCGCTCCGATATCCACGCGCTCACCACGCTCGGTGTGCCCGAGATCCGAGCGGTCGGCCCCAAGACACTGGTGCCGAGCGACCTGAAGGAGATGGGCGTGCGCGTGTGCCACGACATGATCGAAGGCATCCGCGGGGCCGACGTCATCATCATGCTGCGCCTGCAGAACGAGCGCATGAGCGGCGCCATGCTGCCGAGCGCTGGCGAGTTCTTCAAGAACTACGGCCTCACGCCCGAGAAGCTGGCCTACGCCAAGCCCGATTGCATCGTGATGCACCCGGGCCCCATCAACCGCGGCGTCGAGATCGACTCGCAGGTGGCCGACGGCAGCCAGAGCGTGATCCTGCCCCAGGTCACCTTCGGCATCGCGGTGCGCATGGCGGTGATGTCGACCATCGCAGGCAACAGCGCCTGATGCATATGCAGCATCCTGCAAATTTCTGCACCAAGCCCAGCGTCCATCGACCCCCTCTGCAGCACACGCGCTCATGAAGATTCTCATCAAAAACGGCCGCCTGATCGACCCTGCCACCGGCCGTGACGGCCCGGGTGACGTGGCCATTGCAGCAGGTCGCGTGGTCGGGCTCGGGGCCGTGAGCCCCGACTTCCACCCGAACCGCACCATCGATGCGAGCGGCCTGGTCGTGGCGCCCGGGCTGGTCGATCTGGCCGCGCGACTGCGCGAGCCGGGACATGAACATGAGGGCATGCTCGAGTCCGAAATGGCCGCGGCCGTGGCCGGCGGCGTGACGAGCCTCGTGTGCCCGCCCGACACCGACCCCCCGCTCGATGAGCCGGGGCTGGTCGAGATGCTCAAGTTCCGCGCGCGCAACCTGAACCAGTCGCACCTGTATCCGCTGGGCACGCTCACGCGCGGCCTCGCCGGCGAGGTGCTGACCGAAATGGCCGAGCTCACCGAGGCCGGCTGCGTGGGCTTCTCGCAGGCCGAGGCCCCCATCGCCGACACCCTGGTGCTGCAGCGCGCGCTGCAGTACGCCGCCACCTTCGGCTACACCGTGTGGCTTCGCCCTCAAGACGCTCACCTGGGCAAGGGCGTGGCCGCCAGCGGTGCACTGGCCACGCGCCTCGGCCTGTCGGGCGTGCCGGTGATAGCAGAGACCATCGCGCTGCACACGATCTTCGAGCTGATGCGGGTCACCGGGGCGCGCGTTCACCTGTGCCGCCTGAGCAGTGCCGCCGGCGTGGAACTCGTGCGCCGTGCCAAGGCCGAAGGCCTGCCTGTCACCTGCGACGTGAGCGTGAACCAGCTGCACCTCACCGACATGGACATCGGCTACTTCAACGCCGCCATGCGCCTCACACCGCCGCTGCGCCAGCAGCGCGACCGTGATGCCTTGCGCGCGGCGCTGGCTGATGGCACGGTCGACGCGCTGGTCAGTGACCACACGCCTGTGGACGAAGACGCCAAGAACCTGCCCTTTGCCGAGGCCGAACCCGGTGCCACGGGCCTGGAGCTGCTGCTCAGCCTCGCGCTGAAGTGGGGTGATGAACAAGGCGTGGGTTTGTCCAAGGCGCTGGCCACGGTGACCTGTGCACCGGTCCGCGTGCTGGGCGAAGCCCTGGGCTCGCTGGGTTCCAGCGCGGGTCGTCTCGTCGAAGGCGGCATGGCCGACCTGTGTGTCTTCGATGCCGCGGCCCATTGGACGGTGGAGCCCCGCGCCTTCCGCAGCCAGGGCAAGCACTCGCCGTTCGCTGGCTACGAGCTGCCTGGTCGCGTGTGCTGGACCCTGGTCGCAGGCCACGTGGCCTTCGAAGCCACTTGAGCGCGCTGCATGTGGTGCGCGCGGTCGCGCGCCTGATGCTGTGCATCGGCTCCGTGTTGCGCGGCATGCTCGTGTGTGCGCTGATGTTCCCCTTCATGGGGCCGGCCCGGCGCATGCGGCAGGTGCAGCTGTTTTCACAGCGCACGTTGCGCTCGCTCGGCCTGCGCCTGGAGGTCACGGGTTCGCCCCACTCCGGCCCGGTGATGCTGGCGGCCAACCATGTTTCGTGGCTCGACATTCTCGCCATCGATGCGGTCGCGCCGGCGCGCTTTGTCTCCAAGGCCGACATCCGCGCCTGGCCTCTGCTTGGCTGGATGGTGTCGTGCGGTGGCACCTTGTTCATTGAACGGGAGCGCAAGCGCGATGCCATGCGGGTGGTGCACCAGGTCGCCGCGGCCCTCAGGGAGGGCGACATCATCGCGATGTTCCCCGAGGGCACGACCGGCAGCGGGGAAGCGCTGCTTCCTTTTCACGCCAACCTCCTGCAGGCGGCCGTGAGCACGGCCACCGCGGTGCAGCCCGTGGCCCTGCGCTACAGCGACGCGCACCACACGCCCAGCAAAGCCGCGCCTTACATCGACCAGGTCACGCTGGTGCAGTCGCTCTGGTGGGTGGCGTGTGCCGACAGGCTGGTGGTCACGGTGCAGCTGTTGCCTGCGCTCGACACCACCACGCTGGAGCGCCGCGAGGTGAGTGAGCAGCTGCGCCAGAACATCTCGCAAGCACTGGGTTTTCCCAGTACGCCCGCTGCCACATCGCACGCCGGCTGAGAATGTTCCGACCCCTCGCAGCGTTGGAGATGAACCGTTTTTCTGTTCACTGCGGACGGGCTGGGAGATGATGGGTCGTTGAACCGGGCAATTCGAGTCTTTTTCGCTTGCTCCGGGCGCCCGGGCGGGCGTAACCTCGGCTTCGGATCGAAGGGGGCCGCCCCTCCCGTTTTCAGCCACCTCATACATGTTGCACCTGTACAAGCGTCGCAGCCTCAAAGCCAAACTGGCCCTCTGGTCGATGCTGGCGCTGGTGCTGGTCGTGGCTGGTTTCACCACCATCACGCTGAGCATCGTTCACACCGACATGCGCCAGGGCGCGAGCGACGCGCAGGCGGCCCTTGCCGACAGCATCTCCCACGAACTCGATACCCGCGTGGGCGAGCGGCGCGATGCGCTGTCGGTCAGCGCGGCCGTGCTGGGGCCGATGGAGTTGACTGCGCCTGCCGACCTGTCGGGGCACTTCGCCTCGCGCCCGGTGCTGCAGTCCATGTTCGACCTGGTCTTTACCACGGACCGCGACGGGGTGATCGTGTTCGACTCTCCCATGCTGCCGGGCCGGACGGGGCGTTCCATCGCCGATCGGCCTTATTTCAAAGACCTGATGATCACCGGCAAGCCGGTGATCTCGCAGCCGGTGGTGGGCAAGGCCACTGGCGAGCCGATCATCACTTTTGCGTCGCCCTTGCGAAACAGCAGAGGTGAGATCACCGGCGCGTTGTGCGGGGTGCTGTACCTCACGCGGCCCAACTTCCTGAGCGCGCTGAGCAACACGCGCATCGGCAAGACAGGCTATGTCAGCCTGCTGGCCAAAGGGGACCATCCGGTCATTGTGATGCACGCCCAGCGCGAGCGCATCATGGAGGCCGTGCCGCCGGCCAGCGTCAATGCCCACGTGCACCAGGCACTGCGAGGTTTTGAAGGAACGGTGCAGGCCTTCAACTCCAAGGGCCTCGAGGCCTTGTTCACCTACCGAAGCCTGCGCAATGCACCTTGGGTGGTGACGTTTGCCTACCCCACCGCCGAAGCCTACGCGCAGATCCGCGGCACCCAGCGGCAGGTGCTGGCCCTTGCGGCCATCATGCTGATGGTGTGTGGTGTGGCCGTGTGGGTGTTCACCGAACGGCTGCTGTCTCCGCTGGAGCGTTTGCGCAGCGCCATGGTCGATGCCCGCCACCATGCCGTGCCAGTGATGCTGCCGGTGACAGATGAAGCCCAGGAGTTGCAGGATGTGGTGCAGGCCTACAACGAGCTGATGGCCCACAAGAACGGCGTGGTGGCCGCGCTCACGCAGACAGAGCAGCGCTTGCGGCTCATCGCCGACAACTTGCCGGCGCAGATCGCCCAGATCGGTTCGGACGAGCGCTTCCTCTTTGCCAACGCGCTCGTGAGCCGGGGACTCGGCGTGAGCCCTGATGCCGTGGTGGGGCGCACCGTGCAGGATGTCCGTGGTGATGCGCTGTATGCGACCTTGGCGCCTTACCTGAAGCGGGCGTTTCAAGGCGAGCGTGTGCGCTTCGAGGGGGACACCCAGCTGCGCAGTCAGCACTTCTATTTTGAAACGCACTACATCCCCGAGTTCGGCGATGACGGCAAGGTGCGCGGCTTGTTTGCGATGACCTTCGACATCACGCAGCGCAAGCACGCGGAGCTGCAGCAGGCCCGCAGCGAAGCGCGTGTCGTGGGCATTCTTACCCATGCCGCAGACGCCTTCATCAGCATCGATGCCCACGGAAAAATCACCGAATGGAACCGGCAGGCCGAACTCACCTTCGGCTGGCCGCGCGATGAGGTCATGGGGCGGGAGCTGGCCCAGGTCATCATCCCTGAAGAAATGCGGTCCAGTCACAACGCCGGCATGGCGCGCTTCATGCGCAGCGGCACGGGCCCCGTCATCAACAACCGCATCGAGGTCACCGCGTTGCGCCGCGATGGCGCGCGCATTCCGGTGGAGCTGTCGGTCCAAGCCGTTCAAGATGGCGACTTCTTTGCGGCCAACGCGTTCTTGCGCGACATCAGCGAGCGCAAGAAGGCCGAAGCGTCACTTGCGGCCAGTGAGAACCGGCTGCGTGACGTGACCAACACCGTGCCCGCGCTCATCGGCTACTTCGACCGCGACGAGCGCTGCGAATTTTCCAACGCGCCCGGTGCCCGCTTCCTGGGCTTCGAGCACAAGGACATGAAAGGCAAGAGCCTGCGCGAGGTGCTTGGTGAGCAGCCGTATCTCGACCACCGCATCCACTTGCAGAAGGCACAGGCCGGCAAGACCTGCACCTTTGAGGGCGCGCTGATGCGGCGTGGCGAGAAGGTTAATTTCCAGGGGCACATCGTGCCGGACTTCGGTGCCGATGGGGAGGTGCGTGGCATCTACCTGATGACCTTCGACATCACGCCGATCAAACATGCCGAGCGCCTGCATGCCGAAGGTGAGCAGCGCCTGCGCATGATTGCCGACAACCTGCCTGTGCTCATTTCGTACATCGATGAACATGAGCGCCTGCAGTTCGCCAACGAAACTTTCCGCAGCTGGCTGGGCCTGGACCCGCACGCGGCACTGGGCAAGACGGTGGAAGAGATCGTGGGTGCGGCGCTCTACGAACAGCGGCGCGACGCCCTGAAGCGTGCGTTGAAGGGCGAACGGGTGACGTTCGACCTGGAGTCGACGTCACTCGGCATTCACCGCCATTTGCACAACGAGTACGTGCCCGACATCCGTGCCGACGGGGTGGTGGCCGGCGTCTATGCGCTGAGCTCCGATGTCACCCCCTTGAAGCTTGTCGAGAAGCAGTTGAGTGAGCTGGCGCGGATCGACGTGCTGACGGCTTTGCCCAATCGGCGTGCCTTCGATGAGCGCCTGCGTGACGCGCTGCTGCGCAGCCGCCGCACCGGCCGCCCCATGGCCCTGATGTTCCTCGACATCGACCACTTCAAGCAGATCAACGACACGCACGGCCATGGCGTGGGCGATCAGGTGCTCAAGGAGTTCGCCAAGCGGCTGCACTCGTGTGTGCGGCTCACCGACACGGTGGCGCGTCTGGCGGGTGATGAGTTCGTCATCATCCTGGAGGGTCTCAATACCGTCGAGGAGGTGGCTGTCATTGCACGCAAGATCGGTGGGGCCTTGCGGGTGCCCTTGCTGGTTGCTGATCTGCTGTTGCTGGTGACGTCCAGCATCGGGATCAGTTATGTGGATGGGGAGGAGGTGACGCCGGCGGATGTGGTGGCCAAGGCGGATTCGGCTTTGTATGACGCGAAGAGGGCGGGGCGGAATACCTTCGCCACGGCTGCGTGGTAAGGCCCCCCAGTCGTGCTCCGCACTCCTGCTCTGCCAGCCGCGCTGAGCCAGAGGCTCAGCTCTTCGCCAGGCATGAACAGTCCACTGGACTCTTCAAGTCCGGGCTCAGCCCCCAAGGGGCGCCCGCCTGGCGGCCTGGCAGAGCCAGATCCAGATCCGCGGGCTCTGGGCAATGCGCTTCGCTCTAGATTTCAATCACCTCCAGCCTGCTGTTCGCTTCGGGTCAAGCAGTCAAGGGGCTGAGCCGGGACGTGAACAGTGCAGTGGACTGTTCACGCCTGGCAGACCCAGACCGCCAAGCGTTGGGCGATGCGCTTCGCTCTGGATGCGGAGCCTGTCGGGACCCTCGGTCAGCTTGGCATCAACGTGCTGTCGGGGCGGGAGGGGGAGGCTCGTTGTCCTGAATGAGCCGCGCGATTTCAGCGGCGCCCCAGGTGCGTTCGGCCTGCAGATGCCTGACGACGCTCTCGCGGTCGGCGGGGGTGCGTTGTTGGCTGAGGAACCACTTGCTGGTGAGTCGCTCGACCGTCATCTCGATGCCGTAGAGGGCTTCGCCCATGCGCTGGGTGAATTCGGGTGGGGCGTCTTCGTAGCGCCAGGGGTTCTCGCGTGGGCCCTCTTGCTGCTGGGTGAGGTCCTTCAGATGCTGCTTCATCCACACGGCGTCGTCGATGAATCGCAGCGTGCCGTGGGCGTGCACGGTCACGTAGTTCCAGCTGGGTGCGCGGCGGCCGCTCTTGGCGCCGTTCACGTACCAGTGTGGCGAGATGTAGGTGTTGGGGCCCTGGAAGATGACCGTGGCCTGTTGGCCGGGCAGGGCGTCGCGCCACAGCGGGTTGCTGCGCGCCGCGTGGCCGCGGATGACGGCGGCTGAGACCGTCTCTATCGGCAGCAGGTTGGCCTCGAGACCGGTGCTGCAAGGCACCACCAACGAGGCCAAGGGAAATTCCCGCATGAAGGCGCACAGGCGATCGGGCCGCTCTTCTTCGAACATGGGGGATTGAACGTACATGGGAGCCTGCAACGTGATGACAACGTGTCGCCACCTTACCGCGGGCCCACGGGCCTTGTCTTGAACAAATCGGCCAGGGCGCCGGTTCAGCCTTGGCTTTGCATCGACAAATACATGGGCGCCATCGTGGGCCTCGCCGACGGGCTGAAGCCGCCGTAGCGCTTGAACTCGCGGCTCATGTGGGCCTGGTCGCTGTAGCCTGCTTCGGCGGCCGCGGCCGAGAGTGCCAGCGTGGGCTGGTCATCGAGCAGGCGCAGCGTGCGGCGAAAGCGCAGGATGGCCGCGAGTGACTTGGCGGGCAGCCCCACCGCGTCGTGCAGATGGCGGCGCAGGCTGCGTTCGCTGCGGCCCAGCCGGCTGGCCAGTGTGGCGATGGGGGTGCTTCCGCCGTCGCCATGCAACAGGTCGATGGCCGCCGCGGTGGCGAGCTGGGTGGGCGAACCCGGTGTGCGCGAGGCCAGCGTGCAGGCGGTGTGCTGCATGAGCTGAAGCAGCGCGTCGATGTCGGTGGCGCGCAGCAGCGGCTCGGCCAGCGGCCCCAGCACGCGGCTGGCGTCGTCGCCCAGCAGCACCTGATCGAGCAGCTCCGCGGCCTGCAGCTGCAGGCAGACCCCGCCCCAGCCGCTGCGAAACCGGATGCCGACGAGGCTGGTGCGCTCGCCCGCCGGCACCACGCCAGGCCGCTGGCTGGGCCCGGCGATCACCAGACGCACATTGGCGATGCGCCCGTGTTCATGCCGCTCGAATCGGACCAGCACGTCCATCCGGCCGTCCGGAAGCACCGGGTGCAGTGCGGCCGACGTGGCATCGAAACGCCACAGCGCTTCGATGCGGTCGGCACACTGCGGGGGAAGCGGCAGCTCGCGGTAGGACATGCGGGCCCGTCTTCTGTGCCGACCTGGGAGGTCAGGCTTTGCCCTGGCTGGCCACCGCAGCGGCAGCCTTGGCCGCAGCCTCGGCGTCGCCCAGGTAATAGCTCTTGATCGGCTTCAGGTCGGTATCGAGTTCGTACACGAGCGGGATGCCGTTCGGGATGTTCACGCCCACGATGTCGGCATCGGCGATGTTGTCGAGGTACTTCACCAGCGCACGGATGCTGTTGCCGTGGGCGGCGATGACGATGCGCTTGCCGGCCTTGATGGCAGGCGCAATGCTGTCGTTCCACAGCGGCATCACGCGCTCGACCGTGTCTTTCAGACACTCGGTCAGCGGCACCTGTGCGGCATCGAGCTTGGCGTAGCGGATGTCCTGGCGCTGGCCGCGCGGGTCGGCTGCGTCGAGCGATGGCGGCGGCGTGTCATAGCTGCGGCGCCAGGCGAGCACCTGTGCGTCGCCGTACTGCTTGGCCATGTCGGCCTTGTTGAGGCCTTGCAGCGCGCCGTAGTGGCGCTCGTTCAGGCGCCAGCTGTGCACGACCGGCAGCCAGGTGCGGTCCATCTGGTCGAGGCTGTGCCAGAGGGTCCAGATGGCGCGCTTGAGCACCGAGGTGTAGGCCACGTCGAAGTCGTAGCCGCCTTCTTTCAGCAGCCGGCCGGCCTGCTTGGCCTGGGCCACGCCGGTGTCTGTGAGGTCCACATCGGTCCAACCCGTGAAGCGGTTTTCAAGGTTCCAGGTCGATTCGCCGTGGCGGATGAGCACGAGTTTGTACATGGGGGAGGGCAGTGCGCGTGAAGGGTGAAGGAGGGCCTGGCGAAACACGCCGAAATGGGCGTTCGGACCAAGATCAAGGCTGAATTCTATAATTCGAGTCTGATCTCCAACCCGTGGGCGCATTTGTGAAATTTTTTGCTGAATCCTGGTACCTCTTCGTCACCGCCCTTGTGTCCGGTGCTTTGCTGCTGTGGCCCACGCTGCGCAAGGGGACGATCGCCGGCGGCGTGACCACCGCGCAAGCCGTTCACATGATCAACCGTGAACGCGCCGTGGTCGTCGACCTGCGCGAGAACGAGCAGTTCGATGCCGGCCACGTGGTGAACTCCAAGAACATCCCGCTCGTGGCATTGAAGGACAGCACGGCGCTGCCCAAGAACAAGACCTTGCCCCTGGTGTTGGTGTGTGACCGCGGCGCACATTCGGCGCGCGCCATGCTTATCCTCAAGGAACGGGGCTACGAGAACACGCACACGCTGAGCGGCGGCCTCGAAGCTTGGCGCACCGCCAACCTGCCCCTCGAAAAGACAGCCTGACACCCCAAGAGGATCTGCCATGCAAGCGGTGAAGATGTACACGACCCAGGTCTGCCCGTTCTGCATCCGGGCCAAGATGCTGCTCAATGCGCGCGGCGTGCAGGCCATCGAAGAGGTGCGCATCGACCTCGACCCGTCGCAGCGGCAGGTCATGATGGAGATCACCGGGCGGCGTACCGTGCCGCAGATCTTCATCGGCGACACCCACGTGGGTGGCTGCGATGACCTCATGGCACTCGACCAGCAAGGCGGGCTGATGCCCCTGTTGCAGGCGGGCTGAGGCCGCGCTTCGTTCACGCAAACGGGGTGCATGGAACGGTCATGCGCCTCGTGGATAATCATTCGATACGGCCCGCCGCATCCGCTGCGGGCTTTTTACTGATTCAACAGGCTCTTCGAGCGATCACCAGAGACGACCATGGCAGACCAAACCACCTCCCCCATCTTCCAGATCCAGCGCCTGTACCTGAAGGACCTGTCGCTCGAGCAACCGAACTCGCCGCTGATTTTTCTGGAGCAAAGCCAGCCGCACGTGGACATCAACCTCGGCCTGGGCGTGGAGCCTGTCGGTGAAGGCATGTACGAAGTGAGCGTCACCGCCACCGTCACCACCACCGTGGGCGAAAAAACCTTGTTCCTGGTGGAAGCCAAGCAAGCCGGCATCTTCGAAATCCGCAACGTTCCGGAAGACCAGCTGCAACCCATCCTCGGCATCGCCTGCCCGCAGATCGTGTACCCGTACCTGCGCGCCGTGGTGTCCGACATCTGCACGCGCGCCGGCTTCCCTCCGGTGGTGCTGGCCGAAGTCAATTTCCAGGGCATGTTCGAAGCCCAGCAGCAGCAACAAGCTGCCGCCGCGGCCGGTGCCGGTGAAACCCCGAGCGCACTGAACTGAGAACGGCGCCGATGCGGTCGTTGTTTGCCGGGGCCCGCGCGAGCGGCCTCAACGCATGAACCTCACCGTATTGGGCGCTGGCGCCTGGGGCACGGCGCTGGCGGTGAGTTCCGCCTTGCGCCACCCCACGGTGCTGTGGGCGCGAGACGCGGCGCAGGGCGCGCAGATGGCCGCCACGCGCCAGAACGCGCGCTACCTGCCGGGCATCGACCTGCCCGAGGGCCTGCAGGTCGCCACCGATTTCGATGCAGCCGTGGCCCATGCGCGCGACGGCCTGCTCATCATCGCCACCCCGATGGCGGGGTTGCAAGCCACGCTCGAGCGCCTGCCGGCGGATGCGCCGGGTGTGTTGTGGCTCTGCAAAGGCTTTCAAGAAGGCACCGGCCGCCTCGGCCATGAGATCGCCCGTGCCGTGAGGCCGTCGGGGGGGCCGGTCGGCATTCTGTCAGGGCCCAGTTTCGCGGTCGAAGTGGCCCGCGGCCAACCGGCTGCGCTGGTGGCTGCGAGCACCGATGCCGCGCTGTGTTCCCTCGCTGCGCAGGTGCTGCATGGGGAGCGGTTGCGCATCTATGCCTCAGGTGACCCGGTAGGGGTGGAGGTGGGTGGTGCTGTCAAGAACGTGCTCGCCATCGCCACCGGCATTGCCGATGGTTTGCAGCTCGGCATGAACGCGCGGGCGGCGCTCATCACGCGCGGCTTGGCGGAGATGACGCGGCTGGGTGTGGCGCTGGGTGCTCGGTCTGAGACCTTCATGGGTCTGAGTGGTCTGGGTGATCTGGTGCTCACTGCCACAGGCGATCTGTCTCGCAATCGCAAGGTGGGCTTGTTGTTGGCCCAGGGCTTGCCGTTGGCGCAGATCCTTGTCGAACTGGGGCATGTGGCTGAAGGGGTGGCGTGTGCCTCGACCGTCTTGCAGCGCGCGCAGTTGCTGCAAGTGGACATGCCGATCACGCAGGCTGTGGTGCAGGTGTTGGATGGGGTGGTGACGCCTCAGCAAGCCATTCGTGCGCTCATGGGGCGCGGGGCCGCGCGGGAATAAGGGCCCCCCCAGTCGTTTCACTCCTGCCCCCGAGGGGCGCCCGCCTGGCGGCCTGGCAAAGCCAGATCCGCGGGCTCTGGGCAATGCGCTTCGCTCTAGACCCGCTGGCGTAGCGTTCAGTCACTTCACCATCGGCGCGCCTGTAAGGCAGCAGTGAGGCGATAGGCACCTACGCGCCACCACCGTATCCATGCTGACGCCACGCATCAAACACAGCCACCGCCACAGCGTTGCTGAGGTTCAGGCTGCGTTGGCCTGGCCTGAGGGGCAGCCGCACACGCTGCGATTCGGGCAGGCTGTCGCGCAGGGCGGGCGGCAGGCCTGCGGTTTCTGATCCGAAGACAAGCCAGTCACCGGCTTGCCAGGTCATGGCGCCAAGCAGCTGGCTGCCTCGTGTCGTGAAGGCGAACAGGCGCGTGGGGTCGGGCTTTGCTGCTTCCAGGAAGTGCGCCCAGGAGGCGTGCCGGTGGACTGGCGCGTACTCGTGGTAATCGAGGCCGGCGCGGCGCAGCAGGCGGTCGTCCATGGAGAACCCGAGGGGTTCGATCAGATGCAGCGCGCAGCCGGTGTTGGCGGCGAGCCGGATGACGTTGCCGGTGTTGGGTGGGATTTCCGGGTGGACGAGGACGATGTTGAACATGGGGGGCGAAAGGGCACAGGAAGGGGCACAGGCCGGGCGGCAGATCGTTCTGCTGGGCGATTGTCACCGCTGTGGCCCTCGTCCTCATCGGTCACGGGGCCTGGGTGTGCGGGCCGCCACCCAGACCACCACGCTCGCCGCGCCGGCCTGCATGAGCACCCGCGCCGCTTCGGCTGCGGTGGCGCCGGTGGTCATCACGTCGTCGACGAGTGCCACGTGTTGCCCCACGACGGCCTGGCGCCGCAGTGGCTCCACGGCAAAGGCCCCGCGCACGTTGGCGGCGCGCCGGTCTTCGGGCAGCGCAAGCTGGTGAGGGGTGTCTTTTATGCGCAGCAGCAACTTGGCATCGGCGGGCAGCGACAAGCGGCGCCCCAGTCGGCGGGTGAGTTCCCAGGCCTGGTTGAACCCGCGTTCGCGCAGGCGCTGCGTGCTGAGGGGCATGGGCAGCAGCAGTTCGGGCGGGGGCAGGGCGCTGGCCAGCAGCGCGTTGGCCATGGCATCGGCCAGGGTGTCGGCCAGGTCGAGGGCCTGGCTGAACTTGAGGCGCAACACCAAGGCATCCCACGGGAAGGCGTAGTCCACGGCCGTGAGCGTGTGCGTGAATGGCGGTGGTTTGACGAGGCAACTCCCGCACACGGGCACCCCCGCAGGCAACTCGAGCGCACACCGCTGGCAACGTGGCCGTTGCGTGCCGAAGCGCTTGCTGCATGGTGCGCACAAGCGGCTGAGGGCAGCGCCGTGGCACACCACGCATTGGCTCGGGACGGCCTGAGAGAGGTGGTTCCGCAGGCGGCCGAAAAAGGGCATGGGCAGGGGCATCGGCAAGGCACGGGCACGGGCAAGGGCAAGGGCAAGGGCAAGGGCAGGGCAGGGCAGGGCCCAAGGTGCATGAACAGGGCGGCTTCGGCGGTCGAGACAGTGTCGACGCGGCTGTCAACAAGGCTCCTCAATGCAGCGCCGGCCGCAGGGCTGATCGAGGTTGAAGCAGCCTGCACGGGTCGGGCTCAATATACTTGTCTCCCATGAGCGACCCCCTCCCTTCTCCCTCGGTAAGGCGCCTGGATCTGGGGCGGGTGCTGACAGCCCTGCACCGTCTGGCGCGGGCCGAGTCCCCGCCGTGGCTGCACACCGAAGTGGCCCGGCGCATGGCCGAGCGGCTGCTCATCATCCTGGCGAAGCCGCAGGCCTTGATCGATTGGTGGAGTTTCGGTGGTGCAGGCAGCGAGGTGCTGGCGCAAACCTATCCGCAGGCGCAGCGCGTGGTGGTGGAGCCCACGCCCGCATTGCGCCAGCGCAGCCAGGCCTTGGCCGCGCCGGGCTGGTGGTCGAGGCTGCGCGGAACGGCCTCGACCGTGACGGTGGTGGCGGCCGACGACGTGGCACCCGGCAGCGTGCAGCTCGTCTGGGCCAACATGATGCTGCACGGCGTGGCCGACCCCACCGCGGTGCTGGCCCGATGGCATCAGGCCCTCGCGGTCGACGGCTTCGTGATGTTCTCCTGTCTCGGCCCCGACACGCTGCGTGAGCTGCGCGAGCTGTACCACGGCATGGGTTGGCCGCCGGCCATGGCCGATTTCATCGACATGCACGACCTGGGCGACATGCTCGTGCATTCCGGGTTCGCCGATCCGGTGATGGACCAGGAGATCCTCTCGCTCAGCTGGCCCGATGCCCGCGCCCTGCTGGCGGAGCTGCGCAGCCTGGGGGGCAATGCCTCCCCCGACCGCTTCCCAGGCCTGCGGACCCCACGCTGGCGTGCCCGGCTGGAGGACGCCCTCGACGGCCTGCGGGGCCCGGACGGCCGCATCCACATGCGCTTCGAGGTGGCCTACGGCCATGCATTCAAGGCCCGTCCGCGTGCGGCGCAAAGCACAGAAACGACGGTCTCGCTGGATGAAATGCGTGCATTGGTGCGCAAGCGCCACGGTACGGACTCGGCTGATTCCTCCCGCCTGCGTTAAACTCATGGGCTTGCAAAATGCACGTTCGTCCGGGGGGAGCGGGGTGGAGCGCGGGTTTGACCTGCGCTTGCCCAGTGAAACCCGGTCTTCCGATCGGCCGGAAACGGCCGTTTCCGCTGGAACCGTTGGCTGAATGTCTGCATCCACATCGTCTTTTGCGTGGCCCGCATCAACGCCCCTTCCCACCTTCCGGCTGGGACGTGAGTCGAGGAGCGAACCCGAATGGACCGTGGGTTGGGTGTGGCGCCGCAACGGGGCTGGCGCGTCCAGGCAGGTGCTCGCCTGGTACGCCGCGTTGTGTGCGGTGTCACTGGCGGTGTCGTCGGCCTTCTGGTCGCACGGTGCCGAGGTGGTGCTGCCGTTCGTGTGGGTGCAGCTGATGCTCGTGGGTGGGGTGTCGTGGGGCATGTTGCGCCACGCCAGCGACCGCGAGTGCATCGAATTGAGGGGCGATCTGTTGACGGTGGAACACGCCAACGGGTCGCACGTGGAAAGGGTCGAGTTCAAACCGGCGTGGGTCCGGGTTGAACCCGAACATGGCGACCGGTCCTTGATCGAGTTGTCGGGTCAGGGGCAGCGCATTGCCGTGGGGCGGTTCATCCACCCCGAGCAGCGCCGCCAGTTGGCCGAGGAATTGCGTTTCGCGCTGCGCCGCTGGCACCAGGGTGGCACGAAGCCGGCTTCGATGTGAATTTGAAAACTAGAGCGACCATGATGAAGACGACGAAATCACTGGGGTCCTTGCCGCACTTGTGGCAGCGGGCGGGACAGCTGGGCCTGGGGCTGTGCATCAGCCTGTGCTCCATGGCGGCCATGGCCGTCAACAGCCTGCCGGGCGGTCCCACGGTCAACGGGATCGACCTGCAGCAACCGGTCACCGAGATCGCCCGTTCGCAGCAGACCCTGCACAACTGGATGCTGATTGTCTGCTCGGTCATCTTCGTCGGTGTGTTCGGCGTGATGTTCTATTCGATCATCAAGCACCGCAAGTCGAAGGGCGCCAAGCCTGCCAACTTCCACGAAAGCACCACGGTCGAAATCATCTGGACCATCGTGCCCTTCCTCATCGTGATCGGCATGGCCTTGCCGGCCACCAAGGTCGTGGTCGACATGAAGGACACCAGCGCCGCTGACGTCACCATCAAGGCCACCGGCTACCAATGGAAGTGGGGCTACGACTACCTCACGGGCGATGCCCAAGGCATCGGCTTCATCTCCACCCTCGACAGCGCCCAGCGCGAAATGTCCGATGCCGGCAAGCCGGCCGGTGACGACTACCTGCTCAAGGTCGACAACCCGCTCGTGGTGCCGGTCGACAAGAAGATCCGCATCATCACGACGGCCAACGACGTGATCCACGCCTTCATGGTGCCGGCCTTCGGCATCAAGCAAGACGCCATCCCCGGCTTCGTGCGCGACACCTGGTTCCGCGCCACCAAGATCGGCAGCTACTACGGCCAGTGCGCCGAGCTCTGCGGCAAGGAACACGCCTACATGCCCATCCACGTGAAGGTGGTCAGCGAGGCCGACTACGCCACCTGGATCGCAGCCAAGAAGAAGGAAATCGCAGCCAAGGCTGACGATCCGACCAAGGTCTGGACGCTGCCTGACCTCACGGCTCGCGGTGAAAAGATCTACGCCCAGTGCGCGGTGTGCCACGGCGCCAACGGCAAGGGCATCGGCTCGGCCAAGCCGCTCGACGGCTCGGCCCTCGTGCTCGACGCCGATCACCTCAAGGAAATCCAGGTTCTGCTCAACGGCCGTGCCCCTGGCATGCCCGCCTGGAAAGACCAGTTGAATGACACCGACATCGCGGCCGTCATCACCTACACGAAGAACAGCTGGTCGAACAAGACCGGACAACTTGTGCAGCCGGCTGAAGTCGCCGCCGCTCGCAAGTAAGCACCGAACTGTCAAAGGAATATTCCATGAGTGCTGTACTCACCCCTCACGCTGGCGACCACGGTCACGGCCACGACGATCACGCACACGACCATCCCCATGGTCTGGCCCGCTGGCTTTTTGCGACCAACCACAAAGACATCGGTACGCTGTACCTGCTGTTCTCGTTCACGATGCTGATGATCGGCGGCGTGCTCGCGCTGCTGATTCGCGCCGAGCTGTTCCAGCCCGGCCTGCAGATCGTGAACCCGCAGCTGTTCAACCAGCTCACCACCATGCACGGCCTGATCATGGTGTTCGGCGCCATCA
>JBEGTX010000323.1:0-9193 GCA_041179165.1 Pseudomonadota bacterium | reverse complement strand
TCGCGAGCGACCTCGTCACCCGCAGCGAAGTCCTTGATGAGGGCCAGGTCGGACTCACCGAGCAGCTTGTCGGCGCGGCGCAGCCGGTACATGGCCTCGCCTACACCGTGCCACAGCTGGGCGGGATCGACGTCGGGGGCAAACGCGGTGGCGCGTGCGCCCCAGACCAGCAGGTTGCCACACACCAGCAGGTGCTCATTGAGCTGCGCCATCGGCTTGTCGAGCAAGCGCTTGGGGCCGGGTTTGCGCAACTGCCGACCCTGGATCTTCACGCGCTGGAACAGCATCACGGCCACCGGCACCCCGGCCGCATACGCCATGGCGTAGCGCGGCTGGATGTTCGATGGGCCGTGCTGCTCCAGCACCCGCAGGTAGTCGCGCGACAGGAACACGCTCTGGAGGGCGAGCGAGTCCCAGTGCAGCGGGTTCAGGAAGTCGACGCGGTCGGCCAGCACGAAGTCGAGCCCCGACACCTTGCGCCGTGCCACCCGTCGGCTCTTGAGCGTTTGCACGCTGGTGACCGTGGGCTTGAGCTTGGTCAGCGTGCTGCCGGTTCGCCGGATGCGGTCGTTCAGGGACTTCAGCGCGGCTTTGAGCGGCTTGGGCTGTTTGGCGGGGGCAGACGTCATGCGCAGAAAGGCAGTGGCGATGGGCCGGAGTCTACAGGCCCGGGCCGGCAACGCGTCCGGGCGTCAGTCGGGCGTGGTGCCGGGGGGCGGCACGGCCCTGCGGGACTCTGGCACCTCGCGCACCTCGACGTCGATCACCTCGCTGTTGGCCTGGGCCTGGCGCGTTTGGCGGGGTGGCATGCCGAAGCCGCCGGTTTGCCCTGGGCGCATGCGCTGGAAGGTGCCGCGCAGAGGGGTGCGCAGCACGAAAGCCGGGCGCCGGCCGCGCATCAGGCTCCACAGCAGCAGCCCGGTGGCCAGCACCAGGCCGAACAGCAGCACGCCCACGGCGAGCACCAAGCCGGCGGCGAACATCACGAGGCGCAGCAGGCGGATCAAGACGGTTTGAATCAAGACGGCAGTCCGATGGAGTTGAAGGGGCAGGCCCGCGGCAAGCTCACGCGTCAGGGCCCTGGAAGCCATCTGCACGGAAGGTGATCACCAGCGTGTCGCGGTGGCCCTGGTCGTGCAGCGGTTGAATGGGTGTGCTTTCGTGGATCACCTTGGCGTCGTCGAGCATCAGCAGGCTCCATGGCGCGCTCAGCGTGAAGCGGATGCCCCGCGGCCCGGCCGCCTCGAAGACACGCGTCTCGCCACCCTTCACGCCCTCGCGAGACACCAGCAACACGGCCACGAAGTCGACCCCGTCTCGGTGAGCGCCTTCCGGGGTGGGGCGCCCGATGCCGTCGGTCGTGTCGATGCGGAACTGATGCGCCTCGACGAACCAGGGCTGTACGCCCTTGAGGGCCGAGCAGGTGGCCGCCAGCGTGCGCAGCAGCGCTGGCCACACCGGCTGCGACACGACCTCGGCCAGCATCGGTTCGAACCAGCGCTCGAGCCCGCCGTGCAAGGCGTTGTATTCCACCGGCTGCCAGTGGGCACGGTGGGGCACAGACGTGACTTGGTCGCCATCGACCACAAAGCAGGCATGACGGCGGCGTCGGTAGCGCCCCCCGTCACGCAGGTAGGCATCGGCCGGCAGGTCGTTCCAGCTCGACTCCAGACGGGTGAGCGCGCCAGCGTCCACCTCCAGCAGTGCACAGAGATCAGACGGTTGAATCACCGCGTGGCCCTCGTGAGCAAGTGCATCACCAAGGGCGGCAGGGGCCGTGAAAGGAGGAAGGAGACCGGAAGACATACGCGAATGATATTCGGCTCCCACACCACACCACACCATGGCGTGCGCAAAGGCGCTCGGTTCCAAGCTGGGCAGGCCCATCCAGCACGCCGCGGACCAAAGAGGGCTCAGCGAAGCAAGGCCGACCCATCAAGCAACGCCCGTGGATCCGGCTTTGCCGGTCCACCAGGTGGCCCCGCCTATATGCATGAACCGAAGCTGAGCGCAGATCGGAAAGGGGCAAGGTTCTTTAGCGAAGCGAATTGCCCAACGCCTGGCGGTCTGGCTTTGCCAGGCCGCGTTGAGCTTAAGCTCAACCCTTCGCCGGGCATGAACAGTCCACTGGACTGTTCATGCCCGGGCTCAGCCCCTTGGGTCCACGAGCGCAACGATTGGGGGCTCACTGGATTCCAGAGATGGCCCATTCGCGGCTGCCATCGTGCGGCCGCACCAGGTGCCAGATCTCGTCGAAGTCCATCACCTCGCCGTTCTGGTCCTCGCGGATCCGGCCGTGGAAACGCACGCTGACGATCTGCTGGTGGGTGTCCTGGGCCACGTCCATCACTTCGGCGTCGACACGCACCACGTCGGTCTGCTGAGGGCCCGGTGGGCGGTCTTGCAGCTCCAGCTTGGCCACGGCGTACATCTCGGGCGTGGTGAACTGGCGCAGGTCGTTGAGGTCGGCCGCATCGTTGGCCGTTTGCATGCGCAGGAAAATGAGCTTCGCGGCACGCTCGAACGCTGGGGCATCAAAGTCCGGGGGCAGGCTCACCGGCGTCGCGATGGCGGCGTGGGCTGCTGTTGTTGCGGCTGCTGCGCCGAAGCCCGCACCCGCACCACCCCAAGGCGATGCTGGCGGCGCGAAGTTCCCCGCCGGTCCGCCGGCGAACTGCATGGCCGGTTTGGGCCCGAAGCGTCGCATGAGGAATCGGATCACGAAAAAGCCGATGCCGAGCAGGATCACCAGCAGCAGGATGTTGCCGAATGCGCCGCCCAGGCCCAGGTGGCTCATCAAGGTGGCCAGGCCCAAGCCCGCGGCCAGACCAGCCAACGGCCCCATCCAGGATCGTTTCGGCGTGGCAGCCGCCGCGCCGGGTGCTGCAGCGGGCGGCGTGGTGGGTTTGGCAGGCGTGGCGTCGGGCGTGTTGCGGGCTGGCAGGTCTCGGCGCATACCGGAGCTGCCGCCTCCTCCGAAGCGTTTGGCTTCGGCCACTTGCGGCGCCACCAGCGCCAAGCTCAACACCACCAGGCTCAGGCTGGCGAAAAATCGTTTCAGGGTCATTGGTCTGCCTCGTTGGGGTCGTGCCATAGCGATGTGGTGCCGCGCCCCGGGTTTTGCAAGGACGTGGCGCACGATCCCTGTGATCCCTCTCGGCGCATTCGGTTCACCTTAAAGTGCTGCCACTCAAAAAGGAGGGGCGCTTTCGAACGACAGTGGCTCGCCGTTCGCCGGATGAGCAAACGACAGCACGCAGGCGTGAAGCATCAGCCTCGATGTGAGCGCCTGCACCTCCGTTGGGGCGTAGAGCATGTCGCCCAGCAGCGGGTGGCCGATGGCCGCCAGGTGCACCCGCAGTTGGTGTGTGCGGCCGGTCACGGGCTCGAGCGACACCCTTGTGCCGCTGGTGCGCTCGTCGTGCTGCAGCGTGCGGTAGCGCGTGAGTGACGGTTTGCCGTCGCTGAAATCCACCTTCTGACGCGGGCGGTTGGGCCAGTCGGTGATCAGTGGCAGGTCGATGTCGCCGTGAACAGGCTCGGGCAGGCCGTGCACGATGGCCTCGTAGCGCTTGTCCACCAGCCGACCAGCAAAGGCCTCAGAAAGCTGCCGCTGCGCCGGCTTGCCGCGCGCGAACACCATGAGCCCCGAGGTGGCCATGTCGAGCCGGTGCACCACCAGGGCATCGGCAAACTCGGCTTGCACGCGGTGCGCCATGCAGTCCTGCGCATGGTCGCCCCGGCCGGGCACCGACAACAGCCCGGCGGGCTTCACCAGCACGATGACCGTGTCGTCGGTGTACAGCAGATCGAGCGGTCCCGGCGGAATCACCGGCAGATGGGCTAGTGCGTGGGGCGTCGAGGGCTGGGGCAGCATGTGCGCATCATCGCGCATGCGCTTCGCCTCAGGCGGTGGTGTCCAGGCCCTGGCCGGTGGACGGCGTTGCACTCGGCGGCGAATAGGCCACAGTGAGCTTGCTGCTGAGCGGTGAGGCGAGCAAGCCCTTGCCGCTGGCCTTCAGTGCCGTGCCGTCCCAGTACTTCACGTGCTCGATGCCATCAAGGGTGACGTTGGACAGAGTGGTCACTTCCTTGGTCTTCTTGTCGGTGGTGGTGAGGTTCAGGCTGAGCTTGTCTTCGCTCAGTCGCCACACCGCGCCGGCCTTCTTCTTGAGGAAGACGGTGTCGTCGCCGTCGCCGCCGGTGAGCGTGGCATCGCCTCCAGTGAGGAAGAACTTGTCGTTGCCTGCCCCGCCGTCGATCGTGTTGGCCGCGCTGTTGGCAATGATGCTGTCGTTGCCCGATCCACCCACCGCACGGTTGATCTGGCTGCCCGCCGCGATGGCGAGGTTGTTCTTTCCGGTGTAGCCGGGTTTGCCGATCAGGCTCGTGAGGGTCTTGCCGTCGGATTTCAGCTTGGCGTATTCCTTCGCGGTGAAGGACATGTCGGCATAGGCGTCGCGTTGGGCGATGCTGCTGAAGCGGCCTGCCCGCAGGTCGAGCAGGTTGTCCTGCGTCTGGTTCGACAGGTCGATCACGCTGTCGGCGTTGTTGTTGAAGATCGTCTGCGAAAAGATGGCGCCGGGGCTCCATTGGAATGTCTTGGCCTCCGACGTCGCCGCACCATAGAGGTACTGCAACGCGGCCACGTCGTTCAGCTGCAGCGAGTCGGCGTTCACGTAGGAGCGGCTGAAGCTCGTGCCATCGTAGGCAATGCGCGACATGCTGCTCGCATTCGTGTACGACATGATCGTGTTGACACGGTTGTCTTGCGAGGTCGGCAGGTAAGGCCCGGGTGTCTTGCCCCCCGTGGCGTTGTAGCTGCCCGGGTGCTTGAGCCCCAGCGTGTGGGCGGTCTCGTGCAGCACCACTTGCCATGCGTAGGTGCCGGCTGACCAGTCGGTGTCGTAGCTTGCCTGGTTGTTGGCCAGCATGACCTGCGCGCCCTCGTTGGGGTAACGCGCGTAGCCCGAACTGCTGCCTTGCCGGTTCGAACCATATTGAATGTCTCCGCCACTGGCGACTTCGGTGAACGACACGTCGATCACGCTCGAGATGTAGCTCAGCGCATCGCGCACGCGCGCCTGTTTATCGGCATCGAGCGCGAGAAAGCCGTTCGCGTCCATGTTGCTCAGGCCGGTGGTGCTGGTGAGAAAGCTGTAGTTGAGCGTGTGTTTCGCCGACAGGGAGGGGGTGGTCCCCGAGGCCCCGCTCTCGTGGAACCAGCGGTTGCCGCCGGCCAGCAGGGTGTCGATCTTCTTGTTGCCGGACACCTTGATGCGGTCGGTGTAGTCCACGGACGCTGCCGCGCCCTGTGCTTTGCCCCTCGCTGCAGCGCTCAGCGTCACGGTGTCCCCAAGTGTGCCCGCCTGCACCCTGCCCGTGCCCGACGACAAGGCCTTGTTCCCCAGCGCGCGCAGCTGGGTGGACAAGGACACCAAGTTCGAAATGGTGGTCATGGGCGACCTGAAACACGGGCATGCATCGTCTTTTTATCGGCAAGACCTGATGGCACTTGAGCGGTTCTGGAGGGTGAGATGCATGCAGCCGCGCCTGCTCATTGTCGGGATCGTCCGACAACACCATGCGGGCGTGGCCGACTTCGCTCTCGTGTGGAAGCACCTAAGGTTCAGGACTGCAATGCCCACCCATGCTGCTTCAACGCACCTGCTGGGCGCCCGGGGGCCCCCAGGGCTCGGCTTCAACAAGGAAACACCCATGAACAAGCAACGACTCACCCTTTCCACCGCCATGCTCCTGTCAGCTCTGGCTTTTGCCGGTTGCGACAAGCGCGACGACGTCACCCCCGTTGACCGGTCCAAGGACCAGGCGGTGGTGCAGGGCCAGCCCAACACCACGGGCGAGCAGGTCAAAGAGGACGCCAAGCGCCTGGGTGCTGACTTCAAAGAGGCCGCTCGCGAGGCAGGGCAAGAGGTCAAGCAAGCGGGTGACCGCGCCTCGCAGGACCTCAAGCAAGCCAGCAACTCGGCGGGCGACAAGGTGGCCGACGCTGTGATCACCACGTCGGTGAATGCCGAACTGGCCAAGGACAGCAGCCTCAGCGCCCTGCGCATCAACGTCGACACCGTGGCGGGCCGTGTGGCCTTGCACGGCACGGCACCGAGTGCGACCGCGCGAGACCGCGCCACCCAATTGGCGGCGGCGGTGAAGGGTGTGGTCAGCGTGGACAACCAGTTGCGCGTCGAACCCGCCAAGATGTGAGCACCGACAGACCGGTTTTTCCAGCCGGTCGATGGCGCCTCTTGCCCATTGCAACAGAATGGGCTGAGACGCCGACCGGCGATGCATTGCGTGCGAATGCCATTGCATCGGCGACCCATGCGCGTGATTCAACGGTGCGGACGAGTCCATGCCGTTGATTCCAATGAATGTGACCAGCCGAGAAAACCACCATGACCGAGTCTGTTCCCACCGTCCTCGTACCCGGCCTGTTTTGTTCGCCGCGTCTGTATGCCGAGCAACTGCCTGTGCTGTGGCAGTTCGGCCCGGTGACCGTGGCAGACCATCGGCACGACGCCGATTTGGGTGCCATCGTCGATCGTTTGCTCGCGACCGCACCGCGGCAATTCGGCCTCATCGGGCTCTCGATGGGGGGCTATGTCGCGTTGGAGGTGATGCGCCGCGCGCCGGAACGGGTGTTGAAATTGGGTCTGTTGAGCACGTCAGCACGCCCCGACACGCCGGAGCAGACGGCCAAACGCCGGCAGCAAATGACACAGGCGCAATCCGGCCAATTCGCCGAAGTGGTCGATGCGGCATGGCCGATGCTCGTGGCGCCAGCGCGTGAGCACGACGCCCCATTGCGTGACGTTGTTCACGCCATGGCACGAGATACGGGGGCCGAAGCGTTTGTTCGGCAGCAGACGGCCATCATCGGCAGGCCTGATTCGAGGCCTGATTTGCCCGCGATTCGCTGCCCTGCGCTGGTACTTGCGGGCCGTGACGACCAGGTCATTCCGCCCGCAATGGCCGAGGAAATGGCCGCGGCGATCCCGGGCGCCTCCCTCGTGTTGGTGCCGCATTGCGGCCATTTGTCTACCCTGGAGCAAGCAGACGACGTGAATGCGGCCCTGATGTCGTTTTGGAGCACATCCTATCGTTGACCCCTAGATTGAGCTAAATGGCTGGTTGGCTGTACATTTCTATCCAGAATCAGCATCAAGCGTCAATCAGGGTATGGTCAGGAAAAGAGAAAAGAGCGATCAAACGCTTGCAGCCATTTTGGGCGCTGCAATGGATCTGGCGTCTGAAAACGGAATTCAGCAATTGGCGCTGGGTGATATCGCGAAACGCCTCAATATCAGCAAGAGTGGTGTGTTCGTGCGTGTGGGCTCACTTGAGTCTTTGCAATTGCTGGTGGTCGACGAGTGCGAGCGCATTTTCCGAAGCGCCGTGTTGCTGCCCACCCTCAACGAGCCGCGCGGCCTGCCTCAGCTCGACTCCCTCGTGATCCTCTGGATCACCCGCGGCCGCGGCATGAAAGCCTTGCTCGGCGCCCATTACAAGGTCGGCAGCGGCGACGATGTCTCTGCATTGGCGCTGCGCTTGCAAAGCGGGTTGTCAAGTTGGCGACACTGGATGGAGTCGGTGGTCAGCGAGTCGATCCAATTGGGTCACGTGCGCCGTGACACCGAACCTGCCCAACTCGTGTTCGAGATCGTCGGGGTCGTGCTGGCCCTGCTTTACGACTCGCGCATGAACGACCCTCGCGCCGAAGCCCATGCGCTTGCCGCGTACTTCCGCCTCATGACCACCTACCGCACCTTCGTGGGCCAGCAGTTGCTGCACCACCGCGAAGGCAAGGCAGTCACGACCGAGTGATGCGGTAGCTGCTGTCTTCAGCAGAAGGACTCGCCGTAGCCGCTGTCTTCAGCAGCAAGGGGGTAAGCCGCTGCAGCAGTACATCGCAGCTCCACTCGAGCGACGGCTGTTGCACCCGAGGCGCGCAGGCGCGACAGCGGGCTTTCAAGGCCACGTCCTTGCACAGCGCATCCAGTGCGATGGCCGCTTTGTCGGCCGTGTAGTGGCGCGGCAGCAGTTCGCGACCCACACCAAGCCGGGTCACGTGGCGTGCGTTGTCGAACTGGTCCACCGCCACAGGCCTGATCAATTGCGGCACCCCGGCCCTCAGCGCTTGACTCGTGCTGCCGATGCCGCCGTGGTGAACGAACGCAGCGAGGCGCGGCAGCAGGGCGCTGAAGGGCACGTAGCCCACATGAATCACGCCAGGAGGCAGGCGCTCAGGCAGCTGCTCCGGGAATTGGGTGATCAGCAGGCCGCGCCGCCCCAACCGTGCGCACGCCTGCGCTGAAGCGGCATAGAAGTCGGCGGCGGTCGCGATGGCGGAGCCCGCCGTGAAGCCGATCGGGGCCTCCCCATCGGCCAGGAACGCGGCCAGTGAAGCCGGCAAAGGGTCTCCGCGGTCGAGGTCGGTGAGGGGAAAGCCGGTGAGCTCGAGCGGCGCAGGCCAGTCGGGATGCCGGGCCGCGAACCATTCTGGAAAGAGCCCCATCACGAGGTCGGGGCTGTGAATCCAATCGCGCATCACGTGGTCCACCGGGGGCAGCGACTGCGACGCCCGAAACTCGTTGAGCGGACGCGCGAAGCCAGGGTCGAGCACGAAGCGATCGGCGAGGGACCACGCCATCTCCTTAAAGACGCCTGGCAACCACGACAACACATCGATGCCCGTCACACGCGGGCTTTCGTGGCGTGAGCGGAAGACGGCCGGCGCCAGGTGCACGGTGGCGAGCGGCACGTCGTGCGTGTCGCGCAACAGGCGCGCGCCGAACATCAGCGAGGAGCCGATGACCACGGTGTTCCCGGGCTCCAGCTGGGCCTTCAGCGCCGCATGCACCTCGGGCGTTCGATCGGCCACGTAGCTGCTCAACAGCGTCATGGCACCGCGCATGTCGGACATGTCGGCCGCGCGCAGCAGGCGCTCGTAGTCGCCTGCGCTCGCCATGGGCGCGAAGCCGAGGCCGGCCGCTCGCACATGCGGTTCGAAGTGCACGTCAGCGACCATCACGACTTCGTGTCCACGGGCCTTCATGGTCTCGGCCAAGCCGAGGAAGGGGAGCACGTCGCCGTGGCTGCCCAAGGTGCCGATGAGAATTTTCATGTGGAGTCTGCGCGGGTGGGCTGCTGTGCAGTGTCGGTGAGAAACGGGGTT
>JBEGTX010000322.1:0-19945 GCA_041179165.1 Pseudomonadota bacterium | reverse complement strand
TATCCTGTCCAGAATGCTGAAGGAGTCCTGGCCTGGGACCAGCGTCCTGTACATCTGCCCCATCAAGGCGCTGCTGAACAATCTTGAGCACCGGTTGACTCACTACGCTGGGCTCGTCGGCCGTACGGTGGAGGTTTGGCACGGTGACGTGTCGCAGTCCCGGAAGAAGAAGGCACTGAAAGAAGCCCCCGACATCCTTCTGACGACACCGGAATCGATCGAAGCGATGCTGATCTCCGTCCGCGTGGACCGTCCGACCTGGTTCGGCAACCTGCGCGCCGTGGTCGTGGACGAATTGCATGCCTTCGCCGCAGATGATCGTGGCTGGCACATGAGGTCAGTGCTGCAGCGGCTGGAGCACTATCTGCCGCAACCGCTTCAGCGCATCGGTCTTTCTGCCACGGTCAGTAACCCGCAAGAGCTTCTGGAATGGTTTGCTCCGTTTGGAGCGAGGCAGGTGGTGGGCAGCGCTGCCGTCAGCATCGAAGCCGATGTCACCATCGATCACGTCGGCAGCCTCGAAAACGCTGCGACGGTGATCTCGCGCCTTCACCGCGGTGAGAAGCGGCTGGTGTTCTGCGACTCGCGCAGCAGCGCGGAGCAGTTGAGCAGCATGCTGCGGGCCAAGGACGTGAGGACTTTCGTGAGCCATGCGTCGCTGAGCGCGTCCGAGCGTCGGCAAGCAGAGGCGGCCTTTGGTGAAGAGAAGAATTGCGTCATCGTCGCTACGTCCACGCTGGAACTCGGTATCGATGTTGGAGACCTGGACCGTGTGATTCAGATCGACTCGCCGTCGACCGTGTCGTCGTTCCTGCAGCGCATGGGACGCACGGGCCGGCGGTCGGGAAGCTTGCGGAATTGCCTGTTCCTGACAACGAACCAAGATGCTTTCATGTTGGCTTTGGGGGTCACGCATCTGTGGTCGCAGGCCTGGGTCGAAGCGGCACGCCCACCAGACGAGCCCTGGCCGATCGTTGGGCAACAGATTCTCGTGGCCACGTTGGAGCGTGGCGAATGGCCGGCGAGCGAGGTCGTGTCTCTCATGGCCCGCTGCTTTCCTGAACTGCCTGTCGAGGGCTTCAGGTCGATGGTGGACCACATGGTTAAGCAGGGCTATCTGGACATGGCTGCAGGCCTGGTGCGTGTCGGCCCGGAGACGGAACGCGAGTTCGGCCGTGGCCACTACCGCGATCTACTTGCTTCCTTCAGCGGCGCTCAGCTCCTGACGGGTCGGTGCGGCAGCGCCGAGGTGGGGTACATCGACCCAACGGTGCTGACCGGCGAGGAGCCTCAACGGTTGCTGCTTTTGGCCGGCCGCAGTTGGCTGGTGAAGGAGATTGAATGGGGCAAGAAGATCGTTTGGCTGGAACCCGCGAAAGAGGGCGGCAAGGCCAGATGGATGGGCGGTGCACGCAGTCTGAGCCGCGAAGTCTGCCAGGGTATTCGAGCCGCGCTGGTGGGAGGTGCACCAACGGCTGTCCATCTTTCGCAGCGCGGAAAGATCGAGCTTGCCGCTTTGCAGGAAGAGCTGGCCTTGTCCCCTGATGCGCACTTCATGTCCAGGACCGAGGGCAGCCTGATGCGCACGTGGACCTTTGCCGGCACGAAGCAGAACCGGACACATGCACGAGCCGCCGCCAATGGAGGAGGGCGCATCAAGTTTGATGCGCTGAGCGTTCAGGCTCCGGCTGCAGCGTTGATGCCTGAGGGTGACGGCGACATGGATGTCCAACTGACCGATGAAGAGTTGGCGGCGTTTGCCGAGGGAGTCAAGTTCGCATCGTGCGTCCCGACGGATCTGCTTTGCAGGACGGTTGGTACCCGGTTGTTTGTGGTCAAGTTGGATCGCCTGCGTTCAGGCTTGGTGAAAGCCTGAGCTGCTGTTTGCTGGGGCAACATCAAGAAAATCGATATCACAAAGGGTACGGCGACGCAGTCGATCATCAGCTCCTGGCTGGCCCCGACGCTCAGTGCTTGTTGGACACCTTGTGCCGCATCAGCTGGCCTTTTTCACGCTCCCAGTCGCGCTGTTTCTCGGTGTTGCGCTTGTCGTGTTCGGCCTTGCCCTTGGCGAGCGCAATGGCCGCCTTCACGCGGCCGTCCTTGTAGTGCAGGTCGAGTGGAACGAGGGTGAACCCCTTTTGCTCAATCTTGCCGATCAGGCGCTTGATTTCGTCTTTCTTCATCAAGAGCTTCTTGGTGCGGTCGGCCTCGGGGTTCACATGGGTCGAGGCACTGCGCAGCGCGTTGATCCGGCAACCGATGAGGTAGAGCTCACCGTCGCGGATGACCACGTAGCCATCGGTCAACTGAACCTGGCCGGCGCGGATGGCCTTGATCTCCCAGCCTTGCAGCACCATGCCGGCCTCGTAGTGTTCCTCGAGGTGGTAGTCGAATCGGGCGCGGCGATTTTCGGCGATGGGCTTGTTGTCGGCAGTGGACATGGGATTCGGTGTGGGTCTCGCGAGGTCAATACAATCAGTGCATTGTATGAAGCATGTCAAGAAATCAGTCCTGCTCTGGTATTCACCGAGCGAAATGTACGCGCTGGTCACCGCGGTCCAAGACTACCCGCAGTTCCTGCCTTGGTGCGAACGCGCCGAAATCCTGGAGTCCACCGAGGCCAGCGTGACGGCACGCCTGCACCTCGTGTACGCCGGGGTGCGCCATGCGTTCACCACCCGCAACCAGAATGTGCCGGGCCAGAGTGTCACGGTGGACCTGGTCGATGGTCCGTTCTCGGTGCTCAATGGCGTGTGGCGCTTCGTGCCGCTGGGCACACCTGACGGCGGTGACGCCAAGGCCTGCAAGATCGAGTTCGATCTGCGCTACGCGTTTTCCAACCTGGGCTTCGAGCTGCTGCTGAGCCCGGTGTTCGACCGCGTGGCCAACACCTTCGTGGACTCGTTCGTCAAACGCGCCGAGCAGGTCTACGGTGCGCGCTGAACGGGGCTGACATGCGTGTCGACCTGGCCTACAGCCCAGCCCCCGCAGCGATGATCCACCTGAGTCTGGAGTTGCCCGAGGGCTCGACGGTGGGTGACGGCCTGCGCGCCAGCGGCCTGATGGCACACCACCCGGAGCTCCAGGCCGACACGCTCATGCTGGGCATCTGGGGCCAGCGGTGCACGGCCGACACGCGCCTGCGTGAATCAGACCGCATCGACGTGTACCGTCCGTTGACGGTGGACCCGAAGGAGGCCAGGCGGCTGAGATATCGAGGCAGCGCGAAGCGCTGACGAGGTCAACTCACAGCCGGGCTGGGTGCGCCGAGGTACTTGGACACCCGGCACCGTCAAGCAACGATGCACATGGCGGTGGGGTGGAGCCGCACCACGTGCGCCCCCAAATCAACCGATCACTTGCACTCGGCGGCCATGATGTCCCGGGTGCGTTTGGTTTCTTCGGCGCGAATCTTGTCGTCGTAGACCTCACGCTCGCCGTTGGCGCCGACACGTGCCATGCGCTGACCCGATTCGAGCGTGGCCAGCTGCGTCTTGGCACGCGCGCAGTTCTCGGCGCGGACGGCTTTGTTCTTGTCGTCGTCGGCCTTGCGCTTGGCGGCTTCGTCTTGCTCGGCTTTCTTGCGCCTGGCTTCGAGTTCAGGGTCGGTTGTCTTCAACGGGCCGCTCGCGCCGGCCGACGCACCCGACGCTGGCGGTGCCACAAAAACAGGTGCCGACTTTTTGGTCGAGCCGGGGGGGCGTTGAAGGATGTCCTTATCGGGCACCGAGCTCGGCGGCGGCACGTCGCTGTACTGCACGCGGTTGTTCTGGTCGCGCCACTTCCATTGCGCGTGGGCCGACGCGCTGAGACCCAGGGCGAGGGCAGCCGCCAGCAAGGGCGCGCCCAGCTTCACGAACGAACGGGTGGGGATGAGTTGCATGGGCGAAAGTGTAGTGCTGAGGGGGGCCCGTGCGTGCAATATCCCTGCGAGGTTTTGTGTGTGGGATGGTCACGGGGGGTTGCCGGGTGTGAACTATTCCCGGATTTGCGTGGCAATTTTCAGACGGCTCGGGACGCCCGAACGACAAGGCGAGCAGCCGCGTCCTGGCAAGAGGCTCGCCAGTCCGTATAATCGCTTTTTGCGTCAGGAGCTTCCCTCATGCGCCTTCTTGGCAAAGCGCTCACCTTCGACGATGTGTTGTTGGTGCCAGCGTTCTCTCAAGTGTTGCCTCGCGACACCTCGCTTTCCACCCAGTTTTCGCGGAACATCCGCATCAACCTGCCCCTGGTCTCAGCCGCCATGGACACGGTGACCGAAGCCCGTCTGGCGATTGCCATCGCCCAAGAGGGCGGCATCGGCATCGTGCACAAGAACCTGTCGCCCAAGCAACAGGCGGCCGAGGTGGCCCGGGTCAAGCGCTACGAATCAGGTCTGCTGCGCGACCCCATCACCATCTCGCCGGGCGTGCCGGTCAGCGACGTCATCAACCTCTCGCGCCAGCACAGCATTTCGGGCTTCCCGGTGCTCGATGAAGGCAAGGTGGTCGGCATCGTCACCGGCCGTGACCTGCGTTTTGAGACGCGCATGGACATCCCGGTGCGCGAGATCATGACGCCGCGCGAGCGGCTCATCACCATCCGCGAAGGCGCGTCTCTGGCCGAGGCCAAGGCGCTGATGCACAAGCACAAGCTCGAGCGGGTGGTCGTTGTCAACGAAGCCTTCGAGCTGCGCGGCCTGTTCACCGTCAAGGACATCACCAAGCAGACCAACTTCCCCAATGCCGCCCGTGACGCCCACGGCAAGCTGCGTGTGGGAGCGGCGGTCGGCGTGGGTGAGGGCACCGAAGAGCGCGTGGAGCTGCTGGTGCGTGCTGGTGTCGACGCGCTCGTCGTCGACACGGCCCACGGCCACAGCGCTGGCGTGATCGAGCGCGTGCGCTGGGTCAAGCAGAACTACCCGCAGGTCGACGTCATCGGCGGCAACATCGCCACCGGCGCGGCTGCGCTCGCACTCGCTGAAGCTGGTGCAGATGGCGTGAAGGTCGGCATCGGCCCGGGCTCGATCTGCACCACGCGCATCGTAGCCGGTGTGGGCGTTCCCCAGATCACTGCCATCGACAACGTGGCCAAGGCCCTTGCCGGTACCGGCGTGCCTCTCATCGCCGACGGCGGCGTGCGCTACTCGGGTGACATCGCCAAGGCCATCGCGGCCGGCGCCAACACCGTGATGATGGGCGGCATGTTTGCCGGCACCGAAGAGGCGCCCGGCGAGATCGTTCTCTTCCAGGGCCGCAGCTACAAGAGCTACCGCGGCATGGGCTCTATCGGCGCCATGCAACAGGGCAGTGCCGATCGCTACTTCCAGGACAACACCGGTGCGAACCCCAACGCCGACAAGCTTGTCCCCGAAGGCATCGAAGGCCGCGTGCCCTACAAGGGCTCCATGGTCAGCATCGTGTTCCAGATGGCGGGCGGCTTGCGGGCCTCGATGGGGTACTGCGGCGCAGCCACCATCGAAGACATGCGCAACCATGCAGAGTTCGTCGAGATCACCTCGGCGGGCATCCGGGAGAGCCATGTGCACGACGTGCAGATCACCAAAGAAGCACCCAACTACCGCATGGAGTGACGCGGGCATGCCGCCCGTGTCTTGACGCCTTTTGAACCCGTCCGTCGATCCCGTTGTTCCCGTTGCCGCCACCCGGCCGGCGGCCATGCGCTTCATCCTGCTGACCGTGCTGCTCGACATGGTGGCGATCGGCCTGATCATCCCGGTGCTGCCGGTGCTGGTCGGGCAGTTCACCACCGACAGAACAAGCCAGACATTCTGGAACCTCGCCGTCGTGATCACCTTCGGGACGGCGAACTTCATTGCATCGCCCATTCTCGGTGCTCTGTCTGACCGGTTCGGTCGTCGGCCGGTGCTGCTGATGGGGTTCTGCGGCTTTGCGTTCAGCTTCTTCGGTACTGCGCTCGCCACTGAGTTGTGGGTGCTGTTGGCCGTTCGGATCGTGAGCGGAGCGCTGCAGGCCAATATTGCTGTTGCCAACGCATACGTGGCGGACATCACCGCTCCGGAAGACCGCTCCAAGCGTTATGGTCAGCTCGGGGCGATGTTCGGCATTGGATTCATTATCGGCCCGGTGTTGGGTGGGCTGCTTGGCAGCAAAGACGTCCACCTGCCATTTTTCGTGGCCGGAAGCTTGGCATTGCTGAATCTTGTGTACGGTTATTTCGTGCTGCCTGAGTCCCTGCCATTGGAAAGGCGCAGGCCATTTTCCTGGCGTTCTGCCAATCCAATCTCTTCCCTCAGGCATCTGGCCGCGCTCAAAAACGTCGGTGGTCTGCTGGTGGTCATCGTCTTTGCCAATCTCGCGCAGTTCGTGCTTCACACGTCTTGGGTGTTGTATACGACCTTCCGCTTCAACTGGTCGCCTGCCGAAAACGGCTGGTCGCTGTTCACTGTCGGCGTGATGTCAGTGCTGGTGCAAGGCTATCTGCTGCCCAAGATGCTCAAGCGTTTTGGTGCCGCGCGCCTCGCGATCTATGGCCTTATCTCCAGCACGATCACGTATGCAATGTGGGGTCTCGCCTTTCAAGGCTGGATGATGTACGCGGTCATTCCACTCAACCTCTTTGCATTCGCGGTGGCGTCTACGATGCAAGGCATCATCTCTAACGCAGCTGACCCCAAAACGCAGGGGCAAGCCATGGGCGCAGTGGCGGCACTCGGCAGCTTGGCGGCAGTGATCGCCCCGATTTTCGGAGGACTGCTCCTCGGCATGGTCGCAGACTTGCCATCGACAGACGTACGAATGGGCGCACCGTTTTTCTTCTGTTCCCTGCTAATGGCCATCGCCACAGGTCTTGCCATTCGCCATTTCAAGCACCAGCCGCCGCAGCCCCTCACTGCGGCTGCCGGCACCGCCCACTGATTCCTGCGCACCATGCACGACAAAGTCCTCATCCTCGATTTCGGCTCCCAAGTCACCCAGCTCATCGCGCGCCGCGTGCGTGAGGCTCACGTCTACTCCGAAATCCACCCCAACGACGTGAGCGATGCGTTCATCCGCGAGTTCAATCCGAAGGCCATCATTCTGTCTGGCAGCCACGCCAGCACCTACGAAGACCATGAGCTGCGTGCTCCTCAAGCGGTGTGGGACCTGGGCGTGCCTGTGCTCGGCATCTGCTACGGCATGCAGACCATGGCCGTGCAATTGGGCGGCAAGGTGGAATGGAGCGACCACCGCGAATTCGGCTACGCCGAGGTGCGCGCCCACGGCCACACCAAGCTGATCGACGGCATCGAAGACTTCAGCACACCTGAAGGCCACGGGATGTTGAAGGTCTGGATGAGCCACGGCGACAGGGTCACTGGCTTGCCAGAAGGCTTCAAGGTGATGGCCTCCACGCCGAGCTGCCCCATCGCCGGCATGGCCGACGAGGCGCGTGGCTACTATGCCGTGCAGTTCCATCCTGAAGTGACGCACACGGTTCAGGGCGCTGCCCTCATCAACCGCTTCGTGCTCGACATCGCCAAGGCCAAGCCCGACTGGGTCATGGGCGACTACATCGCCGAAGCCGTGGCCCGCATCCGCGAGCAGGTCGGTGACGAAGAGGTCATTCTGGGCCTGAGCGGTGGTGTCGACTCCAGCGTGGCCGCCGCGCTCATCCACCGCGCCATCGGCGACCAGCTCACCTGCGTCTTCGTCGACCACGGTCTGCTGCGCCTGAACGAAGGCGCCATGGTGATGGAGATGTTCGCGGGCCGCCTGGCCGCGAAGGTGGTGCATGTGGATGCGAGCGAGCAGTTTCTCGGCGCACTCGCCGGCGTGTCCGACCCTGAAGCCAAGCGCAAGATCATCGGCCGCGAGTTCGTGGAGGTGTTCCAGGCTGAGGCCAAGAAACTCAAGTCGGCCAAGTGGCTGGCCCAGGGCACCATCTATCCCGACGTGGTCGAGAGCGGCGGCACCAAAGGCAAGAAGGCCACCATCAAGAGCCACCACAACGTGGGCGGTTTGCCGGCCACCTTGGGCCTGAAGCTCCTCGAGCCCCTGCGCGAGCTGTTCAAGGACGAAGTGCGCGAACTCGGCGTGGCCTTGGGCCTCCCGGCCGACATGGTCTACCGCCATCCGTTCCCCGGCCCGGGTCTCGGCGTGCGCATCCTCGGTGAAATCAAGCGCGAGTATGCCGACCTGCTGCGCCGCGCAGACGCCATCTTCATCGAAGAGCTTCGCGCCGCACGCGATGAAGCCACCGGCAAGAACTGGTACGAACTCACCAGCCAGGCCTTCGTGGTCTTCTTGCCGGTGAAGAGCGTGGGCGTGATGGGCGATGGCCGCACCTACGACTATGTCGTGGCCCTGCGTGCCGTGCAGACCACCGACTTCATGACGGCCGACTGGGCCGAGCTGCCCTACAGCCTGCTCAAGAAGGTGTCGGGCCGGATCATCAACGAAGTGCGCGGCATCAACCGTGTGGCCTACGACGTGTCGAGCAAACCGCCTGCGACGATCGAGTGGGAGTGAGCGGCGCCTGCTAAACTAGTCAGCAAACTAGTCAGATCGGAGTCGCCATGAAAACCTGGCCTGTTCAAGACGCCAAAGCGCGTTTCAGCGAATTCCTGGATGCCTGTCTGACGGATGGGCCGCAGATGGTGACGAAGCGCGGCACGGAAGCCGCCGTGCTCGTGCCTGCGGCGGAGTGGCGTCGGCTGCACACGTCTGCCAAGCCTTCGCTCAAGCAACTGCTCTTGTCCGACATGGCCCGCACGGAATTTCTGGTGCCCGCGCGCGGGGCAGCGAAGCGTCGCCGCATCACGCCGATGCGGTGAGTCGCCATGTATTTGCTCGACACCAATGTCATTTCGGAACTGCGCCGCCCGCGGCCTCATGGCGCGGTATTGTCCTGGCTCGAATCGACCGCTGACAACGAACTTCACCTGTCCGCCGTGACACTTGGGGAAATCCAGGCAGGCATCGAACTCACGCGCGAACAGGATGCCGAAAAGGCGGAGCAGATCGAGGCATGGGCAGACTTGGTTGCCGGGTCGTACAACGTGCTGTCGATGGATGCCGAGACGTTCCGCCTCTGGGCACGCCTGATGCACCGGCGCTCCGACACCTTGTACGAAGACGCCATGATTGCAGCCACCGCGCAGCGGCATCAACTCACGGTGGTGACACGCAACGTGGTTGATTTTTCCGAATTGGGCGTGGATGTCGTCAACCCGTTCGATGCGAATGCTGTGTGACCCTGTGGTTCAGGACGCTGGGCTGATCGGCAAGACGACAACGAATACCGCCGGCCTGGAGGGTTCACCCCTGCGTGGGAAGCTGCTTCGCTCAAGACTCCGCCCAAAAAACACCCGCCTCCATGCACCTTGAATTCGACACGCTCGAGGTTCTGCGCCGCCAGCATCCCGCCTGGCGCTTGCTGGCCGCTGAGTCTTCTGCGTTGGTGGCAAGCTTTCTGCACCGTGTGTTTGTGGTGCCCAATCGGCGCGTGATCGCGCAGGCCGACCTGGTCGAGGCCTTGGGCGACACGCTGTATGCCCTGCGCGAGCAGCGAGGCCAGAGCCTCTACCCGAGGGCAGCGCTCGACTACCTGAACGATTGGGCCGCCAACGACAAGGCCTGGCTGCGCAAGTTCTATCCGCAGGGGTCGGATGAGCCGCATTTCGATATCACCCCGGCCACTGAAAAAGCCCTGGCCTGGCTCATGGCCTTGAGCGAACGGCAATTCGTCGGCACGGAATCACGCTTGCTCACCTTGTTCGAATTGCTGCGCCAGATGAGCGATGGCAGCGAGACCGATCCACAGGCGAGGGTGCGTGAGCTGCAGCGCAAACGTGCCGAGATCGACGCTGAGATCGAACGGGTTCTGGCCGGCGACATGCCATTGTTGGGCGACACGGCCGTCAAAGAACGCTTCACGCAGTTTGCCAACCTGGCCCGTGAACTGCTGGCCGATTTCCGTGAGGTGGAGCAGAACTTTCGCACGCTCGATCGCCGGGTGCGAGAGCGCATCACGCTGTGGGATGGCAGCAAGGGCGCCTTGTTGCAAGACATCCTGGGTGAGCGCGACCTGATCGCTGACTCCGAGCAGGGGCGCAGCTTTCGCGCCTTCTGGGACTTTCTCATGTCGCGCACCAGACAAGAGGAGCTGACCGAGCTGCTGGAGCGCGTCTTTCAGCTGGAGTCGGTCGCCGACCTGGCACCCGATCCCAGGTTCAAGCGGGTGCACTATGACTGGCTCGAAGCCGGCGAGCACGCACAGCGGACCGTGGCCCTGCTGTCGCAGCAACTGAGGCGCTTTCTCGATGACCAGGCCTATCTCGAGAACCGCCGCATCATGGACATCCTGCACGGCATCGAGGCGAGCGCGCTGGCGGTGAGGGCCCAACCTCCCACGGGCGACTTCATGCGCATCGACGACACTGCCCCCGTCATCGAGTTGCCGATGGAGCGCCCCTTGCACATCCCGGCGCGCAAGCTGAAGCTTGACGTCGGCGCCATCGCACTTGGCGATGAAGATGTGGATGCGGGGGTCCTGTTTTCCCAGTTCGTGGTCGACAAGGCCGCGCTGGCTCAGCATGTGCGCCAGAGCCTACAGCAGCGCACGCAGATCACCTTGTCGGACTTGTTGATCACCCGGCCGCTGGAACACGGTTTGGCCGAGCTGGTGGCCTACCTGAGTCTGGCGTCCGAGCAACGCGGGACCGTGATCGATGACGCTGTGCAAGACAGTGTGGGCTGGACAACGCCCAGCGGCCAGCGCAAAACGGTGCAGCTGCCCCGCGTGATTTTTTCGCGATGAAGATGACATGACCGAAGACGAACCGATTTCTGCTGCTGACCTCTCATCGGTGCTGGTGCCTTTGCTCAAAGGGGTGACCTACCGTGTCGACGATGCCGCGCACTGGCACGCCCTGTTGGCGCTGCAAGGCCGTGTTCGTGACCATGTGGCGGTGCTCGGCCTGGAGCTCACGCTCGACGAAGCAGAGGGCTACGCCTTTCTCCGCTCCCGCCCCGAATCCGATGACCCCTCTGTTCCCAAGCTGCCGCGCCTCGTCGCACGGCGGCCCTTGACGTTCCAGGTGAGTCTCTTGCTGGCCTTGTTGCGCAAGAAGCTCGCGGAGTTCGATGCGGGCGGCGGCGACACGCGGCTGATCATGTCGCGCGAGCAGATGGCCGACATGCTTCGCGTCTTCGTGCCCGAGGGCAGCAACCAGACCCGGCTCATTGACCAGATCGATGCCCAGCTCAATCGTGTGGCCGACCTGGGCTTCGTGCGGCGCCTGCGCGGCCAGGACAACATGTTCGAGGTGCAGCGCATCCTCAAAGCCTTTGTCGATGCGCAATGGCTGGCCGAGTTCGATGCGCGCTTGGCGGGCTACCGCATGCAACTCGACAGCGAGCAAGGGGCCTCTGATGAAGGATGAAACCCTGGCGCTCGACTTCACCGAGGGTGAGGCGCTCTCAGGGTTCAGGCTGATGCGCCTGGAGGTCTTCAACTGGGGCACCTTCGACAGCCGGGTCTGGTCCATGCGGCCGGAAGGCCGCAATGCCTTGCTCACTGGCGACATCGGCTCGGGCAAGTCCACCCTGGTCGACGCGGTGACCACCTTGCTCGTACCCTCTCACCGCGTGGCCTACAACAAGGCCGCCGGGGCGGATGCCCGGGAACGCTCATTGCGCAGTTATGTGCTGGGCCACTACAAGGCTGAGCGCAACGACCACGGAAACGCCGGCCGGCCGGTGGCGCTTCGCGGCCCCAACAGCTACTCGGTCATCCTGGGCGTGTTTCACAACGCAGGCTACGACCAGACGGTGACGCTGGCACAGGTCTTCTGGTTGAAGGACCCGCACGGGCAACCGCAGCGCCTGTATGTGGTGGCCGAGCGGCCGATGTCCATTGCCCAGGACTTCGCTGATTTCGGCTCGGACATCACCCAGTTGCGCAAACGCCTGCGCGCCAACGGTGTGACACCGGAGGACGCCTTCCCGCCCTATGGCGCGACGTTCCGCCGGATCTTCGGCATCAAGAACGACCAGGCACTGGAATTGTTCCATCAGACGGTGTCGCTCAAGTCCGTCGGCAACCTGACCGATTTCGTGCGCAACCACATGCTGGAGCCCTTTGATGTGGCGCCCCGCTTGAAAGACTTGATCGCCCACTTCGACGACCTGAACCGCGCCCACGAGGCCGTGCTCAAGGCCGAGGCGCAAGTGAAGCGGCTCACGCCGCTGGTGGCCGACTGCGCACGCCACGGCGAACTCGTGGCGCAGGTGGAGCAGCTGCGTGGGGCGCGCGATGCGCTGCAGGGCTACTTCGCCATGCACAAGGCCGATCTGCTCTCGCAACGACTGACGCACCTGGCCGACGAATTGGCTCGCCATGTCAGTCACATCGAGCGCTTGGGCGCGCAACAGCGTGAGCAGCAGACTCAGATGCGCGAGTGGCAGCGGGCCGTGGCCGACAACGGTGGCGACCGCATTGAACGGCTCGCGCTGGAGATCGCCCAGAAGACACAAGAGCAGCAGCGCCGCGCCGAGAAAGCGCGCCGATACGACGAGCTGCGCCAGATGATCGGCCTGCTTGCCATGCACAACGAAGAAGACTTCTTGTCGCAGCGCCAGCTGTGTGAGCCCTTGCGAGAGGCCGCGGCCGAACGTGAAGCCGAAGTGCAAAACGAGATGAACGAGTTCGGTGTCGCCTTTGCGCAGGGCCGCAAAGACGACCACGACCTGAGCGCCGAGATCAGCAGCCTGAAGGCACGCCGCAGCAACATCGACACGCAGCAGGTGGCCATGCGCGCAGCGCTGTGCGATGCGCTGCAATTGCGCGAGGCCGACATGCCTTTCGCAGGCGAGTTGATCCAGCTTCGCGACGAAGAACGTGACTGGGAGGGTGCCGCCGAGCGCCTCATGCGAGGTTTTTCCCTGAGCCTCCTCGTGCCGGACAACCACTACGCGGACGTCAGCGCGTGGGTGGACCGAACGCACCTCAAGGGCAGGCTGGTGTACTTCCGTGTGCGCCCCAGCCGCAAGGACGCCCGCAACGACCTGCCCACGCTCCACGCCGACTCGCTGGCGCGCAAGCTGGTGGTCAAGCCCGATTCGCCGTTCTACGGCTGGCTGGAGCGCGAGTTGGCGCACCGGTTCGATGTGGCGTGCTGCACTGGCCAGGAGCAGTTCCGCCGCGAAACCCGTGCCATCACGCGCACCGGCCAGATCAAATCGGCCGGTGAGCGGCATGAAAAGGACGATCGCCACCGCCTGGACGACCGCAGCCGCTATGTGCTGGGGTGGACCAACCAGGCCAAGATCGCCACCCTCGACTCCAGGTCGCGTGTACTGCAAGCCAGTCTGGCCGACATCGGGCAACGCATCGCCGCCCTCCAGACATCGCAGCACACGGCCAGAGAGCGGCTGCAGGCCTTGAACAAGCTCGAAGAGTACCGGGACTTTGCGGAGCTCGACTGGCAGGCCTGTGTCAACGACGTGGCCACGCTGCTGGAAGAAAAGAGCCGACTCGAAGCCTCGTCCGACGTGCTTCTGACCCTCGCGGCTCAACTGGCCGCAATGGAACCCGTGCTCGCTGCAACCATCGACAAGCTGAGGCAGCGAGAGGCTGAGCAGACTCGCGCGTTGCTCAAACAGGAACAAGCCACCTTGGCCTTGAACCAGGTGCAACAGATCTTGAGCAGCCCGGTACACGCCTCACATGCCACCCATTTCGAACGCATCGACACTCTGCGCGAGCCCGCACTGGGCGAACACCAGCTCAGCGTGGAATCGTGTGAAAACCGTGAGCAAGACATGCGCCGCTGGCTTCAGGAGCAGATCGACGCCGAGCAAAAGAAGGTCTCACACTTGGGTGAGCGGATCGTGCGGGCGATGTCAGAGTACAAGGAGGCGTTCCGCCTCGACACACAGGACGTCGATGCCAGCGTGGCCGCAGGCCACGAGTACCGCGCGATGTTGGACAAGCTCGACGCCGATGACCTGCCGCGTTTCGTCGCGCGCTTCAAGGAGTTGCTCAACGAGAACACCATCCGGGAGGTCGCCAACTTCCAGTCTCAGCTGCATCGCGAGCGTGAAACCATCAAGGTGCGCATCGAGCACATCAACGAGTCGCTGACCCAGATCGACTACAACCCGGGCCGCTTCATCGCGCTGGAGGCGCAGCCCTCAGCGGACACCGACGTGCGCGATTTCCAGACCGAGTTGCGGGCCTGCACAGAAGGCGCACTCACCGGATCGGACGACGCGCAATATTCGGAGTCCAAATTTCTGCAGGTCAAGCGCATCATCGAGCGATTCAGGGGACGAGAGGGCACCGCCGAGCCCGACCGCCGCTGGACCACCAGGGTGACCGATGTGCGCAACTGGTTCAGCTTCGCGGCCAGCGAACGCTGGCGAGAGGACGGGCGCGAACACGAGCACTACTCCGACTCGGGCGGCAAGTCGGGCGGCCAAAAGGAAAAGCTGGCGTACACCATTCTGGCCGCAAGCCTGGCCTATCAGTTCGGGCTGGAGTGGGGCGAGGTGCGTTCGCGCTCGTTCCGGTTTGTGGTCATCGACGAGGCCTTCGGCCGTGGCTCCGACGAGTCGGCCGAATACGGGCTGCGCTTGTTCCAGCAGCTCAACCTGCAGTTGCTGATCGTCACCCCACTGCAGAAGATTCGCATCATCGAACCCTTCGTGTCCAGTGTCGGGTTCGTGCACAACGAAGATGGCAGCGCCTCGCGGCTGCGCAACCTCAGCATCGAGGACTACCGCGCTCAGCGCGATGCAGCCAGCCCATGAGTGAGTGGACAACAGCATCCGCCTTGCGCGAGCAGTTGCGCAAACGCTGGGACAAAGGCGAGCTGCTTGCCGAGCGCATGGCGCCTGCTCCGCTGTTCCCGATGAAACTGAACTTGCGTGTCCCGTCGTCAGGGGAGCTGTCGGAACGTTTCGACGCTGTGCGCGCCTGGGCGGCCGAGCTTCAGCGGGGCACGCATCACGGCTATCGGTTGGTGATGCGCGACGTGCGCCACCGCATCATCGGGCAGAACAGCCTGCCGGTCGAAGCCTGGGTCGACACCTTGGGCGACGCGGTGCGGTGGCTGGCCAAGACCACAGAACTCAAGGCCTTCGATCGATTGGCGGCCTTGACGGGCGAGCAGCAACCCTCGCTGCTGGGCTGGTTGCAGCGCCAGCCCTTGCGGGCCATGTCGCTTTCTGACCCATGGCCTCAGTTGCTGGCCTTTGTCGGCTGGATGCAGGCTCACCCGAACCCGGGCATCTACACGAGGCAGGTGGACCTGCCCGGCATCCACAGCAAGTTCATCGAAACCCATCGCGGCGTGTTGGCCGAGCTGCTGGAGCTGGCCCTGCCTGCGAATGCCATCAATGCCGAACTCACTGGAGGTGCGCAGTTTGCGAGGCGTTTCGGTTTTCTCGACAAGCCGCTGCGCGTGCGCTTTCGGTGGCTGGACCCGAGGCTTGCGGGCTGGATCCGCGAGGGAGATGGCGACTACACGGTGTCGCAAGTCGCTTTCGCTGGAATGAGACCGGATGTCGAGCATGTGTTCGTGACTGAAAACGAAATCAACTTCCTGTCGTTCCCCTCGACAACCAACAGCCTCGTGGTGTTCGGTGCAGGCTATGGTTTTGATGCGTTGGCCAACGTTGAGTGGCTCCGTGCCTGCAAGCTGCACTACTGGGGCGACATCGACACCCACGGTTTCGCCATCCTCGATCAACTGCGATCGCACCATCCGCACGCGACGTCGTTCTTGATGGACCGCCAGACGCTGCTCATGCATCAAGCACAGTGGACGCAAGAGCTGCAGCCCACGGTGCGCAACCTGCTGCGATTGAGTACGGACGAATCCTCCCTGTATGACGATTTGCGATGGCGACGTCTGAGTGATGAGCCGGTGAGGCTGGAGCAAGAACGCATCGATTTCCGATGGATTCTCTCGGCCCGAAATGCCTGCCTGGCTTGATGGCAAGCACCGTGTGCCTTGGCTTGTCTTCAGGCCGCAAACCTGATCAGGCTCCTGCGCTCGGGTTCTATGCCGCCGCCGCGGTGGTGCACTGAATTGATGTGCCTCTGGAGGTAGCACAGCAAGCCTCCACATGGGGTCCTCGGTCTGGGTACGCATTCGAAAACATCAGGGTACTCCCCTGCATTTGGCGAGCACCAAGGCGCTGAGCTGCCATTTGCTTTCGTTTTGAAACAAATTGCCCGGCAGGGACCCGGCATCCGACACGTCGGTCCAATTGCAATGGACACGACCCAGGCAGCATCGGCACTCGCCCGGATGGCTTGCTCCGATGGGCGAATCAACCCACGAGGCCCGCCACAGGGTCCACCCAGGAGACAGGATGATTCACCAAACAGGGCGTGTTCGCGCCGATCGCCGATTGCATGCCCGCTTTGCTCAAGTGGCGCTTCTGCTGAGCGCCAGCCTCGGTTCGGCTGCAGCGCAAGCCGATGTGCTGCTTCAGCAGAACTTCAGCAGCGGATTGGGCGGTTTCACGTCCAGCGGCACAGTCACCACCGGCACTTACGGCGCCCGCATGCAAGGCAGTCTGTTCGGCACCGATGGTTCCATCGTGTCTGCGCCTTTCAGCACCGTGGGGTTCATCAACCTCACGCTGAACTTCTCGCGCTCCCGCACGGGGCTGGACAGCGGGGAGGCCGGCATCGTCGAGTACTCGACCAATGGCAGCACCTACACCGCGCTCGAATCGAGCGCCACGGCCTCGGGCGCCACCGTGTTCGCGCTGCCTGCGTCGTTGACGGGCCAGCCTTCTCTGCGCCTGCGCTTTCGGGTGAACGCCAATTCCACAGCCGAGAACTTCACCGTCGCTTCGGTGAGCCTGGAAGGCACCGCCAACGGCACCACGCCACCGCCGCCACCTCCTTCGGCCGCAACCGATCCCGGCACGGGGCCATGGACGCTCGTCTCGGCTGCCAACGTGGCTGCCGAGTGCAAACTCGATCCTGCCCTGCTGAGAGAAGCCAACAGCAAGCTCGGCCTGTCGTGGGCCGTTGTGCGCTACGGCAAGCTGTGTCATGAGTACTACCCCTCCGGTCGGGATTCAGCGTCGCAGGTCTACTCAACCACCAAGACCATGGGCGCGCTCACGGTGGGTGCACTCATTCACCAGACCAAGAACATCCCGGTCACGAGCACCCGCAAGCGCGGCCCGCTGGGTGAATTCCAGCGTGTCGACCACTGGATCGACAGCATCAGCTTTCAGCAGGCCTCGGTCACGGCGCACGTTCTGGGCATGGTCTCGGCGGAGTCGCCCAACCTGAACTACCCGAACCGCGAGTGGAAATACGACACCGTGGGCAGCGAGGCCATCAATCGCCTGAGCGATGTGGTCAACGCCGCGGTGGCACAAGACACATCTCGTCTGGGCAGCAACATTGGCGCGTTCTGGAAGAAGCACCTTGCCACGCCGCTGGGCTTCGAGAACTCAACCTGGGGCAACTCCGACAGCAGCAAGAGCTTTGCGACCAGCTGGACCACGACAGTTCGCGACATGGCCCGCCTCGGCCTGCTGATGAACAATGGTGGCGTGTGGAACGGTCAGCGTTTGATCGACCAGAGCGTCGTCTACAACATGGGCCACGCTTCGTTCGAAGATGCGAACACCGGTTACGGTTACCTCACCTGGTTGAACGAAGACGACAGCTGCGCGCCGAAGCCGATTCACCGTGCCTACCCGCATGGCCCGGTGTCCAATGCGCCAAGCTGTCTGCGCGCCGAGGGGTGCACGCAAACCAAGGACGTCGGCGTCTACTACGCCGCCGGCCTGGGCGGTCAGTACGTCATCGTGCACCGGGGGCTGGACATGGTCATCGTGGTGAAAGACTCGGGTGGCCAATCAGGCACCGAACCTCGCCGTTTCTGGGAGGCGCTGCGTCCTGCCGTGCTGGCACTGGACCCGACTTACAAGAACAACGCGTCGGGTTTTTGCTCGGCTTACGGCAAGGGCAACTACGCCCCTGATCTGAAGCTGTGGGAAGGCGGACTTTGAACCGCAACGCCTGAGCGTTTGAAAGTTCGAGACGAGGTCCAGGGCGCAAGCCCTGGGCCTCGTTTTCTTGTGCGCTCAGCATGAGCGCACTCTTGGAGGTGCAAGTCCTCCCGCAAGTTGATCACAGCGAGCGAAGCAAAGCGCAACTGCATGAGGGCGACCGAGTGTGGGGAGGAAGCGCGGAGCGAAGCTGCGAGCCGATGAACAAGAATCGGATAGAAAGCACTGCTGAGCAGGGCGAGCGGGCAAGAAACCGTGAAGCTCTCGTGATCAAGGCGAGGCGGTGTAGATCCGGCGGTTGTGCAGTGAAGGAGTGCGTCTCTTACCTGAGGAAGCCTCGCCTCGTGCCTGAAAGGGCGACGGCCATGCCGGAGCGAGGTGGCAGCAGAAGTCGTAGTAGCTGGGTAGCGGGGCCGACGAGGTCACCAGCGAGAGGCGAAGGACCGAACGAGAGCAAGTGACCGAGGACCTCGGAATGCCAAAGGCCATGCGTCAGATGCCGGAGCGATCCGGGCGGGCAGGGGTAGCGCACGGTGAAGCCGAGCGCGGGTCTGTCAGCGACGAAGCCTGGGGCCCGTTCCAGGAGCACCAGGGCACAGGGTCAGCGATGTTGGATGCGGGGGCTGGTTCCCTGCTGGAGGCGGCGCTGACGAGAGAGAACCTGCAAGCAGCATGGAAGCGGGTCAAGGCCAACAAGGGCGCAGCGGGCGTGGATGGGCTCGACGTCGAGCAAACCCACCGCCTTCTGCAAACGACGTGGCCGCAGATCAGACAAGAGTTGTTGGCAGGAAAGTACCGGCCGAGGCCGGTACGCAGGGTGATGATTCCCAAACCAGATGGAAGCCAGCGCGAGCTGGGAATCCCGACGGTGACGGACCGACTGATTCAGCAGGCACTGCTGCAAGTGCTGCAGCCTCTGATCGATCCCAGCTTCAGCGAACACAGCCACGGGTTCCGGCCGGGCCGGAGTGCGCACGACGCGGTGAAGGCTGCTCGAGCCTACGTTCAATCCGGCAAGCGCGTGGTGGTGGACGTGGACCTGGCGAAGTTCTTCGATCGGGTGAACCACGACATCCTGATGGGGCGGCTCAAGAGACGTATATCGGACGCGGCCGTTCTGCGGCTCATCCGTGCGTATCTGAACGCAGGCATCATGGATGGCGGGGGGATGGTGGAGCGCGAACAGGGCACGCCGCAAGGCGGGCCGCTGAGCCCGCTGCTGGCCAATGTGCTGCTTGACGAAGTAGACAAGGCATTAGAGGCGAGGGGCTACTGCTTCGCGCGCTATGCCGATGACTGCAACGTTTATGTGGGCAGCAGACGGGCCGGCGAGCGGGTGATGGCGTGGCTCAGGCGGCTCTACGGCAAACTGAAGCTTCAGATCAATGAAGCAAAGAGTGCTGTGTGCAGCGTCTTCGGGCGCAAGTTCCTGGGCTACGAGCTGTGGGTGGCCAAGGGCCGCGAGGTGAAGTGCAAGGTGGCCGGCAAGGCTCAGGGCAACTTCAAAGCGCGCATCCGGCAACTCACAGGGCGTTCCAACGGGCGCAGCATGGCGCAGACGGTGCGGGGGCTCAGACCCTACCTGCTGGGCTGGAAGGCGTACTTCGGACTGGCGCAACCCCCCGGGGTCTGGCGCGAGCTGGACGAATGGCTGCGCCATCGATTACGAGCACTACAGCTCAAGCAATGGAAACGTGGCTCGACCATGTATCGGGAGTTGCTGAAGCTGGGGGCGACACCTTCCACAGCGCGACAGGTAGCGGCTAGCAGCCGGTGCTGGTGGCGGAACAGTGCGAAGGCGCTCAATAGCGTGCTCACGGTCTCCTGGTTCGACCGCTTGGGACTGCCTCGCCTCTCATAACCTCAAGCTCTCGAACCGCCCGGTGCGGACCCGCATGCCGGGTGGTGTGGGAGGGGCTCAGCCGACAATGGCTGACCCCTATCCCGAT
>JBEGTX010000321.1:0-3600 GCA_041179165.1 Pseudomonadota bacterium | reverse complement strand
CCTGCGGCGGCGGCTGCTGGAGTGAGCGTGATGCTGGGCAAGCCCTATCCCGAGGATGAGCTGATCGCCCATGTGGCCATGGCCCATGCAGCGCAGGGGCAAACCGCCAGCGCCTAGTGTGAACGCTGGTCAAGAACCGCGTCCATTCGCTGGTGAGGTTGCGGATTTGATCTTGAGTTGATTGACCGGTGAGTTGGAGGGGTTGCGCCTGCCCGGCCGCCCTGCAGGGCGGCCGGGCAGGCGCGGCCGATGGCGCGGGCGCAATGCCAACGCGGTCAACGCGGATCAGGGTGGGGTTGTGACTTGGGCGGTGTATCCGCAGTACGGGTCGGCGCTCGGGATACAACAGCGCTCATGCCGAAGAAGGTGGGCGCGGCAGCGGTCTCTCTGGCCTGGAAGCTTGACGACCCTACCGCGCCCTACACCGTGCCGATGAAGGCGGTGCCGCGTCAGTGTGGCACTGCTGGGACGCGTCCGTCCAGCACAGCAGCTTCGGTTCTCGACCGGGGTGCGCATGGATGCTCCAGGGCGCCTGTTCCTGTGCGCGCGTTGTCGCGCCCAGGTCGTGCTGTGCAGCCACTGCGACCGTGGCAATCGCTACTGTGGCCGGCAGTGTTGGCGCCTGTCGCGCGACGCCGCTCGGCGCGAGAGCGCGAGCCGATACCAACGGTCTCGGCGCGGCCGGCTTGCCCACGCCCAGCGGTCGCGGCGCTGGCGCCAGCGTCACGATGCGCGAGGTGACGGCGGTGATGGCGACGGTGATGGCGACGGTGATGGCGGTCGTGGTGACCTCCAACAGAACGTGACGCACCAGGGTTGCCCGCCCGGGGTGGCTGCTGCTCCACTGGCCGTATGGACACACCACACCACCTCGGCGCCCGAGCCTGCGGATACGGCGGCCACCACCCTGATCGCCGTCGCGACCACCGCCGCGACCGCCGCCACCGCACCCTGGCTGTGCCGGCGCTGTGCCAGGGCGCAGCCTGCCCGGGTGCGCCAGGGCTTCCTGCGCCATGGCCTGCGTCTTGGCGCACACCCGGTGCGCCCTGGGTGGCGCCATGACCATAGCCCCTGATCTGGTCGCGCAGATCCTGCGGCTGCATGCCGTGGAGAAGTGGCGCGTGGGCACCGTCGCCCGGCAACTGCATGTGCACCGCGACGTCGTGCGCCGCGTGCTGGCGGGCAACTGCGCGCCGGTGCACCCTTCGCCGCTGCGGCCCAGTCGCATCGATGCGTACCGGCCGTTCATCGTGGTCACGCTGACCAAGTTCCCGACGTTGACCGCAGCGCGCCTACACGCCATGGTCACCGAGCGCGGCTACGTGGGCAGCACCTCGCACTTCCGCGCCCTCGTCGCCGGGCTGCGCCCACGCCCCAGCGCCGAGGCCTACCTGCGCCTGCGCACGCTGCCCGGTGAGCAGGCGCAAGTGGACTGGGGCCACTTCGGCCATCTGCAGATCGGCCGGGCTCGCCGCCCACTGATGGCCTTCGTGATGGTGCTCAGCCACTGCCGCATGATCTTCCTGCGCTTCTTCCTCGACGCCCGCATGGACAGCTTCCTGCGTGGCCACGTCGAGGCCTTCGCCGCCTTCGCCGGCGTGGCCCGCGTCGTGCTGTACGACAACTTGAAGAGTGCCGTGCTCGAGCGCTACGGCGATGCGATCCGCTTCAACCCCGAGCTGCTCGCTCTGGCTGCGCACTACCGCTTCGAGCCGCGCCCGGTGGCGGTAGCGCGCGGCAATGAGAAGGGCCGCGTGGAGCGCTCCATACGCTACATCCGCGACAGCTTCTTCGCCGGGCGGACGTTCACCGACTTGGCTGACCTCAACGCGCAGGCACAGGCTTGGGTAGCCGGCCTGGCCGCCGATCGGCGTTGGCCCGAGGACAACCGTCTGAGCGTGCGCCAGGCCTTCGAGGCCGAAGGCCGCAGCTTGATGGCGTTGCCCGAGACTGCCTTCGCCCTGGGCGAGCGCGTGGCCGTGAAGGTGGGCAAGACGCCCTATGTGCGCTTCGATCTGAACGACTACTCGGTGCCGCACACCCATGTGCGGCGCACGCTTGCGGTGCTGGCCGATGAGCAGTGGGTGCGCGTGCTCGACGGCGCCACCGAACTGGCGCGCCACCCGCGCAGCTGGGACAGCCACGCGCAGATCGAGGACGGCGCCCATGTGCAGCGCCTGGTCGATGCCAAGCGCGCAGGCAGGGCCCACCGCGCCTGCGACCGCCTGGCGCAGGCTGCACCGGCCAGCGCGGAGTTGCTCCAGCGCGCCGGCGCGCGCGGCGAGAACCTGGGCTCGATCACCGCCACGCTGATGCGGCTGCTGGATCGCTGGGGTGGCGCCGCACTGCAGGCGGCCATCACCGAGGCGCTGGCGCGCGACGTGGCGCACCCCAACGCCGTGCGCCTGGCGCTCGAGCGTGCCCGCACGGCCAGCGGCGAGCCGCCGCCCGTGGCGTTGGTGCTGCCCGAACACGTGGCCAAGCGCGACGCGCCGGTACGCACCCACGACCTGCGGTCCTATGACCGCCAGCCTGACTGCCAACCCGATCCACCGGAGAGCACCGATGAATGACATCGCCACACCGGCCGCGCTGCGCGAGCAGGCCGCCTCACTTCGCCTGCATGGCCTGCTTGAGCATTGGGCTGAGGTGATGGCCCAGCCCGATCAGGCACATTGGGTGGCGCAAATGCTCGCCTGGGAGGCCGCCGAGCGCAGCCGCCGCAGCCTGGAGCGCCGGCTGCGCGAGGCCCACATCGGGCGCTTCAAGCCACTGGCCGACTTCGACTGGGCCTGGCCCAAGCAGATCGACCGGGGAGCTGTCGAAGAGTTGATGACGCTGGAGTTCGTCAAGGACGCCAGCAACGTCGTCCTGGTCGGCCCCAACGGTGTGGGCAAGTCCATGTGTGCCTGCAACATCGGCTACCAGGCGGTGCTGGCCGGACACACCGCGCTGTTCACCACCGCCGGGCAGTTGCTGGGCGAACTCGCCGCGCTGGACAGCGACTCGGGCCTGCGCCGCAAGCTGCGCCAGTACGCCGCCCCGGACGTGCTGATCATCGACGAGGTGGGCTACCTGTCGTATTCGAACCGGCACGCCGATCTGCTGTTCGAGCTGGTCAGCCGGCGCTACCAGCACAAGAGCACGGTGGTGACCACCAACCGGGCCTTCGCCGACTGGGGCGAGGTCTTCCCCAACGCGGCCTGCGTGGTGTCCTTGATCGACAGGCTGATGCACCGCGCCGAGGTGGTGCGCATCGACGGCGACTCCTACCGTGCCAAGGAGGCCCAGGAGCGCGAGGCGCAGCGCCTGGCTGCGCGCTCGGGCAAAGCAGTGCCGGCGCGGTCTCGCAAGGCCGTCGCATGAGCGCATCGCCATCGCCATCGCCGACAACGGCTGCCGCGGCGGTCGTGCCCAAGCACTGGACACCTGAGCAAGCGTTGGCCGTCGCCGAATGCCTGCAGGCCATGCGCCAGGCACTGTGGGCCGCCTACGGGCCGCAAATGCAGCAGGCCTGGCGAGAACAACTCATGCCTGATCAGGCGCCGCCGGAGTTCGATCCCGACGAGCCGTTCTGACACATCGCCCCGGCCATGCACA
>JBEGTX010000320.1:0-6211 GCA_041179165.1 Pseudomonadota bacterium | reverse complement strand
AGCAGGCCGAAGAGCACGCCGGCAAAGGTGCCGATCACGCCCGAAGCCGCGCCCTGCACCATGAAGATGCCCATGACGGAGCGCGGGCTCGCGCCCAGGGTGCGCAGGATGGCGATGTCGGCACGCTTGTCGGTGACGGTCATCACGAGTGTGGAGACGAGGTTGAACGCCGCCACGGCAACGATCAGCGTCAAGATGATGAACATCAAGCGCTTCTCCAGCTGCACGGCCGAGAACCAGTTGCGGTTGGTGCGCGTCCAGTCGCGCACCATCACCTGGGGCCCGAGCTCGGCCGACAACTGCGCCGCCACTTCGGGCGCCTGGTGCAAGTCTTTCAGGCGCAGTTGCACGCCGGTCGGCCCTTCGACTCGAAACAGCCGCGCGGCATCGTCAAGGTGGATCAGCGCCAGCGCGCTGTCGTATTCGTAGTGCCCCGCGTCGAAGCGGCCGACCACGGTGAACTGCTTGAGGCGCGGCACCACACCGGCCGGCGTGACCTGCCCGCCGGGCGCCACGATGGTGACGTGGTCGCCGGTCATGACCCCGAGCTCGCGGGCGAGCTGGATGCCCAGCACGATGCCCCACTCGCCGGGACGAAGCTGCTTGAGCGTGGTGTCGCGCAACTGGGCGGCCACGTCGGTGACGGTGGCCTCTTCATCGGGAGAGATTCCGCGGATGACGGCGCCGCGCATGTCTTCGCCGCGCGCCACCAAGGCCTGCATGGCGATGAACGGAGCCGCACCGACCACCTGCGGGTTCTGGCGAGCGCGCTGGGCCGCGGCGCGCCAGTCTGGCAAAGCGGAGCCAGCCGAGTCGGTGACCTCCACGTGCGCAACGGCGGCCAGCATGCGGTCACGCACTTCTTTCTGGAAGCCGTTCATCACCGACAGCACGATGATGAGCGCGGCCACGCCGATGGCGATGCCGAGCATCGACACGCCAGAGATGAAGGAGATGAAACCGTTGCGCCTGCCGGTGCGTCCCGCACGGGTGTAGCGCCACCCGATCTGTAGTTCGTAAGGCCAATTCATGGTGCGGCGATGCTACCTGAGGACCCTCTTGCGCTCCGGCAAGGGGTCATCAGTGGGAAGGGGCCGCTCGGGCGAGCGGTCAATGGTTGGCCGCGGGGCGCAGCAGCGCAGGGCGCGCGCCGAAGCGCTTGGTCACCGAGGCTTCGATGCCTGCGGCGTCGAGCCCGCACTGGCTCATCAGCTTGACGGGGTCTCCGTGTTCTACGAAGTCATCAGGCAGGCCGAGCACCAGCACTGGCACCACGATGCCTGCGGCCTGCAAGGCCTCGAGCACGGCACTGCCGGCACCACCCATCACGCAGCCGTCTTCGACCGTGACGATGGCGTCATGGGTTCGCGCCAGTTCAGTGACGAGCGCCACATCGAGCGGCTTCACGAAACGCATGTTGGCCACGGTGGCATCAAGCTTCTCGGCCGCTTCGAGGGCCGGGTACAGCAAGGTGCCGAAGGCCAGAATCGCCACGCGCTGGCCGCGGCGGCGAACCTCACCCTTGCCCCAGGGCAGCGTGCTGAGTTCAGTCTCGATGGCCGCACCGGCGCCCGCGCCACGCGGGTAGCGCACGGCGGTGGGATGTGGGTGCGCATACGCCGTGCTCAGCAGCTGGCGGCACTCTTTTTCGTCAGCCGGCGCGAGCACGCTCATGTTCGGAATGCAGCGCAGGAAGGCGATGTCGTAGTTGCCCGCATGCGTGGCGCCATCGGCGCCCACCAGGCCGGCGCGGTCGAGCGCGAACACGACGGGCAGGTTCTGGATGGCCACGTCATGGATGAGCTGGTCGTAGGCGCGTTGCAGGAAGGTCGAGTAGATGGCGACCACCGGCTTGAGCCCTTCGCAGGCGAGGCCGCCTGCGAACGTCACCGCATGCTGCTCAGCGATGCCGACGTCGTGGTAGCGCTTGGGGAAGCGCTGCTCGAACTCGACCATGCCCGAGCCTTCACGCATGGCCGGCGTGATGCCGACCAGACGTTCATCGGCCGCGGCCATGTCGCACAGCCACTGGCCGAACACCTGGGTGAAGGTGGTCTTGGCCGGCGTGGTCGGCTTCTTCAGGCCTTCAGCCGGATTGAACTTGCCGGGGCCGTGGTAGGCCACTGGGTCGGCTTCGGCGAGCTTGTAGCCGTAGCCCTTCTTGGTGACCACATGCAGGAACAGCGGGCCCTTCTGGTCACGCAAGTTCTCGAGCGTGGGCACGAGCGAATCGAGGTCGTGGCCGTCGATGGGGCCGTAGTACGTGAAGCCGAACTCTTCGAAAATCGTGCATGGCACGACCATGCCCTTGGCATGCTCTTCAAGGCGGCGTGCGAGTTCGAACAGCGGCGGGGCGTTCTTGAGCACGGTCTTGGCGGTGTCGCGCGCGGCCGAGTAGAACTTGCCCGTCAGCAGGCGGGCGAGGTAGCGATTGAGCGCGCCCACTGGCGGCGAGATCGACATGTCGTTGTCGTTCAGCACCACCAGCATGTTGGCCTGCGACACGCCTGCGTTGTTGAGCGCCTCGAAGGCCATGCCGGCCGTCATGGCGCCGTCGCCGATGATGGCAACCGAACGTCGGTCTTCGCCCTTCATCGAAGCTGCAACGGCCATGCCAAGAGCGGCCGAGATGGACGTGGACGAGTGGGCGGTGCCGAAGGTATCGAACTCGCTCTCGTCGCGGCGCGGAAAGCCCGACAGCCCGCCCTGCTGGCGCAAGGTGGACATGCGGTCGCGACGGCCCGTCAAGATTTTGTGGGGGTAGGTCTGATGACCCACGTCCCACACCAGCCGGTCACGCGGCGTGTTGAACACATGGTGCAAGGCGATGGTGAGCTCCACCGTGCCCAGGTTGGACGACAAATGCCCGCCCGTCTGCGACACCGAATGCAGCAGGTAGTCACGCAACTCCACCGCCAGCTGCTTGAGCTCCAGCCGCGACAGCGACCGCAGGTCTGCCGGCCCGTCGATGGTATTCAACAACGCATGATTCATGTCAATTCCCGCCAGGCCCGCACACGCAGGCCATCCACAAAATTTGCCTTCCCGGTCACAGCCGGAAAATGGTCAGGGACACCACACGGCACCCCTCATCCCAAAAGCATTCCATTTGAACAGACCGCACCGCAAAGCGCCGCAGTCAGTCAGAACTCAAATCCAAGCACCCACCGTCCCGCCAAGAGGGCAATGCGAAACGAGCCCACATCGCAGAGACAAAAGTCTAGAGCGAAGCGCATTGCCCAACGCCCGCGGATCTGGCTCTGCCAGGCCGCCAGGCGTGCCTTGCAGGCCGCGCTGAGCCAGAGGCTCAGCCCTTCGCCAGGCATGGACAGTCCATAGGGACTGTTCAAGTCCGGGCTCAGCCCCTCGGGGGCAGGAGCGCAGCGACTGGGGGGCTAACAATCCCGCTCTACGATCTTGTCCGCCAGGACACGCAACCACTCCACATGCCCCAACCCACTGCGCGCCAGCGCCGCCTGCGCCTTGCGCCGCAGCTCCTCGGCATGCGCACGCGCGGCGGGCAGGCCGAGAATGCTCACATACGTCGGCTTGTTGTTGTCCAGGTCCTTGCCAGCCGTCTTGCCCAGCGTTTCAGAGGCCTGCGTCACATCGAGGATGTCGTCGACCACCTGGAAGGCCAGGCCCACGGCGTCGCCGTACTCCGACAGCGCCTGCCAGCCCGATTCCGACAGCTCGCCGCAGGCGGCACCCATCAGCACGCTGGCCTGCAACAGCGCACCCGTCTTGCGGTGGTGCATGTCGCGCAAGGCGGTTTCATTCAAGGGCACGCCGATGCTGGCCAGGTCGATGGCCTGGCCGCCGGCCATGCCCGCGTGGCCGGCCGAGCGGGCCAGCAGCGAACACAGGCGGGCCTGCAGCTTCGGGGGCACGCCGTCGTCGGGGGTCAGCACTTCGAAGGCCAGGGCCTGCATGGCGTCGCCCGCCAACATGGCCTGGGCCTCGCCGAACTGCACGTGCACCGTGGGCTTGCCGCGGCGAAGCACGTCGTTGTCCATGCAAGGCATGTCGTCATGGATGAGCGAGTAGGCGTGAATCAACTCCACCGCACAGGCCGCGCGCATGGCGGCCTCGCGCTGGCCGTTCACGGCCAAGGCCGCCGCGAGCACCAGCAGCGGACGCAGCCGCTTGCCGCCATCGAGCACGCCGTAGCGCATGGCGTGGCCGAGGCCCGCGGGCGCATCGGCCCCAGGCACCCAGTGCGATAAGGCCGACTCCACCGCATTCAGCTCATCGCGCTGCCACGCTTCAAACAAGTCATGGGGCTGCAACGCAGCGTCCACGGTGTTCGGAAACACACTCATGCATCACCCCAGGGTTTCAACTGGCCGTCTTCGAGCAACTGGACCTGGGCCTCGACAGCCTCCAGTCGCGAGCGGCAAAAATTCAAGAGCTCGGCACCGCGCTTGTAGCTGCCCAACAGGGCCTCCAGCGGGAGCTGGCCGCCCTCCATCGCGCCCACCAGGCGTTCGAGTTCGGCCAGGGCCTCTTCGTAGCTGGCGGGAAGATCAGCCGGCGTGGGCGCGGCTGCGGGGGAGGGAGAAGCTTTGGCCATCGTGCGAGATAAAGCGCGGATTGTAGTCAGGCCCCGGCCGTTCTTGTTGCTGCAATGCCGCAAAGATGCCTGTTCACCCCTGCCCAGGGGGCCCGGAAATGACCGTTCACCCCGTACGTCACCGGACCTGGGTACAATCCCGCCCTCGCTGATCAAAACGCGCCGTGCGCAGCAGAGACATCCCACACGAGCAGGTTCGGCCTGACGGGTGGCACGTTGACATCGGTTATAGGAATCCTCGGGATCATGTCTGACCTGAGCCTCAAGCTCCCCGCTCTCGAGCAGCATTGCTCACAACTCCCGGTTGCTTCCTACTTCGACGACGATCTCCATCGCCGCGAAATGGAACTCGTTTTCCAGCATGGCCCACGCTATCTGGGACACGAATTGGCCGTGCCTGAAATCGGCGACCACTACGCCCTGCCCCAAGAGGGCGAGGGCCGGGCGCTGGTGCGCACGGCCGGCGGCGTGCAGCTGCTGTCCAACGTGTGCCGCCACCGGCAGGCCATCATGCTCAAGGGCCGCGGCAACACCGGGCGCAACATCGTGTGTCCGCTGCACCGCTGGACTTACGACCTCCAAGGCGAGCTCATCGGGGCGCCGCACTTCGCGCAAGACCCCTGCCTGCACCTCGACACCTACAAAACGCGCAACTGGAACGGCCTGATCTTCGAAGACAACGGCCGTGACATCACGGCCGAGCTGTCGGCGCTCGGCCCCCGCGCAGCACTCGACTTCAGCGGCCACGTGCTCGACCGCGTGCACGTGCACGAGTGCGACTACAACTGGAAAACCTTCATCGAGGTCTATCTCGAGGACTACCACGTGGGTCCGTTCCATCCGGGCCTGAGCCAGTTCGTCACCTGCTCCGACCTGGCCTGGGAGTTCGGCCGCCACCATTCGGTGCAAACCGTCGGGGCGAACAACGCGCTGGCCAAGGCGGGGTCCGACGTCTACCGCAAGTGGCACGACGCGGTGCTGGCCTTCCGCGACGGCGTGCCGCCCACCACCGGCGCCATCTGGCTCACCTACTACCCGAACGTGATGATCGAGTGGTACCCGCATGTGCTCGTGGTCTCCACGCTGTACCCCAAGGGACCGCAGAAGACCATCAACGTGGTGGAGTTCTTCTACCCCGAAGAGATCACGGCCTTCGAGCGCGAGTTCGTCGAAGCCCATCAGGCGGCCTACCTCGAGACTTGCGTCGAAGACGACGAGATCGCCATGCGCATGGACGCCGGCCGCAAGGCGCTGTACGAGCGCGGCGACAACCAGGTGGGGCCGTATCAATCGCCGATGGAAGACGGCATGGAGCAGTTCCATCTGTGGTATCGACGCACGATGAATTTCCGCGGGTGATGAGGCCCCCCAGTCGCTGCGCTCCTGCCCCCAAGGGGCGCCCGCCTGGCGGCCTGGCAAAGCCAGATCCGCGGGCTCTAGGCAATGCGCTTCGCTCTAGGAGCCTGGGCGGCAGAAAGAGGACCCGCGTTGGGCCTGAAAGGGTGGGCCGGCTAGGCGCAAAGCGCAGCCGGGTTGTACACCCGGCGAGCATTTGCAACGACGCCGGGACGCCCTTTCAGGCCCAACCCTTCGGGCTGAGGCGATTCGGGGTGCCATCCTTCGTTGCCGAATCGTTGT